>JAYOKQ010000092.1:14665-17115 GCA_038119905.1 Gemmatimonadota bacterium | reverse complement strand
CTATTAAACGCTCTTTTAATCCCTTGAGGATGCCACCCCCACCACTGAGAATCATCCCACGATCCAGGATATCGGCTGCCAGTTCCGGTGGCGTTTCCTCTAGGACTCTCCGCACTCCGGCTACTATCTGTGCAACTGGATCGCTAAGTGCCTGACGAATTTCTCTGGAGTCCACCGTAAGTGTTTTAGGAATCCCCGCCACCATATCGCGGCCACGCACTGGGGCCTCTTCTTCGGGGTCCATTTCCATGGCCGAACCAATTTGCCACTTCAAAATTTCTGCCCCACGCGTGCCAATCAGCAGATTGTATTGTTTACGCATCCAATCAATGATTGCTTGATCCATTGCATCGCCAGCCACTCTCAGCGATTCGTGCGTAACGATACCGGACAAGGCGATGACGGCAATTTCAGTCGTTCCGCCGCCGATATCAATGACCATGGAACCGATCGCCTGTTCGACGGGTAAACCAATTCCGATTGCTGCGGCCATTGGTTCGCTAACCAAATAGACTTCGCGGGCACCTACCCGCTCGCACGAATTGCGCACAGCTCGTTTTTCGACTTCCGTGCTACCAGAAGGGACGGAAACAACAATACGAGGACGGACGAAGAGCTTATTTTTTTGCACTTTGCGTATGAAGTGACGAATCATCTCTTCCGTCACCTCAAAATCAGCGATAACGCCATCTTTTAATGGCCGAATTATCTGAATATCAGCATTTTCTCGTCCAACCATTTCCTTGGCTTCCATGCCAACAGCAATGACTTTTTTAGTCGCGAACTGCCGAGCCACTATGGAGGGTTCGTTGAGAACAATCCCTTCCCCTTTGACAAAAATGAGCGTATTTGCCGTGCCCAAATCAATGCCGATGTCGTTGGAAAAAAAACGAGAGAAAAAACTCATAAAAACTCCCAAAACCGTTGGTAGGTTAGATGTCTGCTACTTCTTTTCGGACGATTTTTCAAGCCACATTTTTAGCACCTTTGCTGCATTCTCGCTCTGCCCCGTCGTCAAAGTCCGCACCTTCTCCATCCGCTCGTCACGCTGCTCTTTAGCTTCAGGCGATTGTTTTTCTTTTTTGCCCATGGTAGCCTACCGAAAATGAGTTTATGGAAAGACCTAAGCGATTGGCGCATATAAGATAACACGGGTAAATTGGATTTGCCAAATCAGCAGGCAGACATATATTTGCCATGGGGTAATAATTCGACATTAAACCCCATAAAAACCAGTAAAAAACAAACTTTCTTAGGAAATTTAAAAATGAACAAAGCCGCCAGATCCGTGCTTCGACGCATCGGCCCAGAAAACAATGTCAACCCTCAAAGTGAGCAGATCATTTCTCGCGAGGTTGAAGAAGCCAAAGCTCGTTTGCGCGAACGGGAAGCCACAAGCGACGACGGTCAATCCACGTTTGAGGCTATGCCCGAGGAAATGCTGACAGAGTCGGAAAAGAGACACGGGAAATACCGCAGACAGCAAGCCCAGGCAGGGCGATTTACTCCTGCAGCCGACCGCCTCCCCATTATGACGAAGGAACAGCGCGAGGCGCACAATAAGGACCGCCCCAAATGGCAACAGACACAATTTGAAGGGCCGATCGAAAAGCTCATCGAAAAATACAAGGATATAGATGAGGTGAAAAAACATCTAACGCTAGGCCAGTCTATGAAGTACGAATTTACCGAAGATGGCCGCGTTTTTGACCAAAAGGGAAACCTTATTTTTGATGGTGAAAAGTTGGTTTAGCTTGAGAAAGCATCTTCCAATCTATAAAACTTCCTACCAAACAGGATTAAATAGTTGATGCGACTCCTTGTATTTGGCATTGTTTGTTTCGTTGGCTTAGTTGCCTGTGGCACGAAAGAGCAGGAAACTAAGCCCCAACAGCAAACTTCCGCCCCCACAACTATTTACGGGACGCTAGCCGATGTCGAAGGCTATCTACAGCAGATTAATCCCCATATGCAGGAAATTGGCCGCATCCAACTAGAAGTCGATAAGGTAGTTGGCAGCACGGGAAAGGCCACTGGATCGAATCTTGCTCCAGTTATGAAGAAAAATCGCCCACCGTTAGCTGCTGTGGAACAAGCTCTGCGAGAAATAACCTCTCCCCCACTTTTGGCACCTTTTCATGCAAATATCATAAAAATGGTAACGTTGCGCTTGTCGGCATATGATGCAACAATTCGCGGCAATGAAGCCGAAAACTCCTCCGGCGATTTATCGCTTTATGTTGAGGCAGAAACCCAGCTCAAGGATGCCAATCAAATCATTGTCCAACTCAATGAAGAAATGGCTAAGATCTACCAGGCTATAAGCGATTCGCAGCCCGTAGAAACAGCGGCGCCCTGAGCAAAGCCCCCATGGATTTATCTAAGGGCCGAACATATACCTTGTTCGGCCCTTTACTGTTTATTCTTCTTTTTACGGGGTGCGACGTAAG
>JAYOKQ010000092.1:0-14655 GCA_038119905.1 Gemmatimonadota bacterium | reverse complement strand
TGCTGGTAGATTCAATATTGGCGTTTGCGCAAACACTAGGTTTGGATTCCCAAGGCCAATATACCAAGTTTTATGATACCGGTGGGGGCCCCATCAGTTGGAATATCAGCGCTTCGGCCAAGCATAAATTTGAACCCTATCTTTGGAATTTTCCGTTTGTCGGCCCGCTGCCCTATAAAGGTTTTTTTGATCGCCTTAGAGCCCAAATTGAACGCGATGAACTCATAGCCTTAGGATATGATGTCCATCTAAGAAGCGTCAGCGCCTACAGCACGTTAGGTTATTTTTCCGACCCATTATTGAGCACGATGTTATCTTACCCTCCCCACGTGTTGGCAGACTTGCTCATACACGAATTAACGCATGTAACAGTGTATGCAAAAAACCAAACAGATTTCAACGAAAGCCTTGCTTCCTTTGTTGGTTTCCATGGATCCCAGCTTTTTTTGAGCCAATATTTTGGAAAAGATACGCCATGGCATTCGATCGCTCAGGGTGAAAGGGCTGACCAAAATAGGTTTCGCGCATTTATGGGCACAGCGATAACAACTTTAGATAGCCTGTATATTACTGCGGGTTCAGAGCCGGATATCTTAGCGCGACGAGAGCAATGTTTTTCTGAAATCAAAAAGCAATTCTCCGCAACGCTCAAACAATATGCAGACCAACGATATGCTTCGTTCTTAGATTGGGAATTAAATAACGCTCACCTACTTTCATATCGGCGATACAATAGGCGAGGCCCTCTTTTTGAACAGGTCTTCAATCACCACAACGGCAACTTAAAAAACGCGATCCAGATTTTCATTCAATGCGGCCATAGCGATGATCCCTGGATCTGCTTAGAAAATCATCTCGATTAACTCGCCCTGTGTCCTTCTATAAGCGACCAATCCTCTTATATTCCTAGTATAGGTCAATTCAACTTACCGCTTACAAAACCCTAACATGCCCGCGACAGCCTTAGCATCACTCATTCAGTGTTGTGCTCTTGTCGTCCTATTAACCACGACGTCTGGCTGCACTTCCATAAAGATTCACGCAGCGAATGGCCTCATGGACAGTATCGAAAGAGCAACGGAGGAAAATAATCAACCTCAATTAGCCCGGGACGCCATGCCCGCCTTTCTCCTAATACTTGAAGGGTTAATCCAAGAAGCGCCTAACAACAAAGGCCTAGCGCTTAAAGCAGCTACTGCCTATACGTCCTATGGAACGCTGCTTGAATACAAAGATGCGGATACAGCACACGAGTATTTTAAACGAGGAAGGCGCTTTGCTCTCCGAGCGTTAGGGGGAAGGCCTATCGTTCAGCGGTTACTGGAAGCCCCATTCAAGGATTTCCAATCAATCCCCAACCATTTGGAACGCGAGGACCTCGCTTCCATTTTCTGGTTAGCAAGTAGTTGGGGCGGGCTTATCAGCACAAACCCTAATTCAATGGAATACCTTGCCGAACTACCCAAGGTTATCCGACTGATGGAATGGATCCTTCAACAAGACGAATCCTTTGAACATGCTGCACCCCACCTTTTTTTGGGTATCTACCATGCTGCGCTTCCCCCAACCATTGGAGGGAATCCACAAAAGTCGCTCTTCCATTTTGAACGGGGTTTCGAATTAACGGGCCAACAATCACTCCTATTTCTGACCATGCAGGCGCGATATTATGCCAGACAGACGTTTGATCGCACGCTGCATGACACTCTATTACAGCGAGTAATAAATCATCCAGTCGACGTCGGTCCATCAGACCTCAGACTGCAGAATGCACTAGCTAAAGAGATTGCCGCTAAACTCTTAGAGGATGGCGATGAATTTTTCTAAAGTAACAGGTTACATTCGAATTCCAACCTGCCTTTTATTGCTAATTACATCGACTAGTTGGGGCCAAACTCTAAAGATTGCCACCCTAGCTCCAGAGGGAAGTGCGTGGACAGATGCACTGCGCACTATCGACAGCAGATTACGGACAGCGACCAATGGGACGGTGCAATTCAAAATATATGCGGGGGGCATTCAGGGCGATGAACCCGTTGTCCTTCGCAAGATACGCATAGGACAACTACACGGTGGTGGGTTTGCCGGTCCAAGTATGAGCCAGATTTTACCCGACGTCCTAGCTCTGCAGATGCCTTTTCTCTTCAATGAGTACCGAGAAATAGATTATGTGTTAAAAGAAACTGAAGCACACTTTCAACGGCGCTATAGCGAAAGAGGATATGTCCATTTGGGCTGGACTGATGTTGGTTTCGTACACTTATTCTCCCATCAACCCATCCAAGATCTCGAAGCCCTGAAGGCACATACCGTTTGGCGGCTCGAAGGGGAGCCCATTACAGAAATTTTGTTTCGATTGGGTGACATTCGTTCCATTCCCCTTACAATACCGGATGTATTGATGGGATTACAAACAAATCTCGTCGACGTGGTCTATGCATCACCAGCCGCAGCCATTGTGTTACAGTGGCATACACGCGTTTCCCATATTAACGAATTGCCGATTAATTATTCACCTGGCGCACTGCTTGTTGCCCAGAAGGCCTTTAACAAGCTCAAGCCTGATCACCAAATATTGTTACGTGCTATTGCCCGCGAAGAGATGCAGACTCTTACAATTCAAATGCGAAAAGACAATCGGAGCGCACTCGAAGTCTTACAAAAAAGCGGGCTACAGCTACACACTTCTAGCCAGGAAGATTTAGCGTCATTTAATCCATTAATTGAAGGCACAGAGAGAGAGCTCGTGGGAGGAATTCTTCCCCTAGATATCCATCAACTCATACGGTCCCTTCTATCTGACTTTCGCTCAGTACCGCAGCCTTCTCAATAACAAAATGGCCCTGTCCCGGCTTTTAAATACAGCCAGAAAAATCGAAGACGGTATTTTGGTCCTGCTGTTTGGTGCTCTATTTAGCCTAAGCACGCTTCAGATTCTACTGCGACCCTTCGGTTTACCCTTGTTGGGACTAGATGCGATCCTGCGCCATCTAGTCCTTTGGGTAGGTCTTTGGGGGTCTTCAATTGCCATGCGCCAAGGACACCATTTCAAAATAGATCTTGTTCCCCTTCTTTTTCCTACGCGCCAACACCGCATATTTAAAACCGCTACCCATATTGCAACAGCCCTCATATGCGCCATCCTCTGCTGGCAGTCAATTCGTTTCGTTGAAGACGAACGCGCATTCAACACCTTTCGCCTATTGGGTGTGGAGGGATTCTACTTCCAACTCATATTTCCCTGTATGTTTTTTTCAATGACTATACGCTCTGTGGGACACACCAAACAACTGCTCCGGTCAACACCTAATTCGAATTAAAGACAATGGTTGGCTTTTCGATTCTATTGGCCCTGATCGGCACCCCACTCTTTATCGTAGTTTGCTGCCTCACGCTCTACTCCTTTTATACCGCAGAAATCGATCTTACGATCCTTCTTATCGAGATGTATCGTCTCGCAGAGATGCCTGCACTAAGCGCAATTCCTCTCTTTGCTTTTTCCGGATTCGTCCTTTCCGCAAGCAAAGCACCTGAGCGCATAGTCCGTATATCGCAGGCCCTGCTGCATTGGTTGCCTGGGGGATTAGCCATTGTAAGCCTGGTAGTATGTGCTCTTTTTACTGCCCTTACTGGCGCATCGGGCATGACAATTATTGCTTTAGGCGGCTTGCTCTGGCCGGCCCTAAATCGGGCAGGATATCGAGATGACTTCTCGTTGGGACTCCTAACGACATCGGGCAGTTTAGGGCTTCTCTTACCACCGAGTCTGCCGCTTATTCTATATGCCATCATCGCGGAAGTCGCCATAGACGACCTTTTTTTAGCTGGTTTGGTGCCGGGGGCACTTCTTATAACAGCTCTCTCGTTCTACAGCGTATTCACCCATCGGCATACCTTGCGAAAAGATACAACAGCAGATATCACCCCTTCTCTCTGTTCATGTTTACGCGAAGGGGTTTGGGAATTAGTGATCCCCTTAGTCTTGTTTGGTGGAATTTATGGCGGTTTGATCGCCATTAGCGAAGCAGCTGTGCTGTTAACGGGGTATGTGCTACTTATCGAAGTAGGTATAAAACGGGAAGTGCTCCCTAAGGATTTGCCTAAAATCGCGATTGAAAGTATGTCGTTAGTAGGCGCCATTTTTATCATTCTCTGCGCATCGATGGCCTATACAAGCTACCTCATAGACCAACAAATTCCGCAAAGCGTACTCGCTTTTTTTCAGCTTCATATCGAAAGCAAATGGGTTTTCCTACTAATACTGAACATATTCCTGCTGGCCGTAGGCTGCATAATTGATATGTTCTCTGCGCTGGTCCTAGTGGTGCCCCTCGTACTCCCCCTTGCTTCCGCCTTTGATGTCCACCCCATACACCTGGGTATCTTGTTTTTAACCAATCTTGAAATAGGCTATTCGACGCCTCCCATCGGCATGAACCTCTTTATCTCGAGTATGCGGTTTGAGCGCCCCATACTTACCCTTTACAAAGCCTCTATTCCTTTTTTGAGCATACTACTATTTTGTCTGCTCCTTATTACCTACATTCCCGCCATTAGTCTATTCTTGATAGACTAACATCACGCACCCCTTCAGTTTTCTCTAATCCGTGGAGAACGTTATATGGCTAAGATCAAAGAAATTCGCACGATTCGTACTCGTGCTAATGGCACCTGGGTTGTTGTCCAAGTCATAACGGATCAACCAGGCCTTTATGGCATTGGTTCGGCAAGCGATATACATCATTCATCTACTGTTATAACGGCCATAGAAGAGGTTTTAGCGCCTCTGTTGATAGGACGAGACGCGAGCCAAATCGAAGATATATGGCAAAGTGCCTATACTAGCGCCTATTGGCGTAATGGATCGATTCTTAACACGGCACTAGCTGGTATCGACATGGCACTATGGGATATCAAAGGGAAGGAAGCGGGGATGCCCCTTTATCAACTGCTGGGCGGTCCAACCCGAACCGCAGTTCCCTGCTATGCGCATGCTGGTGGGAACGATATAGAAGAGCTTATCGATGACATCCAACGCTACCAAGAAGAAGGCTACGAGGTGATTCGCTGTCAGCTTGGCGCGTACGGCGGCGGTGGTTTCCGAAAAGCAGAGCAGATTCCCCTACCTAAAAACCATCTGAAAAAAGACCGCTTCTTTGATGATGAACTGTATTTAGAAACTATACCAGAAATGTTTGCAACGTTACGTGCCCGGCTGGGTTTTGCCCCAAAACTTACACATGATGTGCACGAACATCTACACCCACACAATGCTGTTACGTTGGCCAAACTATTGGAACCCTATCGTTTATTTTTTCTTGAAGACGTCCTTCCCCCCGAACACATCGCCTGGTTTCGGCACATTCGCGAACAGTGCACTACCCCTCAGGCAATGGGCGAACTCTTTATTAACCCCCAGGAATACCTGCCCCTTATAACAGAGCGCCTGATCCAATATGTCCGCGTGCGCGTATCAAAGGCAGGTGGGATTACTCCCTGCCAGAAAATTTCCCATTTATGCGAGTTTTTCGGGGTGCAGACGGCATGGCAAGAGGGCGGTGATAACGACCCCGTAAATCAAGCAGCCGCCATGCATTTAGATTTGGCATCAACAGGCTTTGGCATTCAGGAGGAAAACCATTTCAGCGAAGATGAATTGGCGATCTTTCCCGGTCATGCTGTATTAGATGGAGGATACCTGTATGCCAATTCCGGGCCTGGTCTGGGCATTGATATTGACGAAGAAGCAGCTAATAAATTGCTCCAATCAAGGGAGCGATATCACGCGGCCGAAGATCGTCGTCCCGATGGGTCGATAGTTCGCCCATAAGAACCTTGTAATTGAGCGTATTTTTAAAACTATCTTTTTACATATACATAAATTTAATTATATGCTGTCAATTTGCTTTCAATAAAATCTTTTACAGGAGAACCGATTTCTTCCCACGACTTCTGCCCAAAGTCAAAGCCGATTGCATAAACACATACAGGACCAACGCATACTTTTACCGGTTTTAAAATTCGATGTGGATACATCAAAAAAGCCGTGCGTACTCCTAATTCAACGGCATAGGCGGCAATCTGCTGTATATCCGAGGATGCAGGCTGGTTGTCTGTTTTATATTTCGTATCGAAAATAGTAACTGGAGCACCTGTTACCCGCCCGCAGAGCGCTAAATCAATTTTAAACGTCACCCGATGCGTCGCCTGGAGTGGGACCACCCATTGATGACGCACTTCCCAACGGGAAGCAAAGCTCTTTTTCATCCATCGTGCGACTGAATTTTCAAAAATCGTGGGCATATGCAATACAAAAGGGGTAAAAAGCTCGGGGCCCTGGCGTATTGTTGGACTGCAGGCCTTTTTCAGTAAATGGCATAGGCGATGTATCGGTTCATAATCAGCATGGCGACCACCGTAGCGCATCCTATCTTGATCCATGACATCGGCCGGCCGAATGCCAACATGGGGTAAGAAACACTGTTTCAGGCGTAAGAGACGTTGCTCAATGCTCGCACTTTCCCATGCTCTCTTACTTAGAACATGTATTGTTTCTCCGATCAACTGGTTGGCGATGTGATTTATTCCACCCTCATCATAGCGACAGCGTATTACCAAGGGATCTAAATCCCCGCCGAACACAATGCGCCCCCGAAGAGGGTTTGCCCTATCCTCTCGCTCTGTATACTTCCATAATAATCCTTTACGGATGCGCTCTTCTACCAGCTCAATAAAGGTGTGTACTAAATGTTCGGATAGGCTTTCAATGGAGTTTACCCGGCCCTGTCCCTTCTGCCATCGAACGGAGCGTTCTACTCCGCTGAGGATCTGCCAAACCGAATGAAAAGAGACTTTGGGCATCACCCGTAGCATGCCACCATTGCCCAGAGGGAACAGACCAACATATCCCTTGGAACGAAGACTCAATATTTTTCTTGAATTATGGTAGAGGATGTTGATTGAGAAATAATCTGGATAATGGGCTTGGAGCCAATCGGCCAAACATTCCCCTTCCTCATTGGCAGCAAGCTCTTGCGCCGATTCCTCCACTATCGTTAGGTCCATATTAAAGCGATCGCTCCCAAAGAGCGAATCGATGGGCGACATTCTCCCATCTAAACTTGTTATATAGATCGGGCTGATCGTAGAAGGATGCCAACAAATATGGCTCTACCTCGCTCTCCCATATGTCAGCCATATGCACGGGGAGGGCGTTGCCATCCTGCATAAAAAAAGATATCCCTAGCTGCAATTCATCTTCCGCCACGCTGCCGTTTATTTCTTGTAATAAAGCAACTAAACACGCCCCATCTAAACCGTGCTTTTCCAGATATGATGAAAGAATTTTGTAGTTTGGTCGCAGATAAATGTGCGCAAATCGGCGAATGATCGCTTGGTCGGGCGCAACAATAGAACGATCTGCGCCATTCATCGTGGCTATGATATAGAGGTTGGGTGGGATTGAAAACTCGCCCCCATCCCCCGCCAAGCGAACCGACTGATCCCGATACTCAACTAACGACAATAATTCTCCCAATACCCTAGGCAGCGAAGCTCGGTTTAATTCGTCGATACACAGCACAAAGGGCAGATCGGGAGTTTTACGCGCTTTCCTACACAACGAAAGAAAAACACCTTCTTTCATCTCATATTGCACGGCCCCTCCAGATTGAACGGGACGCAGACCCTGCACAAAATCTTCATACGCTACACCGGGATGGAATTGCATTACTTCGACTCGTTCGGATCGACCACCGGCGCAATATAAAGCTAACTCTCTGGCAATAAAGGTTTTACCCGTTCCCGGTACGCCCACAAAGACCAACTGCTTTTTCCTCAATAAAATACGCTCCCAGCGTCCAATTTCATCTTCGCCATATCCCGTCTTTTCGCTCAAAATAGTCCGTAGCGCTTCTTTTGAAAGATCACTCACCGATTTATTGCCTTTTATATGAAGTGGATCGGATAAATCTAGTAGTTTTTTAAATTCATCGAGAGCTAGTCCCCATTCAACATCGCTCATAACAGGTTCAACACCTTTTGCATAGAAGGGTTTTACCCGGTGGAGCCCCACACCCCCATAAAACTCGACTCGAATTGGTTCAACCCTATACACGCGAACAATCGTCAGCCATGAGCCGTATTTGCGCCGATGAAACCATTCTCTTACAGCGCTTGGATTCCATGGGGTATATTCTTTAATCCACCACTCCATTACATTCCAGTCCCTGATACGCACGTGCCCAACCGGCACTACAAGCCCTGCGCATAAATCACTTTCTCTACCTACAAACTTTTTCGCACCGTATGGATCATTAAAATCCCCACTATCCCATCCTCTCTTATCTGACGCATAGAAACAGGAACTGGCGCAACCAACGATTGGCAGTATGTGCCCAATACGCCCACCACGTATGAATACCGTCGATTGGCCTGCTAATAAATGATCTACTTCAGGCCAAGGCCTTTTTAACACCGTACGAAAAGGCCCGCTGAGCGTTTTTTCTAGCTCGAGCGCCACCGAATCAATGCCTCGTAACTGCTCATTAATGCCCATACTGTACGCTCTTTTCACTGCAGCTATATGGTGAATGACAATACGAAAGGTTCATTGTATCTTATTTCTAAACACATAGAGGACGACCTAGATTGCACTACTTACAAAGTATACTTATAAGCGTTTTAACTTTCCAAACGCTCTATGCCGATGCAGACTTTTCGCAGTGGCTATCCGAATTGCGTAAAGATGCCAGCTCCCAGGGAATCCAAGAAAAAACCTTCGATGGGGCTCTTCCCCTACTACAGCTGAATGAACGCGTCAACCAACTCGAAAAGAAGCAACCCGAATTTACACAAACGCTGAGTGGCTACCTTGAACAACGCATTACATCGCAGCGGATTGCCACAGCGCGCACCCTCTTAGCAGATAATAAGTCACTGCTCGATTCAATCTCGGCTACCTATGGAGTAAATCCTCGCATCATAGTGGCCCTATGGGGCATGGAGAGCAATTTTGGTCGCTATATGGGTTCTTTTTCCGTGCTGAGTTCACTCACGACGTTAGCCTATTCAAGTCGGCGTGGAGACTACTTTCGCAGGGAATTATTGGTGGCATTAGAAACCGTACAAGCCGGACATGCACAGCCGGAAGAAATGCTGGGCTCTTGGGCTGGTGCCATGGGACAGTGTCAATTTATGCCGTGGAATTACAAACAATATGCCGTGGATTTTGACGGCGATGGACGTAGGGACATCTGGCACAATACCGCGGATGCCCTCGCTTCTATTGCGAATTTCTTACGGGCTTTAGGGTGGAACGAAAGGGTGACTTGGGGCCGCCCCGTCCTACTTCCCCCCCATTTTGATACTTCGCTTACAAACGGCAAAACGGCAAAAACGTTGGCCCAATGGAATGCGATGGGGGTGCGAAGGCTAAACAATCAGGAACTACCGACAAACCCCATTCAAGCTCGACTCCTCATACCCAACAGAAGCGGTGGCCGTGCGTACCTTATCTACGATAACTTTGACGCCATTATGAAGTGGAACCGCTCTCACTTCTTTGCAATTGCGACGGGCACGCTAAGCGATCAGTTGCGCGAATGAATCGCACCCATCAAATCGGATGTATCCTCGGCTTTCTCTGCCTGATCATCGGTTTTTGGTCTCCATTTACCCAGATTCCTCCCCCCATGCAACAAGCGCTTGGTATGGCGCTTTTCGCCCTATTATTTTGGACGTTTGAACCCGTTCCAGTAGAATATAGCTCTCTTTTTTTATTGCTTCTCTATCCATTAACCGACACACTCAGTTTCCAACAGAGCTTCGGTCCGTTTGCTGGTCCAACTGTTTGGCTAATCTTTGCCGGCATGGTACTAAGTTTGGCTATCAGTGAAACCGGCGTTGGCGCTTCTATAGCGCGCTATCTGCAAAGGTACATTTCGACCAACCCAGCCCGAATTATTATACAGCTACATTCGGTTGGCCTGCTAGCGGCTTTCTTAGTGCCGTCTGGAGTAGTGCGCATCCTTCTCCTAATGCCGATTGGACGTTCGATTTGCGCCTCGTACAAAACAGATCATCGACAGCAATTCAATTCGCTCGTTCTCATCTCCTTGGTCTCCAGCACGACTTTCGGCGGCTTCGGCCTACTGACAGGTGCAGTCCCCAACTTGGTGATTGCTGGACAGCTAGAGCAGATGGGATACGGAACCTTGTATTGGTCGACTTGGCTGGTTTGGATGTTTCCCTGTGTAGGCTTAGCTCGTTGCACCCTCTCCGCACTGATCATTTGGTATTTTTTCGCTCGCAACTTGGGCCCCCTACAGCGATCCTCCGTTAACTCAACATCAGCACCATTCGGCACTGAGCAGTGGAAGGTCATTGCGATTCTTTGTTTGGGTATTTGTCTTTGGGCTACAGATGCCGTCCATTTAATACCCCCGACTCATATCGCCCTGCTCTTGGTCTTGCTCTTGTTGGCACCGACATGGGGAGCTCTTTCTCTGCCGCAATTACGGGGTTTAAATTTCTCTTTTTTATTTTATATCGCCGCCCTTTTTTCGCTGGGCACTGCACTTGAACAAAGTGGCTTTAATCAATACGCAATGGGATATATTTCGACTTGGATTGATTTGCACGGCTGGTCTATGCCCTTACGCTATTGGGGGTTAACGATCTTGGCTGTGCCCCTTGACTTTGCTATGGATATTGCTGCCGTGGCGGCAGTAGTAACTTCTCCCCTCATTGAATTAGCCCATGCGCATGGTATGGCGACGCTCCCATCGGCCATGAGCATTGCCCTAGCAACCTCCCTTGTTTTTTTACCTTATCAAGCAGCCCCTTTTATGATTGCCTATTCGTTTAGGGAATTTCCCCTCAGCCATCTCGTTCTCGTTCAAGTCATCCTATCGACACTGTCTCTCATTATTCTATACCCGCTGACTATAGCCTATTGGAATACCATGGGCCTTCTTTAGGATTCAGCGATTCTGGATGTATGCTCGAAGGTCCTGGTTGAGACGATAGGCCACCTCATCCGCTGTTAAGTATCCATGAAGCGGAGTCACCCCATCACCTAAGTACGTGGTTTGCATAAAGTGCCAACCAAAGACCTCACCCCAAGAAAAGGCTCCTTGCAGACATAGACTCAGATACAATTCGTCCGGTAGGATCGATGTCTGCAGCGTGCTGTCGACTCCCTTCGTACGAACGTGCTGCTCATAATATCTGCGGTTGACCTGCGCCAACTCAGAAGCCGTATAGGCCGTGTACAAGGCTATTTTCTCGCAATTTTCCCCGGAAAAAAAATCGTATGCTTCAATTCCCTCCTCGCGCCGGTAAAGAAATTCGCGCTGGTTTAAAGGACTCAGATCCTCTTTCCGAATAGGTAGGGCAATCCCTCCCAGTTCTTCCTCCGTAGATTGTTCTACGTTCAAAACGCCAACTTTTTGTCCCTTTGGATCCCCTGCCACAAAGGAACGCATAGAAGCCAAATTAAACAGCCGCTTATAACCTTTTACGCGGACGGGCCTTAAATCCTTTGCCTCTACCCATGGTACGGTCCGATGCAATGAGTCGATATGCATAAGCGATCCATAGCCAAGGATATGTATCGACATAGTAAATTCTTTCTCCTATAATTCACGTGATACATAGAGAATCCACGCCTATTAGCGAAGTAAAAATCTCAGAACCAATCCACCCATTATGAATCCCCCACCTATAAACGTCATTAACTCAGGTAGTTCGCCCACAAAGAAATATACCCAAATGGGGTTCAACAGGGGTTCGAGTAGGCTTATAAGAGCCGCATCACGAGCCACAACACGACGTAAAGCGAATGCAAACATAACATAGGGCCCCCCCAATTGAACGATCCCCATAATGAGCATGAGCAGTGTATCCCGCGGGGATAGATGCAGATCAGACCATACCCAGGGCAGTAAAAGGAGAGCCACGATAGCATTGTTAAACGCGATCGTTTGCAAAGGATCACTTTGCTGATAGCGCCTAAGAAGCACAGTAAGGAGAGCAAACCCCACTCCGCTAGCTAGGCCATATCCTATGCCAGCAATACTCCCCGCGTTTCCCTGGCTAAAAATACAGCCCACTCCAACCATCGTGCTTATCAGCACCCACCAATCTTTGCGGCGGGGATATTCGCCCAACAGGGGGATAGCCAAAACATAAACAAAGGCCGGGGCAGCATACTGGAGAATAATTGCATTTGCAGCCGTTGTCGCTTTAGTCGACACCACAAGTAGAATTACGGCCACGCTATAAGCACAAGCGGTATAGAATCCACCGACGGTCGCTTTGTAAGGTCCCCTGCGTATTGAAATTAAACCGATAAAAAGGGCCGCTATCGCACTGCGATAAAATGCAATAGGCAAAGCTTCCATATCGACGGTTTTGATAATTACACCACTGATACTCCAACCAAGAGAGGTAAATAGGAGCAGATATAATCCCACTTTATCAATTGACATAATTTTATTTATATGACTATTTATGAGTTTCTGGCGAGCACTAATATTAATGCTTATGATTAACTACCAAATTACGAAATACAACATTCATGATGGCAGGTTCAAATACTCCATGACAGAAAATGCCCCTATTTCCAACGTCCTAGCCCTGCGATATGCCAGTCAACCAATCCAAGAAATCTGGTCTGAACGAGGTCGTATCGCCCTCGAAAGAGAATTCTGGATAGCCGTTCTCAAGGCCCAAGCAGAACTTGGGATTGACATACCCAGCGAAGCTATTTCCGCGTATGAACGGGTCAAGGACCAAATTGACCTGGATTCTATCGCCCACCGCGAAGCCATATCCCGCCACGACGTAAAAGCCCGCATCGAAGAGTTTTGCGAGTTAGCCGGTTTTGAGCATATACACAAAGGGATGACCAGCCGTGATTTAACGGACAACGTTGAGCAATTTCAAATCCTGCGTTCGCTGCGACTCGTTCAACTTAAGTATATTGCCTTGCTACATAAATTGAGCAACCGTGCGAATCAATGGCAAGACCTTGTCATTGTGGGCCGAACGCACTATGCAGCCGCACAACCCACTACATTTGGTAAACGCCTCGCCATGTTTGGCGAAGAAATGCTGCAGGCCTATGCCCGATTAGAAAACCTTTGTGAACGATATCCCCTTCGCGGACTGAAAGGTGCTGTTGGTACAGGCCTCGACCAGTTAACCCTACTGGGTAATAATTCAGCACAACTTGCCCAGCTGCAAAATTCAATTCGCGGACACCTCGGCTTTGCCAACGAGATTGGGGCCGTGGGACAGGTCTACCCACGCAGCCTAGATTTTGACGCGCTCAGTTGTCTGTATCAGTTGGGATCTGGCGTTGCCAATTTAGCCCGAACTATGCGCCTTATGGCCGGTGGAGAAATGCTAACGGAGGGATTTGCACAGGGACAGGTAGGCTCTTCCGCCATGCCACACAAAATGAATACCCGCAGCACGGAACGCATCAATGGGTTTCAGGTCCTTCTCGGCGGATATGTTCATATGGTAAGTGCCCTAAACGGGGACCAGTGGTTTGAAGGTGATGTATCCTGTTCTGTTGTGCGACGAGTAGCACTTCCCGACAGCTTTTTTGCCTTTGACGGTATGATAGAGACCATGCTCCACGTGCTCGATGATATGGGCGTATACGAAGCCGTCATTGAGCGAGATACCGAACGTTATTTGCCCTTTTTATCGACGACAACGCTACTTATGGAAGCCGTGCAACGAGGTGCGGGTCGCGAGCAGGCCCACGAGGCAATCAAAGAACATGCCGTAGCGACTGCACTGTCCCTTCGTCAGGGGCAATCGAACAACGACCTGCCGCAGCGGTTGGCAGCAGACGATCGCTTCCCGCTCTCCCTCGAGGAAATCAATGCGGTCTTAGAGCAAAGCCGCACCCTTACAGGCCTAGCAAAAGATCAGGTAAGCCAATTCTGTGCACAGGTAGACCAACTAGTGCAGCAACACCCCGAAGCGCGCACCTTAGAAAAGGGACGCCTGCTTTAACTCCCACATCATTCACCCTTCTCCCAAGAGAGAAATCAACGACTTATGCGATATAAACGCGTCCTACTCAAGCTCAGCGGGGAAGCGATTTCAGGTTCGAGTGATTCTGGATTTGACCCGGAGGCACTCGAGCACATAGCTGACGAGGTGCTCAATTTACACAAGCAGGGCATTGAAGTTTCCATCGTCATTGGCGGAGGCAATATTTTCAGAGGAAATTTAGCGGCCCAATGGGGCATTGAGCGAGCAGAGGCAGACAACATTGGCATGATGGGAACTGTCATCAACAGCCTTATGCTGCGTGGCGTCCTTTCGGCCAAGGGTGAGGGCCGGGTAGAAGTCCGCGTAATGAGTGCCATTCCCATTAACACCGTTGCCGAACCTTTTATCCGCCTGCGCTCTATTCATCACCTAGAAAAAAAATACATCGTTATTTTTGCTGCAGGAATAGGCAACCCCTACGTCACAACGGACTATACTGCGGCTCAACGCGCCATAGAAACGCGTTCGGATGCCATGCTCTTTGCCAAAAACCAGGTTCGTGGAATTTTCGATGACGATCCTCAAAAAAACCCCCAAGCACGGTTTTACCGGCACATGAACTACAATACGATCCTTCAA
>JAYOKQ010000091.1:0-17186 GCA_038119905.1 Gemmatimonadota bacterium | reverse complement strand
TATCCCAGGTGCAGGTCCATGACACCGGCGTTGGGAATCTGCCAGCTCTGGGTGCGGTCACCAGCGTCCGTGCGGCTAAAGGGACTCCAGTCGGAATAGTGGCTGCCGTAGAACTTGTAGACCAGCTGAGAGCGCAGGCCCTCTACGGGAAACACCGACACGCCCAGCGCGAGCTGGGTCTGCGGCGCATCGCCGACCTTGAGGTCTTTAATGTAGTAGTTGTACGACTCCTGCTGGCGCGTGCCGTCATCGGCAAAGGTGGTGTACTTGCCGCTGACGTCGTCGGTGTACTTCCAGCTACCCACCGACAGCGCGAGGTCCGCACGCACGAGCTTGCTGGGCTGGTAGGCCACTTCCGTCTCGAAGCCGGAGTGCAGCGAGTTCATGCCCGTTAGGAAGATATAGCCTTCCGAGCCGTCCTCATTGACGACGTTGCGCGTGTTGGTGCGATCCTGCCACTGTGTATAGTAGATGTTGGATTTAACCGTTAGCTGACGACCAAAATGCGCTTCGCCGCCCAGCTCGAAGGAGCGGAATTTTTCCAGCTCGGGATCCTTGTAAACCGTGCCGTCAAAATCGCTGATAGCCGCGTCAAAAATAGGCACCTTGTTGACCAAACCGAGGTTGGCAAATACGGCCAGATCGTCACTGAGCGCGTAGCGGGCGCCGGTCTTAAACTGGCCGCCGCCAATGCCCGTGTTTTCCGACGTCTGCCCGGCCGTACCCGGCTTTTTGAAGTGGTCTTCAAAGGTGTAGCCGACGATGCTGTAGCCGGCCATGGCAAATCCAGAAAGTTGGTCTGCTTCGTAGCGCACGCGGGCGAACGAGCCGAGCCAGTCTACCGTGTTGGTGTTCCAGTAGGCGATGACGTCGCCAATCTGCTTTTTGTAGTCCGCTTCCGAGTCGTTGGCGTTGCCGTCAAAGTAGAAGTAGGAACCGCCCAGCAGGTCGCGCACCTCGCGGGAGTGCTCGATCTCGGCGGTGCGCCAGTCGATGCCCAGCTGCAGGGTGAGTGCGTCGCTCAGGTTGTGATCGAGCTTAGAGACCAGGCCGATGGTTGATTGGCGGTTGATCGAGTTGCGCAGAATGCCCTTGGAGCCGGTATCGCTGGTCGAGTTGTTCTCCCAAGTGGCGCCGAAGTCGACCACGCGCGAAAAGCCGCTGTAGTCCCACTTCATGCTACCGTAGGTGCCCGTGCCACCGCCGCTGCCGCCGGAGAAGTAGAGCACGTTGCTCAGGCGCGTGTTGGCGTTGAGCGTCAGGTAGTAGTTCAGGTTGATCTGCGGCTTGTGGAAGTAGTTTTCGCGCTCGTTGATAAAGCCCGAATTAAAGCGGTTTTCCTTGCGTTCGCCGTACATGTAATAGTACTGCTTGGAGTCCTTACCCTGGTAGGCACTCGAGATCGGAATGTAGTTCTGGTTGTAGTCTCGTCCCTCGTTGTTGGTATTTTTCTCCGTGAATACGGAAACCCACTCGGAGCGATAGCCCAGTTCGTCGCGCGCATAGTCGGCGTCGTAGACGGCCGCGTTCTGCTTGTAGAGGTTCTGGCCGTGGCGCTGCGGGGCACCGATGGCGTAGAACTCGAGGCGATGCTTGGGGTTGATCTGGTAGCTGGCACCCAGGTAGTAGGCGCTGGCGTCTGTCCACGTGCCTTTGTAGTAGCCGTCACCGGTCTTTTTGACTACGGAGCCGCTCAGTGCAAAGCGGTCGGCGATCAGCCCCGTATTGTAGCTCAGCGTCGTCTTGCTGAAGCCCCACGAGCCGATTTCCTGCTTGAGCGAGCCCTTGCGCGATAGCTCGGCTGGATCGGTCACGATGTTCATGGTGCCGCCGATGGCGGGCACGGCTAGGTTGACGTCACCCATGCCGCGCTGAACCTGAATGGAGGAAGCGGCGTCGCCTACCCCGTCCCAGTTCGACCAGTAGACCCAGCCGTTTTCCATGTCGTTGACGGGCACGCCGTTGATCATGATAGCGACGTTGCGCTGGTTGAAACCGCGCACGTTAACGCGCGCATCACCGGCGCCACCGCCCGTTTCCGTAGCGAATACGCTCGGCGTGGTGTTGAGGACGAGCGGAATGTCGCGCGAGCCGAGCTGGGCGGCAATCGTCGACTTTTTCACCTCAGTAAAGTAGGTCGGTGAACGCTCGTCGGAGCGCGAGGCAATAACCTCCAGCGGATCCATATCGATGGAGGATACCTGCAGGCGAAAAGCGATGCTGGCATCGTCCGAGACCATCACAAAGAAGCTCTGATTGGCGTAGCCAACCAGCGATGCAGTGACGACGTAGTCGCCTCCGTCGACGTTGGCAATGCTGAAATTGCCCTCGTCGTCGGTCGAACCACCGAGGCTGGTGCCTTCGATGGTGACGTTGGCTCCGGACAGAGCATTGCCCGAAGCATCGCTAATGCTACCAGACAGCGTATACGCGCTGGCCGCAGAAACGAACGCCAGCGTTGCCAGCGCAAAAAAGATAGCTTTTCTCATAGCTTTCCTCTTGGGGTGAGTGATAGAGTAGAAGGTACTCGCTTACCATGTAGACAAAGTAGGAGACAAAATATACTAAGCAAGTAGTATAGTTAAAAATATGCGCGCTAAAAGGGGTTTTTTGTTACGAATTCGTGTAATGTTTGGCGCGCTTATAGAGAGAGTCTATAGGGATTTTGGGGGTGGGCCATTCGTTTTGCCCGTCTTGGGGTATACTCTCTTGTGAGGCGGTTCCGGAGGGGGGCGTGGGCTAGGCACCCAACAGTCCTCCTCCACGCGCAGTTGAACCGCCTTTACCTACGTGCGGTGGTCGTCGTCCCGAGCGGGGCGACGACCACTTTTTGCATCTATTGGGCGCTTGACGTGCAGCGCGGGCTGGTCGTGTTGTAGACCTCGGCGTTGGTCAAACACTACGGCAATGTCGCCTAAGTCGAGCACAGCACAGAGATTTTCTTCTCGTAATTTCCCATGCGTGTGATGTAATCCTGCCCCGACGGCCAGACTGCACGCTCGAGCCGGCTATAGATCGAGCTGGTAGGACAGTTTGAGCAGCGCGGAGCGGTAGCGACGTGCCAGACCCGATGTCGTATCGAAACCGTGGTCCAACACTAGAAAGAAATCGCTGCCATTGGCGTAGCGGTAGCTGAGCAGGGCGTTGGCGCCCACGTGCTGATCGTCGTTGTTCCAGGTGGTAAAAAACTTGACGTAGAAATCAGTTGAGAACGAATAGAGCACGCGCGAGCTGAGCACGTGGATGGCAAAATCGCGGTCGATGCCGTCGGCCGGCAGTGAGATCCAGTTGCCCTCGTAGATGAGCTCCAGAGAGAGCTGTCCCGAGGGACGGAAGGCACTCTCGGTGCTAAAGGAATAGCGCCGCCCCGTATAGTAGCTGCCCACCTCGACGTTGAATTCCGGCACGAATGCGCGCTTTTGGCTCAGGCGCGGCCCGGTGCGAAACGAGGTAAAGCGGTATTGGCCCGGTGCAATGGAGGCTTCCGGATGTCGCGCGGAGGGCGCAAACGATTCGTCAACGATATCGTAGGTGTGTGAAACCTCGCTAAACCAGTTGTCGCCCGAGTCGAAGTCGGTAAAAATGGACAGGCGCCCCTTCCAATATTTAACCTCGTTGGCCCGATCGGTGAATACGTCGATTTCCGGTCCCATCGACACCTGACGCACGCCGTGCAGCGCCGGCTTGGGACGCCAGCGTCCATAGGCATAGTAGCGCCGGAGGCCGCTCAGATCACCGCGGCGATTGACAAAGCCGACGTCGGGTTCGAACTGCGCGCCGATGTCGTAGTACTTTATGCGCGCCCAGTAGGCGGCGCCGCGGTAATCTAGCGACGCAGATCCGGCGTTGCCGCTCTCCGTTTCCGAGTCCCAGGTGCGCGCGAGGAATCCCTGTAGGCTAAGGGCGCCCGTCGGCGCATAGGTGAAGTCGGCTCCGGCCGCGCGATTGTAGACGCCATCGACGTCCTGCTTGTTAACCACGATGGCGCCGACGTTGGAGCGTCCCATTACGTCGCGCTTGAGGCGTAGGACGGAGTAGTGGGTGCGCTCCACGCTCACTTGGCCATCCTCGTCGTCGGTATAGGTGATTGGATCGGTCAGAACGTGCAGGGCGCCAATGCTCGTGCGGCCTTCCTTACCCGTCAGCTTGGTGCCGAGTAGAATGGGAATGCGGTTGTCCTCTTCTATGCCGATGCGCCGCGAGTAGAACAGCAGCGTGGGCCGGCGGCTACCGCGGCTTTCGGTATCGCCGAAGTCAAACAGGTTGGAACCCTCGAGGAAGAATGCGCGCTTTTCCGGAAAGAATAGGCTGAACTGCGCTAGGTTGGTCTGCTCTTGGTCGGCTTCTACCTGAGCGAAGTCCGTTTTATAGGACAGATCGAGCGAAAGGTTTGAAGTGATACCGTAGCGCAGGTCGGCGCCGATATCGACGGAGCGATCTTCGCCTTCTTCGCCCGTAAAGTCGCGGGCAGTACCAGGTAGGATATAAGGCTTGATCTCTAGGGGGCGGCGCGTGCTGACTTGGCCGAGGCCGCGCAGTTCGGCTAGGTCGGCCATGCGGTAGCGCTCGGTAAAGGAGTTGGTCGGCGCATAGACCACCAGCTGGGTTGCGATGTTGGTGCGGGCGTTAAAGCGGGACAGGTTGATGCCCCACACCATCTCGTCATCCGGGGTGAAGCGCAGCTGGTTAAAGGGAATGGCGACTTCGGCTGTCCAGCCGTCGGCCCGACGCGTAGTGCGCGCCTGCCAGTCGCTATCCCAGTCCATATTGTTGCTGCGGCCCCCGTTCGAGAGAATCAGATCCGTGCGCGCCCCGAGCGGATTGACAAAAAAGAACACGCCGTTCTGTCCGTCGTTAAACGTATCGAGAAGTATTTGAATATTGTCGTCGCCCGTTAGGTTGGCATCGCGGCGCATAGTGTTGGCGACTGGACCGCTGCCGTCGGGAATGGGGCAGTCAAAGGCGAAGTAGAGGTTTTCCTCGTCGTATACGATGCGCGCTGTCGTGCCTTCGTCGCCCGGCAGCCAGTAGCCCGGATCGCGCTTTACAAATCCGCCAATCGGCGTGGCTTGGGCCCAGGCCGGATCGTCGATTCGCCCGTCGATGCGCGGTGCCTGCTCGACGCGGGTGGCGTGGACGACGCGTCGCGGTCGACGCTCAGAGGCGGCGGGACCGAGGGAGCTGATCGAAACAGCTGTGCCGGTATAGTCCCTCATCGCATCGTGCTGCAGCAGGCGCGCGACGAGGAGGTCGGGTAGTTCCTTGACAACTTCGGCAGTCGCTCCTTCGCCGACGCGCAGCGAAGACCACAGAGAGGCTTGGCCGTTGAGGCCGCTGACGTAGAGCAGATCGCCGGCGACCTGCGCTACGACGCCGTTTTGGGCACGGGCTGGATGGACTGCCAGCAGCGCGCAGACGAAGAGAAGGGCCTTCACGAGGCAAGCCATGTCAGAAAGCGCTCGCGCACGGTGGCCAAACGTCGCTCCTGCCCGGCGAGTGCTTCTTCCAAGAAGCTGCGACACGCCGCTTCAAACGCCGCATCGAGGACGGCCGCGCTCGAACGCGCGCCGCCCGCCTCATAAACGAGTGCGTGCGGGATCGTTCCGTCGCTGTAGTAGACCTTATTGACTATCCGGCGCGTGGTCTTGTCGTGGATGCGTCGCTCGGGCGGATTGCCGCCCTCTAAGCAGATGTGTATCAGCAGGTCAACGTGGCGGAACTGTTCGACCGGTACGCCGTTTTCCTCGACGATCTGTGCGTGCGTTTCGTCCAAGTCGTCGGCGTGAATGGTGCTGGTCAACAGGTGACCGCGCTGGCCGAGCTGAAAAAAGGCGCGCAGGTCGTCGCCCCACAGGTAGGTCGGTGGTCGTCCCCCGCTCAGTTCGTCGGCAATGGCGCAGGTTGGCCCGGAATCGACCGGGTCGACTTGGCCGGGCAGCGCGTTGAAAAAGGAGAGTCCGGGCGGCACAAAAGAGAGCAAGGCGCGCTTGGTCGTCGTCTTGCCGACGCCGCCGGGTCCCGATCCGGTGATAAACGAAGCGCCGCGCGCGATGTGGGATACGAGAAAGGCGGCTAGGTCGAGGTCGAGCGTGCCCTCCGCTATCAGATCGAGCAGCGAACGGGTGTATGCACCCTCTTCGTCGGGCTGGTCCAGTTGGTGTAAGTAGGCTAGGTCGGTCGTTTTCATGTCTCCGTTTTCGTCTTCTCCTAGGGCGCTTTGGTCGCCACGATAAACAGGCGGCGGAAGGGATAGAGCGTCGTGCCGTCGGCGCGCTGGGGATAGGCTTGGCGCAGGCGTGCTCGATAATCCGCTAGGAATTCGGCCCGCTGCGCGTCGTCTAATCCGTTGAGTATCGGGCGCAGGCCGGTGCTCTGCACCCATTCCAGCACGGGATCTTCGCCGCTCAGCGCGTGTGTGTATTCGGTTTGCCAGAGGTCTACCTGTTGGCAGAGCGGAGCGAGCAGGTCGTAGTATACGGACGGCTCTTCGACCCATTGGCGGGCCGTCTGGCGGCGCAGCGCCTCGCTGCCCAACAGGCGGTCATTCATCACCTGCCGCATGAGCCGGTGCGAATCCTGTCCCCAGCTCAGCGGCATTTGCACGGCTAGCGTGCCGCCGTTGGTCAGCAGGGACAGCAGGTGCGGGAAGAGCGTTTCGTGCGCTTCGACCCAGTGTAGCGTTGCGTTGGAATAGATCAGGTCCGGAGGCGTAGATGGCTGCCACGTGCACAGGTCGGATTCGACCCACTCTACGGTGCTTGGTGCGGCCGCTGCCGTAGCTAGCATGTCGGCAGAATGGTCGACGCCGACGACGCTGGCCGTCGGCCAGCGCGTTGCCAGTAGGCGCGTGAGCGCACCCGTGCCGCAGCCTAAATCGCAGATATGGCGCGGCGATTGGCTCGGAATACGATGCATGAGATCGATGCCGGGTCGCAGGCGATCGTCGCCAAATTTGAGGTACTGCGCGGGGTCCCAGCGCGTGTTGCTAGGCGTTGTCATATGCTCCTGATGCGGGGTTCTGCGTGCGCGCGATGCGCGGCACACGGCGCATTAATATAGTGATTGTCCGGACGGCTAGTATGCCCTGAAATACACATGGCCTATTTCGCATAGAGAGGTATTCGTTAGCTCCACAGGCGGTCGTGGGCGCGTTCGTTGTTCCATTCGTCCGTCGGCGCGAAGAGCGCTGAACTGCCTTCGTCGATAAATGCGTTGAGCACCTCTTCGTTGAGACCAGTAAAGCCTAGACCGGGTCCTTCTGGTACGGCGATATGGCCGTCTTCTATTAGGGGCACCGGCAGTCCTTCCACCAAGCTGGACCACTGCTCGAGGTGATCAACGGTGTGGTTTTCCAGCACCATAAAATTTTCCGTCGCCGCCGCACAGTGCACCGCGGCGAGACCGGCGATGGGCAGCATGGCCATGTGCAGGGCCATGGCGATGCCGTGCTCCTGGGCTAGGTCCCCGATTTTTTTGGTTTCCAAAATGCCGCCAGAAGAGGCCAGATCGGGATGCACCACGGCGACGGCGCGGCGCTCAAACAGCGGCATAAAATCTTCCTTGCAGTAGATGTCTTCGCCCGTGCACACCGGCGTATCGACGGATTCGGCTAAGCGCTGCCACTGGTCGGGAAACTGCCAGGGTATCATATCCTCGTACCAGGCCAGCGAAAACCGATCCAGCGCCTTGCCCAAGCGGATGCACGACTCGAGGCCGATATGGCCAAAATGGTCGACCGCTAGCGGCACCTCGTAGCCGATCTCGCCGCGCACATCGGCTACATACTGACAGAGCATATCGATGCCTTTATCGGTAACTTGGATACCGGTAAAAGGATGCATGACGTCGCGCGTTTCCAGCATGTTCGGTGGAGCGACCAGCGCGTTTTCTACTCCCTGTAACAGGCCGATGCCAACGTCCATCTTGAGAAATCTAAACCCCATGTCCATGCGCTCTCTAAGACGCTGGCCCATCTTTTTTCCATCCATTTCCGAGGGCGTGTCGCAGTAGCAGAGAATCTTGTCGCGGAACTTGCCGCCGGCTAGCTGGTAGGCCGGCACGCCGTAGGCTTTGCCCGCTAGGTCCATTAGCGCCATTTCGATTCCGCAAACGCCACCGGCCTGACGGCCGTGATAGCCGAACTGCTTTACCTTGCGAAAGAGCTTGTCGACGTTGCAGGGATTTTCGCCGATTAGCCGACTTTTCAGCATGAGCGCATAGGTCGCGCTGCCGCCGTCGCGCACCTCGCCGTAGCCGCTGATGCCTTGGTTGGTATCTAGGCGAATGATCGTCGAACGCATGCGGCTACCGTGCGGGCCAATGGGCGCGCGCGCCACGCCGCTGACAGTGCGCATATCCGTAATTTTGAGTTCAGAAGGGCGCGAATGCGCGTTGACGTGGTCTTCTGCGCGATCGGTCATAGCCAGGCTCCTAAAAGCAGTGTTAGAGTGAGGTAGATGGCGGTCTGCGCGGGTGGGTACGCCGGCGCAGACCGCGTCGTAGGGCAGCTTAGGAAATCTTCCTTCCGGGCACCGAGACGCGCGTGCGGTAGACCGACGTCGAGGCGGTGATATAAATCGTCTGCAGGTCGTCGTCGCCCCAGGTGAAATTGGCTGCCACTTCGGGCACGCGAATCAGACCGAGGCAGGTGGCGTCGGGGGCATAGACGTGCAGGCCGCCCGGTCCGGTGCAGTAGAGGTTGCCCGCGCTGTCGATTTTCATGCCGTCGGGCACGCCGTCGCCGTCTGCTTCGGGCACGGCCCAGACCGAACCGCCGGAGAGGCTGCCGTCGGCGGCTACGTCAAAGACGCGGATGTGTCCGCCGTCCGTGTCATTGACAAAGAGCTGCTTTTCGTCGACGGAAAACGTCAGGCCGTTGGGCTGCTGAAAGTCGGAGGCCAACAGCGCTAGCTCGCCCGACGTTGGATCGATGCGATATACGCCCTGAAAGTCGAGGTCCTGCGCGCGCTCGAGCCCCGGGCCGGCCATGCGGCCGTAGGTTGGATCGGTAAAGTAGATCGCGCCGTCCGAGGTGACGACCACGTCGTTGGGACTGTTTAGCTCCTTGTCGCCGTAGTGGCTAGCCAGCACGGAGAGCGTTCCATCGCCTTCCTCGCGCACTACGCGGCTGTTGACGTGCTCGCAGGAAATGAGGCGCCCCTGTAGGTCGAAATAGTTGCCGTTGGTTTTGGCGCTGGGCTGGCGATAGACGCGCACGCTGCCGTCGGGTGACCAGGCGTGCATGGTGTCGCCGGGAATGTCGCTGAAAATCAACTCGCCCGTCGCGCCGTTCCACATCGCTCCTTCGGTAAACATAAAGCCGGTGGCGATCTGCTCTAACGGGGCCTCGCGGCCAACGACTTGAGTAAAGCGCTCGTCTCTAATTTCTGCACTCATTTTGGTGATCCTTTCTCCAATAAAGCGCACTCAGTGCGCCTGCTGACGGCCGTAAACCAGCAGCATGCCAATGATGACTGCGCCGTAAATGATTTGTCGACCCGCTTCGGGCATCTGCATGACCGACAGCATGCTCGAAAGCAGAACGATAGTGATGGTGCCCAGTGCCGTGCCTAGGTAGGTGCCGCGCCCGCCCAGGATGTTGGTGCCGCCGATAACTACGGCGGCGATAGCCGGCATAAGGTACTCGTCGCCCATGGCCTGATAGGCCTTGTGCGAGAAACCGGCCAGCATCATGCCCGTCAAGGCAGAGCACGCGCCGCACAGCACAAATGCGCCGACGACGATCCACTGTGTGCGGATGCCCGAGAGGAAGACGGCGCGCTCTTGGTTGCCCACTGCGTAGATATAGCGACCTAGCGGCGTCCGGCGCAGCATAAAGAGCGTGCACGCGCCGACGGTTATCCAGGCAAAGAGCGCGTTGGGAAGCCCCAGCGTATTGCCGACGGCCAGCGTCTCCATCCAGGCTGGCGCCTCGCTGCGCGGGGCAAAGCCGCCGGTGAAGACGACCATAAGCCCTTTGAGGACGGTGTTGACGCCGAGCGTAAAGATCATGGAAGGCACGCGGAGAAAAGCGACGCCTAGACCGTTGAGCAGGCCGATCAGTGCGCCGATGCCCAGTCCGTAGGGCAGGGCCTCCCACCCGCCGAGCGCCGTGGCCAACATGGCGCTGGTCGCCAGCGTCCAAGGCAGAGACAGGTCAATGTGCCCGAGCAGGATGACCAGCATCATGCCGGTGGCCGCTACGCCTAGGAACGAGGCGATCTTCAGCTGCTGTAGCAGGTAGGTGGGCGTCAGAAAACTTAATGTACCGCTGGTGCTCAGCGTGTAGAGGGAGCCCAGTAGCAGGATGAGTCCGATGGAGGCCAGCGTGTACCAGACCGATTTTTCCGTGCGCCGTGCGCGCACCTGCAGGGCGTGTATCAGCGCACTCACTTGAAAACCGACAGTTTGTTTTTAACGCGCAGAACCCACACGGCGCCCAGCGATACGGCCCCGAGCAGCACCAGGCCCTCGACCAGCGGCTGGTAGAGGGGGTTAGCCAAAAAGCCGAGGGCCGAGTCTTCGGCGATCACGCGAAAATTAAAGGCGATAGCGCGCAGCACGAGCGCACCAAAGAGCGAGCCGATGGCGCCACCGGCGCCGCCGTAGAGCGAGGTGCCACCAATGACTACGGCGGCGATGGAGTTGAGCGTATAGGCATTGGCCTGTGGAATATCGGCGTTGCCGGCGCCAGTCTGCAGGGCGAGAAAGAGACCGCCGACGCCAGCGAAAAAACCGGACAAACCGTAGGCGACGAGTCGGACGCGCTGCACGCGCACGCCGCTCATATAGGCCGCTTCGGCCGAGGCGCCGACGGCGTAGGTTTCCAAGCCGTAGCGCGTGCGCTTGAAATAGAGCCAGATTCCGGCCATCAGCAGAGCAAAGAGTGCGGTCATCGGCACGCGACCTACCGCGCTGAGGGGGCCAGAAAATGGCGTGGATCCAGTCGACACGAGCGCTTCGTTGAGATCGAACGTCAGTGCAAAGGCTAGATCGCCGTTGACCGCTCCGCCGGGCGTGGGGCGCAAAAAGAGCGCTAGTCCAATAAACACGGCACTGGAAGCCAGCGTGGCGATAATCGGCTGTAGCCGGCCGTAGACAACCAAGCAGCCGTTGGCCAAACCGCAGAGCAGGCCGGCCAGCAGGCAGGCGACTATGCCCAGCGCGTTGGCCGCGCCCGTGCCGTCGAGCACTTCTGAAGCCAGGCAGTTGACCAGCGTCATTACGGCACCCACCGACAGGTCGAGGCCGCCCGTTAGCACGGGGATCGTTTGCGCCATGGCCGCCATGGCCAGCGCAAAGCACTCGTTGCTGTTCTGATTGAACAGCGCGGCGGTGAAACCCTGTGGATGCTGTATCGAGTAGGCGCTGTAAAACAGGGCGCATAGCGCGATGGCCATTAGCAGGCCCTGGTTGTGCCGGATATAGAGTCGCCAGTGCTTCACGTGGCCTCCGATGCAGGCGTGCCCATATTGAGCGCACTAGCGACGATGTTGGTCTCGCTGATTTGATCTCCTTGTAGCTGGCGAACGATGCGGCCTTGGTAGAAGATCATCACGCGGTCGCACAGCCCAATTAGCTCGTCGTAGTCGGTGCTGTAGAGCAGAATGGACGTACCGCTATCGGCTAGCTGGCGAAAGAGCTGGTACAATTCGCCCTTGGTTCCCACGTCAATGCCGCGCGTGGGGTCGTTGAGCATGAGAATTTTAGGATGCGTCATCAGCCATTTGGCCAGCACGACTTTTTGCTGGTTGCCGCCCGACAGAGACGAGACGGCGTCCTCGCTGTGGCCGATTTTGATCTGCAGGCGCTCCAGCATCTGCTCGATGTGCTGATGTTCGTTCTCTGCGTCTATCACTAGGCCGTTTTTCAGCCGGTCGAGCGATGCCAGCGAGAGGTTTGACCCTATACCCATCGAGAGAATGAGGCCCTCGGTTTTGCGATCCTCCGGAACTAGCGCCAGGCCCAGGGTCTCGCGCTTGGCCGCGTGCGGCCCGTCGATAATGGCCGGCTGGCCGTCGATGTGCACCGTGCCTCTGACGTCTTTAAGCGCGCCGAAAAGCGCCAGCAGAAACTCTTTTTGTCCCTGACCGTCTAGCCCGCCGAGGCCGAGGATTTCGCCCTTGCCGAGGGTGAGCGAAATGTCGTTGAGCTGGTCTTCCCAGCTCAGCTGGTCGACCTCGAGCACCGGCGTGCGCGGCTGCTGCACGACGGGTTTGGGTGGAAAGGTCTGCGCCATGTCCCGGCCAATCATCAGCTGCACGATTTCCTCGTCAGTGCGCGTGCCCTTGGCAAAAGTCTCTATGTGATGGCCGTTGCGAAATACGCTCAGCACGTCGGCCAGCGTTTCGATCTCGTGCATGCGGTGCGAGATATAGAGCAGGGCGACGCCTTCGTCGCGCAGCTTGTCGAGTAGATCGAATACGCGGTGCACGTCGGCGCTGGTCAGCGCGGAGGTCGCCTCGTCGAGAATGAGCAGCTGCGGGTTTTTGCCGATGGCCTTGGCTATTTCAACCATCTGTCGCCGCGACAGCGACAAATCGCCGACCCACTCGCGTGGGTTGATGTCCTCGCAGCCTACGCGCGCTAGCAGCGCTTCAGCCCTGTGCAGCTGGGCCTTATTGTCGAGCAGGCCCCATTGTTGGCCGGCCTGGCCGATGGCGATGTTGTCCGCTACCGATAGCGTGGGCAGCAGCGATAGTTCCTGAAAGACGCAAACGATGCCGGCTCTATTGGCCTCGATGGGATGGGCAAAGCGCACGGGGTCGTCGCCCAAATAGATCGCTCCGGCGTCGGGCTGCACGACGCCGGAGATAATCTTAATGAGCGTGCTCTTCCCCGCGCCGTTTTCCCCTAGGATGGCGTGGATGGTGCCCGGCGCACAGCTGAAGTCTACGCCGTCCAGTGCGGTGACGCCGCCGTAGCGCTTGGAGACGCCGCTTAAGCGCAGGGAGGGAGCGGGGTGCATCGGCTATTACTGGCCCTCGATCTCTTCGTTCATAATGTCGATGCCCGAGATATTCACGCCGCAGGGCGGAAAGGTATTGGCGGTAAAAAAGTCGTCCGACATTTCGGAGTAATAGCTAACCCCATCCTCAAGCGTCGTGTGGTCATCGCCTGGGATGGGCACGCTGATGAGCTGTGGGATCACCTTGCCCTGCAGCGCCTCGATGGCCGCTTTGATGGCGATGGCCGCCAGCGCCGGAGACTGGCCTAACGACAGACCTTCCATGCCCTGTTCGTGGTACTGAGCGATGAGCTTACGCACGCCGTTTTCTCCTTCGGTGGCCACGGGAATGGGCCGGTGACCGGCATCGAGCAGGGCGCGCACGGCACCGGTAGAGCCGCCCTGCACAAAGAGCGCGTCAAACTGTCCGTGCGTCGCCAGCGCGTTGGCGACGGCTTTTTGTGCCTGACCGTCGTCCCAGTTGCCGACGACTTCGATGATCTGATAGTCTTTGCCGGGCGCTTCCATAATTTCGCGGAAGCCGATGTGGCGATCGCGGTCGGTCGAGTTGCCCTGTAGGCCGCGCACTTCGAGCACTTTGCCCTGACCGTTAAGCCGTTCGTCGATAAAGGCACCCCACAGGCGGCCCATGTCGAGCTGGTCTTCGTTGACCTGGATGACGTCTTTGCTGTCGAGCACGTTGTCAAATGGCACGATGACCACGCCCTGGCGATTGGCTAGGCGAATGACGCGGTCGAAGCCCTGCGGGCTGACGGCGAGCGTGATAATGGCGTCGTAGCCTTGATTGATAAAATCTTCAATGGCACCTAGCTGAGCGGCGATATCGGTGCCCGTCGATACGACCTTGAACTCGGAAATCATGGGCGCTACGGACGGATCTTTGGCGAAGGCTTTGGCCGTTTTGATCATCTGGATGCGCCAAGCATTGCCGACGTAGCCGTTGACCAGCGCCACGCGAAAGGGCCCCTTGCGCGCCGGCCACTGAAAGTACTGAGTTTCTTCGCTCCACGGCTTAAAGCATTCAGGCATATAGCCCGGTCCGGCAACGATCTGCGGGCCGCTGGCCTGTTGCGCCTGTGGCGTCTCCTGCGGTTGATCGCCTCCACCTCCGCAGGCGGTTAGCGTGCCGAGGAGCACCGCGCATAGGGTCACAATGTGCCGCGCAGTGCGTCTGGCCGTCGCGCGGTGCGTCTCATAGATAGTGTGCATCGTCGTTCCTCTCTCTGATGGCCGCGGTGTGCCTATTGGCTGCGGCGGCGGGGATTCATCATATGGATCAGCTGTACCGGCTCCTGCGAGGCGTTGATATTAGAGTGGGCCGTCTTGCCGGTGGCCGGCACCTTATAGGCCGAGCCGACGGGCAGCACGCGCAGCTCTTTGCCCATCAGCAAGTGGATATCGCCCTCCAGCGCAATCCACACTTCTTCGGTCGTCTCGCCGTGGCTGTGTGGCTGGGCCATCGTCATAGCGTCCAGCTGGACGGCGGTGAGGCCGCGATAGGCGACCATGCCGTTGGCCTGGCCGATGATCGGCCGGTCGATATTGGCCCAGTGGTAGCGCATAAAGGTAGGTTGTTCAAATCCGTCCGTCACGTATAGCGACGCGTTGGTTTGTGCGCCGTCGGTAATCTTCTCCGTGACCACATACATGGCCAGTGGTTCCTCGCTCGTGGTGCGCAGGCTGAAGTCGAGATCCGGTGCAATGATGAAGCTGCTGCCTTTGCGCAGCTCGGTAGCCTGCTCGCCGGATGCGATAACGCCCGTTCCTGAATCGACGTAGAAGACCTGCTGCACGCCTTCTAGCGGCGACGGCGTGGCGGTGGCACCGGGTTCGAGCGTGGCGCGGCTGATGGCTTTTGTGTGCAGCAACACGGCGCCTTTGCGCGTGGGATGCAGCTGGTCGGGTCCCTGCAATTCGGTGAGCATGTCGCGAAAGACGAGGGCGTTGTGCATCAGGCGCGGCATAGAATGGCGCCAATCGCCTATGAACATATCGATAGCTGGATCGGTGGCTGGATCAAATTGCTCGGGCTGCAGCATCGAGTACTTGAGGCGTTCGCCGCGCACGTTCTTCATCATGTGGATCAGTTGAATGGGTTCGTCCGTCATGTTGATATGTGCGTGGGCGGTCAGACCGTTGTCGGGAATTTTGTAGGCCGAGCCGGGCGGTAGGTCAAATAGCTGCTTGCCGAGCAGCAGCTTGGTCTCGCCCTTTAGCGCGATCCAAGCCTCTTCAACGTCCGGGTTATGGCTGTGTGGCTGTGCCATGGTCATCGCATCGATATTGACGAAGGTCAGGCCGCGGTAGTTGGCCATGCCGTCGGCTTGGCCGATGATGGGCCGGTCTATATTGGACCAGTGCACGCGCATAAACAGGTCGTTGTCAAAGCGATTCTTGACCACGAGCTGTTCGTTGGGCTCGAAATCTTCCGGCAGGGGCTCGGTCAGAGCGTACATGGTCAACGGCTCTTGGCCGGCATGTTCCAGCGTCCAGTCGAATTTTGGCGTCACGATAAAGGCGTCGCCCTGTTTCAGGGTGTGCGTCGCATCACCAGAGCGCAAGATGCCCTGACCGGAGTTGACGTAGAAGACCTGCTGCTGTTCCTCAAGCGACTGGGATTGGGCGGTCGCACCCGGCTCCAGCGTCGCATAGCTGATGGCGCTGTTATACACGAGCACGGCGCTTTTGCGCGTGGGATGCAGCGAGTCCTCTCCTTCGAGGCGGGTTAGGATATCGCGAAATACGAGCGAGCCGTGCATGAGGCGTGGCATCGCTTGCTGCCAGTGTCCCATGAACAGGCTATACTGCGGATCGACGGCTGGGTCGTAGGCTTTGGGATCGAGCGCGGCGTAGGGATAGTCATCCTGGGCGGCGCTCCCGGCGGCAAAGAGAGCCGATAGCGCGATGGTCAGGGTGGGGACAATACAACGCATGGCACACTCCCGTTTTACCAATGCAGGGCAGGGTTAGAAATCGACGTATGAGGCGCCAACGGCTGGTGATGGACGATCCCGACCGCCGGCTATATAGCGCGCTCGCACCGCCGCATGTTGCAACGGTGCGAGCGCGTAGAAACGTACTTATTCGGGCAGGGCAAACGCGACAAAAGCGCTCGACGTAGGCCGGCTTACCTTGCCCCCACCGCAGGCGATAACGACGTACTGCCGGCCGTTTACCGAGTAGGTGCTTGGCGTGGCAAAACCCGACGTCGGCAGCTGGCCCTCCCACAGCACGGCGCCCGTGTCCTTGTCAAAGGCGCGCAGTTTGTCGTCGGCTGCAGCAGCGATAAAAATAAGGCCGCTTTGGGTGAGCACGGGGCCGCCCCAGTTCTCCGTGCCGGTGGGCGGCACGCCCTTTTCCTTGAGGTCGGCGTATTCGCCCAGCGTCACCTGCCACTTGATCGTTCCCTCGTTGAGGTCGATGGCGTTGAGCGTGCCCCACGGTGGGGCGTTGGCCGGATAGCCGTTGTGGTCGAGAAACTGGTTATAGCCCGAATGCGAGTAGATGACTTTGCCGCCCTCGCCCGGATCAGACAGGTCTTCCTGCCCGGCCGGAGCGTCTTCAAAGAGAAAGGTCAGCAGATGTTCAACATTTTCCGGGTCGCGCATTAGCCAGGGCTGTGCCTCCATGCGGCCCTTGCCGTTGCGGAAGATGTCGACGACCTGCTCGCGCGTTAGGCGCATGCCCAGGTTGAGCAACGGCGGCGTGTAGCCCATGTGGTTGCCGCCCATGCGGTTCATGCCGTGACAGGCGCTGCAGCGCCGGGCGTATTGGTTGCGTCCCTTCTGGTAGTTCGAGAGGTTGGGCGAATCGAGCATGGTTACAAGCGTGATGAACGAGGCCACCTCATTGGCGTTGACGTAGAGCATACCCCCGTCCGGGTCGACGGCTGCGCCGCCCCAGTTCCCGCCGCCGATGGTGCCGGGAAATAGCAGCGTGGGGGCCTCGTTGCTCATGGGCGTAAAGTTGCCCTCGTAGCGCATGGTCTCCCACATCATCTCGGCATACTGGCGCGTGCCCGGGAGCACGTCGCTCAGATCTTCTTTGCTAAGTTCGGTGCGCGTAAAGGGCGGCGGTGCCGTCGGGATGGGCTGGGTTGGCCAGGCCTCGTCTTGGCCCACGGTCGACTGGGAAAAGGCGCGCTCTTCAACGGGGAAGAGTGGTTCGCCCGTCTCGCGGTTCAGCACGTATACGTAGCCCTGCTTGGTCGTCTGGGCGA
>JAYOKQ010000090.1:11329-17277 GCA_038119905.1 Gemmatimonadota bacterium | reverse complement strand
CTGCTGCGCACGGGTGAGTACACCAGCAACGCAACGGCGGTCGAGTCCTCAACCTGGGGCGATATCAAGAACTCTTTCAAATAGAGTTTCTTGTTAGTAGCAGTGCCCTGAGTATGTGTGTCGGGCCAATTGGAGAGGTCCAATTGGCCCGACTTTTTTCTGGCGTACATCGCTACAATCTCACGGCCGCAAATAGAGGGCGAGTTGATGCGCGGACTACATTTAATCCTATTACTTTCATTGGCATTCAGCGGCTGTGGCCGCTATTTTCACACCCCCCTACAGCCATCTGAACGCCAAGACGAGGGTATGACCCTCAACGACGATGGGTCGATTACCTACACGCGTGATCGCCTATCAATTAACCTCAAGCCAATGACCGACGGCGAGCTCAACCGACTCACTGCGGCCAGCTCAGATCTGTCGCTCAATCCGTATACGTTTGGCGAGTGGAAAGCGCCTGGCGACGAGCATACACCGCCTCGTTTTACCGTCTTCCGCCTAACTGTCAACAACTACCAGTACCCCAAAATTCAGATTGATCCCCACAGCGCGCACATTACGACCGGCAATAGCCGATACTACGAGTCACTCAGTTATTCAGACCTGTACAACTACTATCGCGCATTTTGGCTTGGCAGAACGGGCCAAGGCCGCGAAGCATTTCAGACGCGAACCGATGCAATTAAACGGACGCTCTACAGCGACGCGCTTATCTTCAGCGGCAACGAAGAGCAGGGATTTATCGTATTCCCTACGCTACACGATGACGTGAGTGACATACAGGTCTTCATTAAAGACGTCGCACTGCGCTTTGATTATGCCAACGTGCCGATAGAGACACTGGATCTTAGCTTTTCTTTCCATCGCGACATCCTCCAAGGGTATACGCCCGAGACGGCCCAACAGCGCAACTGAGCACTGGCATGAGCGCACATTACCGCCTACGCACATTCGCGATCCAGATCGCCGCGCTAACCGCTCTAACTACACCCACCGTTGGCCATGCCCAGATGGATGTGTGGCATATTGGCAAGGGCGGCCTGTCGTGGTCATCTCAAGCTGAGACGCAGATTGGCGCACTTGATGTCGACGGTGCTCTACAGCCACTTGAACTGGCCGAGGGCGAAAGCCTCATTGAGTTGTTGCGTTCGTCCGGACAGCGCTTTATCAACGGCCAGCCACCGGATTTCACGCAGGGAGGACAGCCGCGCGCATGGTCCAATGATGGCTTCTTTAACCAGCTCAATGGGCCACTCGACTTGGTCGACGGCGACCCGTCTACGTCGTCTAAGAGTGTATTCAAATCGGCGCAGAGTCAGGCAGGTGCCGCCTTTTTTTGGGATCTGGGCGCACCGTTTCCCATCAACCGCATTCGCTTTTATCCGGATCCCGCGGACCCGGATGCCTTTATAAAGGCATTCGAAATACAGGTCAACGACGGCGAGAACTTCAGCAATATCAATCGTCCGGAATACGATCTGCTGCGACGAGTCGAAGTCAACAAGCAGCAGGTCGTCGACATTCAGTTCGCCCCGCTTCAGGGCCGCTTTTTACAGCTGCTGGTTCTATCAAAAACCACGTTCAATATCGCCGAATTCGAAATTTATGGTCAGGGATTTGTCCCCATTGCCAGCTATGAGTCGTCCCTACACTCGTTCGGGTCAGCGGTTAATTACGGCCTACTTCGCATCCACACCACCCGACTGAGCAATAGCCTCGGCGGCAACGGACAAACGCCGACGGCCACCATTCAAATGCGGACCGGTGCAGACGATACGCCGCTCAGTTACTTCCGCCGCGACCGCGACACCGGTTCACAGGAGGAAGTTTCTGTAGCTGAGTATAACGGCGATCTGCCTCGTCGAGCACTGTACCGGCAGGATCCCAATACCGGCGAACTACTCGAAGAACTAGGCCGCGCCGAATACCTCGACCTGCCGATAGAAGAGCAAGGTCCAGTGCGCGACTTTATAAAGGGTGACATACGCGCAGACGTCGATAATTGGAGCGCCTGGTCTCCGGGCATCGCCTTGGACTCGACGGGCATGTTGGAAGTCCCCATTGACCTGCCCAGCCCGCGCCAATACATGCAGTTTCGCGTTTTTTTTAACGGCGATGCCGAGAATGCGATTCGCATCGACACGCTGCAGGTGCAGTTCTCGCCGAGTTTGGTCAGCACGGCCGTAGGCGAAGTCGCTTTGGCATCCGATCCACAGCCAACAAACGGCGTGCTAGAAGTTACCAGCGGAGTCGATACGACGTTCATCTACGACGTGCAGACAGAATTTGCCAGCGCCGACCTAGTCGGATATCGCGGTATTCGCATTGAAGCCTTTCCTCCGCCCAAGTTCTTAGAATTGCAGGCCGGTTCGCCTCTCACGTCGGTTGGGGACGTCGACGTCCGGACGCGGGAACGCGGTTTTGACGTATTCTTTCCCCCGGTTAACAGCACCAACAACCAGCCCATGCGCGTCGTGTTCGACATGCGACTTCTTGAGCATAATACGCCTATAAACGCCTGGCTCTTGGGGAATGATCAGGTGCCTCCGCACCCAATTGCACCAGGCAACGCCAGCGATGCAATCGGCACTGGCGTAATGAACGCTTTTGCCACACAGTCAAAACCAGATATTCGGTTTAACCTAACCCCCGCCGTGCTTACGCCAAATGGAGATGGCGTAAATGACGCGGCTCAGATCGAGCTTATCCTGTCGCAGTTTTCGGCTGACATTGATGTCTCCATCGATATCTGCGATCTGAGCGGCCGCTCGGTGCGCAATTTGACCAGAGCGCCGCGCTCCTCTGGATCGTATTCAGATGTGTGGGACGGCCGCGATGACACCGGTATAATGGTGCCGCCAGGACTCTACTTTTGCCGTGCAGAAGTCATAGGAGACTCCGAAACATTCAACAAAATCCAGCTGATAGGAGTTGCGTATTGAGACGCACAAGGTCGAAATGGGGTGCTGCGGCGCTCGCGTTCGCGCTATCGGCTCTGTTGAGCACTTCATCTGAGGCTCAAACCAACTGGGTCATAGGAGGCGCGAGTGGTGAACCGTGGGCTGAGATCGCCGAACGGTGGATAGCTCTGGACGACACATCTAAGATTGGCGCCGTGCAGTCGCAGGAAATTCCGCGCCGACATACGGTCACGCGTCAGCTGCTACGCACAGGTATTGCCACCACTCAACGCAACGTCTTCGGATACCGCTGGAGCCTACATAAGGGGCCTCGTCAAATAGAAGCCGACACGCTCGAGGTCGGCTGGCATCCGCGCCTGTGGCCGGGTGGAGGTGCTAATGCCTATTCACCGGAAGTCTACCGCGGTCTTATCGACGGCGATGAGCTTACGTCTGCCTATACGCACAACGCGCGCTTTGATGGGCGTCCCAACAGCGTCAGCTTCATCACGCTGGACCTCGGCGTTCCCGTCCCAGTAGACAGCATCGTATTCTTTCCGCCACAGACCGGCTTGACCAGCGACAACCAGCGCCAGCGCGATCTGTTCGCCCGCGCCTACGAAGTAAGTCGCACCAACGTCCCCGTCGAATGGCTGATCTTTGAAGACGAAAACACCTCGACTGGGTCGGTCGGCTACCATCCACTCGACGAGATCCTCGGCAGCACATTTGCCAACAACACCAGCGTCGTTTCACTCACGCCCGAACTGTCCTTCACGCGTTTTTTGCGCTTTAAGTTTGGCGAAACTACGGTTACGACGATGCTAGCAGAAGTTCAGATCTTTGGCCGCGGCTATCCACAGGAAGCGCGCTACCTTTCGACGCCTCATTCATTTGGCGAACCTGTCAGCCTGGGGCGTGTCCACTGGCATTTTACGCGCTATAGACAGGACGCAGCGGGAAATATCATCGCCGACCCAGATGCCCCTGTCCAGCTAGCGCTGCAAACACGAGCTGGCTTTGACGACGAACCCAAGACCTTCTTCATATTTGATGATCTAGGCCGCCCGAGCGAGGTAGATGAAGCGACGTACTTCGACGCACCGCGCGTCGTAGAGCGTTTTTCCGAGGGCATCACCGGATTTAGGGCAATGCGCGGAGATGACAGTCAGAACTGGAACACGTGGTCTGTCCCCTACCAGTCATCAGGCGACGAGATTCGCTCTTCCGACGGTGCGCAGTACCTACAGTTTCGCTTTAATATCCGCACGGAAGATCCACTCGCCTTTGGTGTTCTCGACAGTATTGCCTTCGAGGTTTCACCCCTGTTAGCCGACAGCGCACTCGCCGAGATTTCCATCGACGAACTGCAGCCCATTGCGCAGCGTCCTCTCGTAGAAGTGCCTCTCGGCGTGCAGCAATCGTTTGCCTACGACCTGCGCACGGTATCGGGGACGGGGCGCGTAGGATACGACGCCATAGAATTAGACGTTCCCGCATCGGCCCAGTTTACCGGACTAGAGATCGATGGACAGCCAGCCGTTGAGGGCACCGATTTCACCATAGAAACAAACAGTGGACTATTTCGCATTCTCTTCCCTGAAGCCATACAGCGCGACGCGTCTTTCCGCCTGCGCTTTAGCAGCGCCATTTTCCAGGCTTCTGTTTTCCTAGAAGGTCGCATCCTCAACCGCACAACAGATATTGTCCTGCCCCAATCGGTTGAAGCCGGTGACGCGCGGGCCGACGTAGCGAGCAATTCAGTGCAGATTGTAGCGAGCGATGTCGAGGTCGACGTGCTCAGCCAAATAGCGCTGTCGGCCGGTGCCTTCACCCCCAACGGCGACGGCATCAACGATCAAGTCCACGTAACATTTGATCTATTTAGCGTCAACGGTGGCAAGCTGACCGTAGGCGCATACGACCTAGCCGGCCATCGGATCGCCACGCTGTTAGAACAGCCCGCCCTGGCCGGGCCCTACAAAGCGACGTGGAACGGACGCGATACCAGCGGACGAACTGTCCCTCCGGGTGTTTACCTGCTCCGCGTAGAGGTCGAAGTCGACAAGGGCGTGTTTAGCCAAATAGGCCATACGGGCGTAGCCTACTAGAGGCAACTGAGGCGAAGCTATGAAAAAGACACTACAATTGATCACATGCGCATCCCTGCTGACGTTGGGATCGGCGCTCAGTGCCCAAGATATCGATTTTGCAGGCACCGACTTCTCGTCGTGGAGCTATCCGCGCGGGCTTGTCACGGTGCAACCCGACGCCATCGTCGTCAAACGCTTTGAAAAGAAGTTCAACGCCGTAGCAAACGCAGGGGAATTTAGCTCGAGTATCATCGGCGACTATGGGCAGCGCTTTGCCCGCACACCAACCAGTACCGCTACCGGCGCGCTCGTCGGCGACCAAGATCCAACAACCTGGTGGCAGCCGGATGCAGACGATCCGGTAGAGAAGTGGTGGATAGAAATCGACCTAGGCCGCGCCGTCGTCGCAGAGAAACTGCGCGTGATCTTCCCCGATCAAGAGGGCGCGCGCCCCTTTAGCTTTTTCTCCGTATACGTCAGTCCCGGCATTCCGGTATTCGGTGGCACTTCAAAGCGCATCGTTTACAACCGGCTCGGCCGGCCGATCAACAATAATACCAGCAGCGAAATAGAGTTTGATCTAAAGACGACAGGGCTCTTGCCGGCCACGGGTGAATACCTGAGCAGCGGCGAAGAGGTCGACTTCGATATAGTGCGGTTTATACGCTTTGAGGCAGCGGGCAAAACGCCCGATGCCGCGCTAGCCGAAATCGAGGTAGACGGAGTAGGTTTCAACCTATCGACACGCGTGCAGACGGAAACGCGCGTCGAGGACAATTTGCCCCACTGGGGCGGTCGCACTTGGACTTCCAAAGATCGCGACTGCGATGGCTGCGGTAAGGGCAGCGGTTCCGAAGCGCTGATTGATCAAGACGTCGGCTTTCGAGGCTGGAATATAGAAGCCTCCGACAAGGGCAACTGGCGCGATTCAGGGGTCTGGTCTGTTATTGAC
>JAYOKQ010000090.1:0-11319 GCA_038119905.1 Gemmatimonadota bacterium | reverse complement strand
ACTTTGGCAACGTCTTTCGCGTAGACCGGATTGTTTGGATGCCCATCGTTTCGGGCCAGGGCCCCTTTCTCTACGGATTTCAGCGCGACAAGCAAGGTACTTGGGGCAGCTTCGAGTTCCTCTCTTCCGACGGCACGCCAAGCAATAGCTCCGATCCAGTCGTCGAGGGGCCTTTTCTCTACGAGCAGCTTTCGGCCGTAGATAACTCAAAGCGCCGCTACCTATTTGATTTTCAATTTGCGCCGCGTCCGCTGCGTCTGCTGATGTGGCGCGTCATACGTCCAGACCAGTTTCACCGCGCGGTGCAGCTCTTTGTCTTTCACAGCGAAGGCTATCCCGCTCAGGTCGAACTGGAATCTGAAGATATCTTTCTCGGCGGTGCTCGCAGCATACGTTTCGTCGAGTGGGATGCCGATCTCCCACCGGGCACCCGCGTCGAGGTCGAAACGCAGACGGGCAATGGATTTGAGACCACACTGCGCTACTTTTTGGCTAATGGAAAAGAAGTCACAAAAGACGCCTACGATGCCGCCAAATCGCGCAACCGCGGCGATATCGTAGAGGAGCGCGTGCGCGACGATACTTGGAGCAGTTGGAGCCGGCCACAGCGCTTTTCTGGGCAGGATTTTCTCTCGCCATCCCCGCGGCAGTGGCTGCGCGCCCGCGTTCGTCTGATTAGCGACGATGCGGCATCCTTCCCGACGCTGCGTTCGTTGAAATTCGTCGCCAATTCGCCGGTCATCACGGCCGGACTTATAGGCCGTATTGCACCGCGCGAAGCAGCAATAGACTCGCTGCAAACGTTTAGCTATACCATCAGGCCCGTAGCCTTTGGCCGCAGCGATGCGGGATTCGATCGCGTATTGATAGACTTGCCGGCCGGCAGCCTCGACGCCGAGTTTGTCGAGGCAACCGTTGGCGGCAACGTCGTCGATGCCAGCGCTTCGTTGCGCAGCGACTCGCTAATCGTCCAGCTGCCGCCGCCGGTGGTTCGCGCTGATTCCGTGCAGATCACGTTCAAGGCGCGCGTTACGCAAAGTCCGACAGAGTTCAATACGGCGGTCGTAAATTCCCAACAAGAAGAAAATGCCCAAGGCGTGGTGCCAGCCGAGTTCGGCGCCGTGCAGGTCTTCGTACCCGACGCGGTTGCCGGTACATCACTTGTGCGCAAGATCGACGACGGCCAGTGGGTCACTCCCAACGGCGATGGCATTAACGATGCCTATAAACTCGGTTTTACCGTTGTCAAAACGGGCGTCGAACCACGCGTCGACGTGTTTACACTAAGCGGCGAACACGTTGCTCAATTGGTTGACCAAAACCTCAAGGGCAATCGCTCTCGCTACGAATGGGACGGCACTGAGTCGGGCCGCATTGTGCCGCCCGGCGTATATATAGTGCGCATTGAAGTAGAGGCCGATGCCCGCCAAGAACGCGTGCAACGCCTCGTTCGCGTTGCCTATTAGGCGCGATCGAAAACGATGTTCCCTCTGTCATCTCCCGCATAGCGCGAGATAGCGGAGTGTCAATTTTGTATAGCTATATACTGGAATTCATCCATGGGAGGGTGATGTGAGACGTCAAATTCTCATACTGTCGGGCTGTCTAATGGTCCTATTTCTTTGGTCAGCACGCCAGTCCTCGGCCCAGCGTGTTACGGGATACGAAAACCCCTATTATACTACGGGCACAGAACTCTCACCGGCGACGCTCGTGCCGTCTGTGCGCAAATGGTATTTACCGCAGCGCCTCTACTCGCTGTACGACTGGCGCCAGGAGCAGTATTCCAACTACGCGCGTTATAACTACGAGCGCTATACGGATGTCTTTCTCGAGGGCACGCCCTTTTACGACATCTACGGCGACTATATTACGCAGGGATGGTTGGTATATGACTGGACGGAAGATTATCCGGTAGACAACGGCAGTATCATCACGAAAAACCCCAAATTCCGCTCTTGGTTTAACAATCTGCTGATCTCTTCGAGTCACGCCGGCGAATTCCACTCGTCTCTCATGGTCGGTGATGGCATCCGCACCACCCTAACTCCGCTAACGTTTTCCAAGCCGCGATTTGACGGTATTCAGTGGGACTTTATGACGGACAAATACGCCGTTACGCTGCTTTCGTCACGCGTGAGCAATACGGGTGAGATCTCCGACACTGAAATCGGCGGTGGCGTCCAGGCCGGCACCTTTACTAATCTGATGGCGGCACGTGGGCAGGTCCAGGTCGGCGATTTTGCCAGCATGGGCGCGACCTTTGTCAACGCGGCGCACCGCAACTCGAACGTGCCGTTCGGCGACAACGCACTCAGCGGCCTGCTAAGCGGTCCGATGAATTCAGACTTCGTGCGTTCGATCGTCGTGCGCATATCCGACGACTCGCCCGAAGACGGCGAGGGCGGCGCGCTGCTCTCGCGCTGGCGCATTTTCATCAACGGCGTAGAGCACACCGACGACATCACGCCTACGGTCGAAGGCGGCGTGCGGCGACGCGGCGTCATTGAGGCAAGCGGCACCGACATTATCACGCTGACCTTCAATATCGAAGATTTCTCGCCCAGCGTAGAGGATGAGATCGACGATTTCCGCGAAATACAGCGCATCGAGATTGGCCTCGTATTGGCCAATGACTATCGCGTTGAAATGACCTCAAACAAGCAAACCAACAACTTGGGCACCCCGGTCTTTCTTCCGGTGCTACGCGCCTCAGGCAACGTGAAGGACGGATCAAACCAGACCTTCCACCGGTTTAGCTACGGCCTGCCCACCGGAACGCGCATGCTGGGTTTCGACCTGTCTATTTCGGATATCGCCGGTCTCGACATCAAGGGTGAGTTTGTGCGCAACTTTCAGTATCGCCGCTTTCCCAACGAAAATTTTCCCCGCGACCAAAAGCGTTCGACCAACAAGGCCGACGCATTCTATCTAACCGCACAAAAGCGGAGCTATCCGTGGACAGTATTCGGCGAGTTGTTCAGCATAGACCCCGACTATAGCAGCCGGGCTTTTATGCCCAATGCCGAAGGGCAAGTGTTCTACGACAACGAACAGCGCCACGTTTACGAATTCGTCGACGACAACGACGACCAGGATGAACTGCCAGACTGGACGCGGCGATCCTACGGCACGCGCGTCAACACGCGCCAAGGCCAGGGGCTCTACTCCGATGCAGCTGTATTTCCCGGCATTGACGAAGACAACGACGACATCTCCGATTTCAACCGCAACTTCAATATGCAGCCTGACTACGACGAGCCATTTTTGCGCTTTGAAGTCGAGTCGCCCGAATTTCTTTTTGGCATGGATATGAATAACAACGGCGTCATCGATCGATTTGAAGACGACGAAGAGGCCGATTATCCCTATAAGTTGGGGCGCAGAGGCTACAACACCTATGCCACGGTTGAAATCGTTCCACAGACCACGCTTATGGCCGGCTACCTCGACCAGCGACTCCTCAAGACGTCGCGCGAAAACCAGTCGGCCTACCTACTTCTAACGTCGAAGAAAGAATATCCAAAACAGGACCTGCGAGTGTGGTTTGTCCTCAACCCGCGCAAAGTCCAAGACGATATTCCCGACGACGTGCTGCTGTGGAAAGACCTGCCCGGCACGTTTGGTCGTTCAATCTTTACGCGCGACATCCTCGCTGCGCGCGATGCTTTTATCAATACGACCTACTTAGAAGTGCACTACGACCGCTTTCTGCCTTTTACGACAAAGATTAAGCACGAGTGGTATGATCAGTTGGGCTCTACGCCGGATGGCCTGCGCGACCAGAGCTTTTTCGGCGTCGTCACCAAGGGAGAGTATTCAACGGATATCCAGAATTGGACGCTGGTCCCGCGCTGGAAGCAGATCTACAAAAATCGCACCCCCGCCCAACGCGGCAACTTAAAGCAGCGCGAGTTGACGGAAATTTTCTCGCTGCAGGCCGTCCGGCGCATCAACAATAACATGCGCTTTATTGCCGGTAGCGAATACGAGATCTTTAACAATCTGCGCAAAAAGCCCGATCCTCTGCCCTCGGGCTACTTGCTCGACGGCAATACCTGGATTCTCGCGGCACAGGTTTCTAACAGCTCTGCGTATCTGGGTTACTCTCTGACATCCAACGTCGGCGTTCGTTGGATACACAGCAATTTTGACGAGGAACCAGCGGCGTCGGAATTCTTTTCCTTTATCAGCGTCTATGCGGGTCTGGGCACCGAGCGTTAATCGCTCTACTGCAAACAAAAAAAGGGCGCGCCGACAGCTATCGGCGCGCCCTTTTTTTGTATTCTATTCAGCAAATGCCGCATTGAGACCCTGTGTAGAAATCTCGATTTGATCCGCAAAGGTCTGACGCAGCTCTGCGAGCAGTTGGTCCATCGCATCGTTTTGCGCCCTTTCCTGCATGGCCGTGCGAATACTCTCACGCAGAAAGTCAAACGCCGTTACCTTGCCATCTTCGCGCGTAAATTCTTCTCTATTCGCTTCGTAAAAAGCACGCACCTGTTCATCTGAAACCGCAGTGACGCGCTTGGCCACCTCTGTGCGAAATACCTTGCCCACGATCATCTTGTCGCGCTCACCATCAATCTTACGACGGATTTTTTCGTCCTCGTGTAGCCCCAGCGCACGCGCTTCGGCCAACATTATTTGGCGGCCAGCTAAATTATCGGCGTCCTTCTGAACCTGCTCGATAGGTGTGCGACGCGGATCGTGCGCGCTCCCCGTATTCGCGGCGCGCATATAGTCTCCGTTGGTAAGTGTCCCCCCCCGCCAAGAGCACAAGGGACGTTCTTCCAGTTTATCACTGGTCAGCATGGAGAGCGCCCCCATATCGCAACGCAGTTCGTAGCGCACGCGCAACGCCTGAATATAGCGTTCCATATCGTCGGCCCGGTACTGCACCAGCGCTTGTTTTTGAATCGACTCGCGCGCATCGGCAAATTCAATTGGGCGCCGCTCCTGCAAACGAAAAACGTGAAAGCCCATCGCCGTCTCGACCGGGCGCGGAAAGAGGCTGCCAACCGGCATCGTGCGGAGTGGCTCTTTTAGCGGCTCGAGCACGTCACCGATCTTAAACCAGCCAACCCACCCTTTGGGACCAAAGCGCGTAACGATATTCTGCGTTGAATAGGTAGCCACCAGCGATTCAAAAGGAGCGCCATTATTCAGCTCGGTTAGCGCTTGCAGCGCCCTATCTTCGCTCGGACAAACGATGTGCTGACTGAGCACTTCGATATCGTACTGGTGTTCGTGGAAAAAAGTGCGCAGCTGCTCATCGGTAAAGTCATAGGAAGGCTGGACGGCCTCTCGCTCGTACAGCTCCATCATCAGTGCCTTGCGCTCGCTTTTCTCTACGGTTTGCACGATTGTCGAATCTCGATCATAGCCTCTATTAACGCCTTCCATGACCAATAATTCACGCGCAATTATGCCATCGAGGAGCGTCCTCTTTCCATCTGCATCAAATGCGGAAACCCGATTGTAGCCGGTCTGCTTGAGTTCTCTAGCACGCTCTTCAAATTGGCGCACTGACAGCGTTTTATCGCCAATGCGCGCGACCCAATTTTCCTCCTGTGCAAACGCGCTCCAAGCAATCAGAACGGACAGTGCACAGGCGAATTTCGAATGTATTCTCATAGCTCTCATCTTCCATCTATACGTAAAAAATCAGCACAAAAAATAGGTCTTCATGGAGATAAATCATAGCGGTGTAGCACAACCGTTTGCACGGCTGTATCGCCTTCGATCAGACGATAGGCGCCGTTGGGCTGCAGTCCGACAAAGCGCTGGGAGGCGCGCTGACTGGGCCAACGCACTTCGACAAAGCGCACTGCGACGGCAGCACCCAATCCCATTTCAAGCCGCAGCGACGAGGAGCCGAAGCTACCTCCAGTGCCCACAGTAGCATACAGATCGCGCTCCACTCCGTCGGCGTGTTCAACGCGCACGCGCACACGTGCACCCAGCGCATCTCTATTAGCACGAACCCCCTGCAGGAAAAGCGTCAGCCAACCGTTTTGCCCGCCGGGGTTTTCAAACAGCACGTTCGCGGCCACATCGCCCTCAAACGCAGCGCCCAGCACGTGATATATATCCTGATCGCCGTCGTTATCTATATCGCCGAACGAAACTCCGTGCCCTTTATGTAGCGAGCCAACGCCAACGCCAACCGTGACATCTTGAAAACCTTGACCGCCGTCGTTGCGCATCATGCGATTGGGCAACAGCGCGCGCAGATCGGGCATACCCGTACCGAAATAGGCATCGAGAAAACCGTCGTTGTCGACGTCGCCAAAGTTGGCTCCCATCGACAGAATTATGCGATCGAGGTTTTGCGCTTTGGAGACGTCTTCAAACGTGCCGTCGCCGCGATTTCGGTAGAGATGGACGTGCTCTGCGGCAAACGGCTCCCCCGTGTGCACAGCGGCCAGATCGGACAGATTAGCCATATCAAAGCCGGCCACGAGCAGATCTAGCCAACCGTCGTTATCGTAGTCCCAAAACCAAGTCGGAAAACTAATATAGGGACCTGTCACACCAGCACTTGGGGCCACGTCTTCAAAGCGCGGACCGCCCGAGCCCTGGCTGCGATTATGAAATAGAACGTTGTCGCCGTTGAGATGTGAGATATATAAATCGAGTTCACCGTCGTTGTCGTAATCGCCCCACGTTACGCCCTTGGCGAAACCGACGTAGTCGACGCCCTCGACCGCCGCAACGTCGGTAAATGTGCCGTCTCCTCGGTTGCGAAACAGCTGGTTTGGATGCGACGGTTTAGGTGTAGGACTCGACTCGTTGCCCACATATACGTCGAGCAGACCATCACCATCGTAGTCGCCAAAAGCAGCCGAGTGGGTTGGATGGAGCGCAAAAAGACCGGCCGAGCGCGTCACGTCGACAAAGTGTCCACGGCCGTCGTTCTGCAGCAGCGAGTTGGGATGCAGGCCGGCTTCTCCGCGCCATGCGCCGCGCAGCACCAGCAGATCGCGGTCGCCGTCGTTGTCGTAGTCGGCGTGGGTCATATTGAGACCGCCAACCAGCCCCATCAGCCCGGCTCGCTGCGTCCAATCGGAAAACGAACCATCTCCCTCGTTGCGATAAAAACGTAGTTGGTCGAGCAGACCACGCGACGAAGCAACCAAGTCGAGCAGACCATCGCCGTCGAGATCTTCCATCACGCTGCCCCCGGCATGCCCCATCAGCGCAACACCAGCCGTATTAGCGACCTCGCGAAACGGTGCCATCGGGTGCGATGACGCTAGCATCGTAGGCTGCACGAGTTGCCCCTCAGGGACTCCCTGCGGATACTCACCCAAGGTCATGTAGGCGATATTCAGCAACCAACGCGCCGCCCCGTCTCCGGGGTTTTGCCGGAGATTCTCCGCATAGTATTCAACGGCCTTGCGCGCGCCTTCTGTACCCGTACTACCTGCATCTTTCATGGGAAAAATCCAGCGATGCGGGACTATTTCAATACCGTCATCTCCTCCCGGAGCACCCCCTGAACGCAGATGCGCTATGCCCAACATATCCCGCAGCATGTGCCGAACCTCTTCTTTTATCGGCAATTCGCGGCGTTCGATCTGCTCCCACACGTGTTCATACATCGCTATGGCCGACCGCGTCTGACCAGCCCGCAGCATTTCTTCGGCGATTTTGACGCGCAGTTGGAGATCTTTCATTGGACTCATCGGACGTCCCAACAGCGTGCTAATGCCCGCTGCACGAGCCCGGTTCATATACACATCGACTACGGGATCGGTCGTGCGCGCAATGCGCTCAAGTAGCGCGACCATTTCTCTCGTGCCGCTATCGTTAATCGCCGCAATACGCCCATTGGAAGAGCTCTGTGCATGGACTGAGGGTATAGCGAAAAACAGCACGCAGCACAGCGCACCCAATAGGCCCCTCGACATCAGGGCTGCGCCTCTTCGACCACGACTACCCGATCGGCCGCCACATCGATCAGCGTTTGCACGACGCCGCTCGGCCAGTAAACTGATAGCGTATCGACTCGGGTGTGATCTCCGAGTCCGAGCGTAAGCTGGATCTCATTTGATCCCATATAGCCGTAGCTAGTGCGGATTTCTCGAAACTGCACCAGTTCGCCAGACACCGCGCGAACGCGGGCACCTATTCCGTCTCGATTGCTTGCACGCCCCACGGCACGCACCTTCAAGTAGTGATTGGTATTGCCGCCGTCGTTGCGCAAGAGCGTCGATGGACCGTCGGAATCAGACACGAACAGATCAATATCTCCGTCGTCGTCGTAATCACCCATGACGGCTCCATGACTGACGCGCGCAACGCGCATCCCCGGTCCGCTAGTCGCGCTCACATCGATAAAACGGCCGTTTCTGTCGTTGTGAAACAGCTGGTTAGTCTGTGGGTAGCTAGTAGCTGGGTCGTAGTCTTTGACGTTTTCATCGAGGTGTCCGTTGCTAATAAAGACGTCTAGGAAACCATCGTTGTCGTAATCGACAAAAGAGGCCGTCATCCCCAAGTACGGAACGCTGGCAATACCCAGATTCGCGGCAAAGGTCACATCGGTAAAAAAGCCGTCGCCGTCGTTGTGATAGAGCGTATTTGGCAGCCACTGAAACGTCGATACGATAATATCGAGCAGGCCATCGTTGTCGTAGTCGCCCCAGTCCGCCCCCATCGCCGATTCGGCCAGACCCTCTTCGTTGTAGGCGACGCCAGCAATCGCGCCCTCTTCTACAAACGTGCCGTCTCCCTGATTTACAAAGAGAAAGTTGGGACGCTTGTCGTTGGCGACAAATAGGTCGGCATCGCCGTCGTTGTCGTAGTCGCCGAACACGGCGGCCAGCTGTCGACCGCTGTCGTCGAGCAATCCCGCATCGGCCGTCACATCGACAAAGGACCGCTGCCCATCGTTGCGATATAGCACGCCGGCCTGGCCCGGATAGGTATTGGGACCGCAGTAGATAGGAACTTCGCCGGCAAAACACGGCGTATTATGGTCGGTATCAAACTCCATGTAATTGGCGACGTAGAGATCGAGATCCCCGTCGTTATCGTAGTCAACAAAAGCAGGGTGCGTTCCCCACCCATCGTCGTCTGCGCCCGTCTGGATCGTCACATCGGAGAATGTGCCACTCCCATCGTTCTCGTAAAAAACGTTGGGACCGTAATTGGCCAAGTAGAGATCGCTGTCGCCGTCGTTATCGTAATCGCCTACAGCCGCCCCCATGCCGAACTGTGCATCGCCGGTGCCAGCGCGATCGGTGTCATCAACGAAAGTTCCGCGGCCGACATTGCGATAGTGTCGATTGGGTCCGGTAGGCCCTCCATAACCCGGCAGCGCCGCACCGTTCACCACGTATAAATCGAGCATACCGTCGCCGTCGGCATCGAAAAAAGCGGCCCCCGAACCGACGGCTTCGGCCATAAACTTGCTGCCGCTAGCGCCGTTGACATAGCGAAAGTCGATGCCCGCTTCCTCCGTCACATCGACAAACTGCGGGCCCTCGGCCAGCAGCGGTGCCACAGCATAGAAAAAGCTAAGTAGCCCGCACCCAACAAACGACATACGGCAGCTTGGGGGACGACATCTACTCATTCTGCTCCTCCCTTAGAGCCTGCAATATCGCGGGCAATTGACGCATTGCGCTGCAGCGTCGGATTGTCTGGATCGTGGCGCAGACCGCTAGTGAAATGATGCATTGCCCGGCCAAATTGCTTTTTAACCATGAGAGCGTTGCCCATGGCCAAATGAGCCAGCGCATAGGTCGAATCCGCCCGGAGAGCCTGCTCAAAAAGGCGGACGGCCTGGTCCAAAGCACCCCGACGCAAATAAATATTACCTAAGTTATGATAGGATGGCGCAAACGTGGAGTCGCGCTCGATAGCCTGTAAATAGCGCGCGTGTGCCTCGCGCCATTCACCCCGCTGGCTATAGACCGTAGCCAAATCGTGATAGACGGTCGCACTGTCCGGATAGGTCATCAACGTATTGAGTAGGATGGAAATGCGATTTTCTTCTTCTTCTAAAGCGCGATAGAGTGCCAGCTGGCGGCGGCCCTCATCCTTGTCACCGCTGCGCAACAGGCTGTTGCCCAAGTTGAAGCGCGCCCGAGCAAAGAGCGAATCCAGTTCAACGGCACGCAAAAAAGAAGGCACGGCGCGTGCGTAGTCGCGGCGCAGGTAGTAACTACGCCCTAGGCCATTGTGGAAACGCGCCGTCGTCGAGTCGGCGCTTATAGCCTGAACAAAGGCTCGTTCCGCTTCGTCATAGATATTCTGCTTGAGATAGGCTTCCCCGAGGTTAAACCAAGCCTCCGCGTAATCGGGCACGGCAGCGATCGCGCGCTGCTGTGAAGCGATTGCCTCATCGTAGGCGCCCTGGCGGAAGTGAATCAACCCCAATACCATGTGCGCCCAGGCATAGTCGGGGCGATCTCGAACCGCGCGATCGAGCTGTGCCCGCGCTGCTTCCGGGCGATCGAGGCGCGTCAACAGCAGCGCAAGCTCTGTCCGCGCTTTGGCAAAGTCTGGCTCCATAACAATGGCCTGCTCATAGACGCGCACGGCTTCGGGCAGTTCCTGATTGAGCGCGAGGGCCTCCGCCAGTTTTCGATGCGACTCTGCCGTTGCTCCCAGCTGCTGCGCCACGCGGCGATAGGCGCGAATCGCTTCGCGATAGCGACCGGCGCGCAGGAACTGATCGCCCCGTTCTTCGTACATCTGAGCGCGATTTGGCAGCGCCTCTTCGTTCGGCCGTTGGTCTGGACTAGACTCCTGTCCACAGCCGACGAGCAGAAGGCCGACAATCAGCGGCAAAGCGGGTACCAAGGGGCGTACGAATGTGGGAATATAGATCATTAGCGAGGGAAAATACCGTTGGAAAGGACGCGTTATAGGCGTGTAGGGAATATAGACAAAGCATACCGTATAGACAACGAACCGATCCACTTCGGAAGGCCGGCAATGAGCAGTTCCACACAGACTATGTGCACGTCGAATACGATCTCCCAAAGCGCCCATAGGACTGAGTGCATTTTCTTCGCCAGTGCTTTGGTCTTAGTTTTTCACACGCCTCACATTAGGAGCATATACTATGAGTGGATGGATTGGCGTAGACTTAGACGGAACTCTAGCTCACTACGATCACTGGCGCGGCCCCGACCACATCGGCGCCCCCGTGCCCGCCATGCTACAGCGGGTGCGCACCTGGTTGGCCGAGGGGCAGCGCGTCAAGATATTCACCGCGCGCGCCTCCGTGGCCGAATGCATACCCCCCAGAGCCGATTGGCTGCGTGCACACGATCTGGAAGGCCTGGAGATTACCTGCGTAAA
>JAYOKQ010000089.1:12050-17383 GCA_038119905.1 Gemmatimonadota bacterium | reverse complement strand
AAGGCGGAGCGTTGCCACCCGACGTGGAAGTAGACTGTATCCTTGCTCTGCGCGAAGCCTTTGGCGCTGAAACGCCGCTGCGCCTCGACCCCAACGCCATATGGAGCGTGGAAACGGCCATCCGCATGGGCCAGCGCATGGAAGGAGTTTTAGAGTATTACGAAGATCCTACGCGGGGACAGGAATCTATGGCTCAGGTTGGCAAAGCCCTTTCGATTCCACTGGCAACCAATATGTGCACGACGTCCTTCGACGATTTACCCGGCAGCGTCCGGTTTGGTTCAGAAGATATTATTTTAGCCGATCACCACTACTGGGGTGGCCTGCGCGCTTCGGTCGAATTAGGACGAATTTGTCAGACCTTTAACCGCGGCCTTTCCATGCACTCCAACAGCCACGTTGGTATTTCGCTGGCGGCCATGACGCATTTAGCCGCAGCCGTGCCCAATCTGACCTATGCCGTAGATACGCATTATCCTTGGCAGATTGACGAAGTTGTAGTCGGAGGGCGATTAAAGATTGAAGGTGGAAGTCTGGCCGTTCCTGAGGGAGCAGGCCTAGGGGTTGAACTCGATCGAACGGCCCTTGAGCGGCTGCACCAACAGTACTTGGCCTGCGGCCTAACCCGGCGAGACGATGAGGTTGAAATGCAGAAGGTGGAGCCCGGCTGGCGTTTTCAAGCCACGCGCTGGTAGCGTACTAATCAGCTAGGGCGTGCTCTCTACCGCCCTAGCTGATTAGTGTATACCCCTCGTCTTAAGCCAATCATCGACTTCGTCTCCGCCCACATCAGCAAGCATCTCACCATCGATTTCCACACAGGGCGAGGAAAACTGTCCGCTCTTTTGCACCATTTCCTCATAGGCACTGCGGTCCCGCGTGATATCTTTCGTTTCAAAGGCCAACCCATGCTTTTGTAAAACGGCCACCACGCCGGGCGACCACGGGCAATATGGATTGAGAAACGCCGTAATTTTCATAGCGCTGAACCCTCCTGACAGTTCACGCGAATGGGTCTATACATATCCCAATTTCCTTTGGCGGAGAAGGAACCCACCTTCGAAAAACCGCTTCGAGGAGTTCCTCACAACACTTGACTAAACCTTTCTTGGACTTTACTTTACGAAAAATATCTGCGACGTCATTCACGATTTTACCCTACCAGCCGATATATACAGAAGAATATAGTCGCTTCGCGAGGTGATCCAATGGCTCAGTACGAAAATAACGAAAATGCTCAGTCCGACGACGACGAGGCCAATGAACTCCCCCTCCAGCAGAAGGTAGCCATTGTCATGGTAGCTCTCGGCGAAGAGGTTTCAGGGGAAGTCCTTAAGCACCTGCACGACTATGAAATAGAAGAGATTACGCAGGCGATTGCCGGTTTAAAGAGCATTTCCGTCGAGCTCATGGACCGCGTGTTGGAGGAATTTGAGCAGCATCTACTCGCCGGCGAGTGGGTCAGCCAAGGCGGGGTCGACTTTGCCCGTTCAGCCCTTGAACGAGCCGTCGGACCACGCAGAGCACAGGAAATCCTCGAGCGCGTAACGACCAAAGTATCCTCTGGTTTTTACATGCTCAAAAACGTGGCACCCGACCAAATCGCCCCCTTTATCAGCCACGAGCACCCGCAGACCATTGCACTGATCCTGTCACAGTTAGAAGCCGCCCAGGCTTCGGGCATCCTCGCCCAATTACCCGAGCGCTTACAGTCGGACGTCGCTTATCGCATCGCGACCATGGAGAATATTACGCCGAACGTCATAAAGCAGATTGAGGAAAGTCTAGAATCCTCGCTGCGCGATATCCTCGGTGGGAACCAAGACGTCGGCGGTCCCAAAGTCGTCGCCGACATTCTCAACCTCACGGGTTCGTCGGTAGAAAAAAACGTTCTCGACCAAATGGACGCCCAAGATCCCGAAGTAGCCGAATCCGTGCGCAACCTCATGTTTGTTTTTGGCGATATTGCCAAGCTAACCGACCGAGAGATCCAAACGCTCATGCGCGAAGTCGATCAGAAGGATCTCGTTGTCGCCCTCAAATCGGCCAGCGAAGAGCTTAAGGACAAAGTCCTCAACAACATGTCAGAGCGCGTTCGTAACTTTATCAACGAAGAAATGGAATTCCTCGGCCCCATGCGCTTGAGCGAAGTCGAAGAAGTCCAGCTGCGCATCGTACAGCAGGTGCGCCAGCTAGAAGAGCAGGGTCAGATCACTATCGTCCGCGGCGACGCAGACGACCAATTCGTTTAAACACTTCTCATAAGAAAAACGGATTATGGGCGCGCTCTTCGCCAACCGTTGTTGCAGGACCGTGGCCTGGATATAAGACCACGGCTTCGTCCAGACTCAAAATATACTCCTCGACGGCTCTGCGCTGAGCTATGTAATTTTCTCTCTTACGCGTCCCCCCGAGCGACCCAGCAAAAAGCGCGTCGCCCACGAGGGCCATCCCGTGGCCCACCAGCGACATGCCCCCCGGTGTATGCCCTCCAGTAGCACGGACCGCAAAGGTGAGCTCACCGACTTGTACCGTGTCGCCGTGGGCCACTCGGTCTTGGACTAGAGTGCTCAATTCTCCCAACATCGAACTATCGCCCTCACTGATTTGAACGCGTGCCTGAGTTGCCTCGACAATTTCTCTGAGGGCACCGATGTGGTCGTGGTGCCCATGCGTTAGGAAAACCCGTTCAATACGCAGACCGGCCTGCTGGGCTCGAGCGATGATTTTATCGCCATCAAAGCCAGGATCTACGCACAGCGCCCGACCAGTTGCAGGACAACCGACTAAATAGCCATTCATTAAAAAGGACTGGCCCAACACCATCATCTCGACGTGTACGCCGTCGCGGGGTATTCCCCCTGGCGCCCGGGGAAAAAAACCCGCCTGTGCGCACTCGCGCAGTTTGGGAGGGCTTAACTCGAGCGCATCGGCCAGTCGATCCAACGTTTCCCCATCGGGTATCCACTCATAGCGCTCAATCCGCTCGCCGTCGGCTTGTGCGATACCTACCTGTGGATAGAGCACGTCCGCCGCAATCTGCTGACCGCGACGTGCCTTACCCACCACATCGCCAAATTCGTCTTCAAGAGACCGATACATAGCCTGCTCCTATTCAGCTTGGATACTCTGGATATAGCCCATAAAACTAGCTTTCCACGTTTCAATAGATGCTTGTGGACCCGTTAACTTAAAAACGAACATCCCACTGTTTGCTTCGGCAATGGCGCCCACCAGGCGATAGCGCTCCTCCGGCTGCCCACTTCCACCCGACATGGCCCCAACAGAATAGGTGCCTGAAATATCCAGCAGGTGCACTGGCATTCCGGAAATCTGCTCTTTCCAAGTCTGTGCCCGAGTCCGGGCGTCACTTCCGTCCGGCTGTTGGAACTGGCCTATCCATCGGTCGATATTCGCCTCTACGCTGCCGCCCTGACCCGGTCCAAAACGAAAAACGGCGAGGGTCGATTCACCATCACCGTGCGGTAGGGTATACTCTGCCAAGCGCATCGAACTTGAGGGCGTCCCCACGGTCCAACCGGCTGGGACAACGACGCTTATGCCTCCCAGACTCGTTCGATCCCCCTCGGGCTGCGCGAGCTGCGATACTGTAGGAGGAGCGACCTGTCCGACCATGGGCTTAAGCTGTTTTTCGCGCAGGGCCCCCTCTACGTCCTCCTCGCTGAAGTTCTGTCCACAGGATACCCAGTAAACCATCATGCACAAGGAGAGACAGGCGACGATTCGATGTTTTGTCATTTTTCCGTATCCTCAGCTACGCTACCCGGAACCCAGAGTACGTCTCCCCGACCCTCATCATTGGCATATCGCGCCAACACGAAGAGTAGATCGGACAGTCGGTTTAAATACACGGCGATTTTTTCATTCAGCTGCTCCCGCTGCCCCAGTGACCAGATCCTGCGCTCCACCCGACGACACACCGTCCGCGCTACGTGTAGATGGGCAGATAGTACACTACCCCCCGGCAGCACAAAGCTACGCAGTGTTTCAAGCGGTTCATTAAAAGCATCAATATGTCTTTCGAGAAAATCAACCTGTTCCTGCGTAACAGAAAGCCGGGGCACACCCTCTAGGGTGCTTTCTAAGGGCCAGCATAGATCGGCCCCCAGATCGAATAAATCGTTCTGTATTTGCAACAGAACAACTCCCAGCGGATTCTTGGGATCCACCTGGCAGACAGCCAGGCCGAGTTGGGCGTTGAGTTCATCGACTTCTCCGTAGGCTTCTACGCGAGGATCCGTTTTGTCGACTTCGGAATTGTCGCCCAAGCGCGTCTTTCCACCATCGCCCCTCTTGGTATAGATCTTATTGAGCGTAACCATTGGTCCCTTTTCTTTAGAATGTATCGCGCTTTTACGTCGTCTCGCGCTGTCGATACAGCATTGGATCGACCCTAGCGGCCATATGTCCCGCATCTCCGGCTAACCCAGCAAATTCAATCAAGCGCTGACAGGCCTCTTCAGGGGCTGTAACTACTTGTGCGTAATCTAGGTAAAGCACGTCCACGTGTCCCTGCAGAGCAATCCATCCTTCAACCTGATGCAGATGGGAAGCCATGACCTGTTCAATTTCTTCTCTGTTATCGCCCGTCCCTTTACCCAACCGTTCCAACATGCGCTCCTGCGAGCGACTAATTTCGCGCACATCTCGGCGCATAAAAACGATGCGATAGCGCACATCAACCGGCAGAAAGCGAAGCGAAGGCGATATAATCTTTACGGCTTTACCGATCGCGCCGTATACCCAATCGCTCTCTGTGCGCAAGCGCGTAGCTAGTATGTGTTCAAAGTAGCCGTTGGGATTATCCGCGTCCGGCTCACGCGCTCCGTCAGTGAATAGTTCCATCCCCCCTGCCTGGAGTAAATCCATAGCCAGTGACGTGCCCGACCTTGGCAAGCCCGACACCACATAGATACATCCTGCGGCTCCATCATTCATCAGAAGCCCATATCCCGCCGCTTGCGTAGCAAATAAAGAAAGAACGGGCAGCCCAGCACTGAGGTAATGATGCCGATAGGTAATTCGGCCGGTTCGATCACGATGCGCGCCAATAAATCGGCATTGACCAACAATACAGCCCCGCCCAGCATAGAGGCCGGCAGCAACCAGCGGTGATCTGGTCCGATCCAAAGACGCATTACATGCGGCACGACGAGCCCGACAAAACCGATGATTCCACTGACTGATACAGCCGCGGCCGCCACGAGCGATGCACCAACCAGTAGGAGGCGTTTGCTGCGTTCGACGTCAATTCCCAGGTAAAGCGCATTTTCTTCCCCTTGAACCAGCACGTTTAAATCGCGCGCCATCCA
>JAYOKQ010000089.1:0-12040 GCA_038119905.1 Gemmatimonadota bacterium | reverse complement strand
CCATCCACTGTAAAAATAGGGCACCGGCGAGAATTTGCGGCCAGGCCAGGTGGACGTGTTCCCAGCGACGTGAGGCCAAGCTCCCCATCAGCCAAAAGAGAATGCGCTGTGTATCAAATAAATCACCCCGCACGGCGACCATCCAATAGGACGTTATGGAAGAAGCCAATGCCCCCAAAGCCACTCCCGACAGCAGTACGGTTGTAACGGGAAGTTGGCCTCCACGCAGCGAAATCATATAGACAAGTGCCGTTACAATTAGAGCGCCTGCAAATGCCATCAGGCCGATACCGCTCAGTCCGAAAAACCAAAAGTCGATCCCCAATCCCATGGCCACCGTGGCGCCAAGTCCAGCTCCCGAAGAGACCCCGACGATATAGGGGTCGGCCATGGGATTTTGAAAAAAGCCCTGCATGACAACCCCACTCAGCGCCAGCGCCGATCCCACTAAAATGGCCAACAGCACCCTGGGTAAGCGAATTTCCATGAGAATAACGGCCTGCGTCCCGCCCCCATCCCCCCCGACCAATGCCGAAACTGCATCGGATAGCGCCGTATCTACGGGGCCGGTGACCAGAGAGAGCACGGCACTCCCGACCAATACTAGCGCTAACCCTGCCATGGTCGAAAGACTGCGACCTCGGGGACTCATTTCTCGAAATCGCCTTCCCCGTCTAGGTAGGTAGCAATCGCCTCGAGCGCGTCGACTAAACGCGGCCCTGGTCGGAGCAGCCAATCCCCCTCTACATAAAAGACGCGGCCGTCACGAACAGCCGGCACCATTTTCCACCCATCCATCTGCTGCAGGCGCATCAGTTCGTTAGGCAAATTTTCGCTCCCACCGGGCACGTGGGTTGTTATCAGAACATCAGGCTCCCACAGCACGATGGTTTCGAGACTCACCTGGGGCCAAGCCCCCTCGGCACGAGCGCCTATATTCTGGCCACCGGCTGTGCGAAAGACATCGTCAATCATCGTGCCAGCTCCAGCGGTATAGATAGGTTCGCCCCAGAACCCCCAGAGCACCTTGGGGCGCTCTGACCGCGAGGTAGCCCGGCTCCGAACCCGCTTAACCCGTAAATCCAGTGAATCCGCCAACGCATCAGCGCGAGTGCGCACGCCCAATAGTTTCCCCATACGACGTAGGGCATCTCCCATACCGCTGAGCGACTGTATATCGAGAGAGAATACCGGAAAACCCAGTTCACGCAAAGAACGCAAACTTTCCATGTCGTTGCCGCGAATGGCCATAATAAGGTCGGGACGCACCTGAGTCACCCGCTCTAAGTTGACCGTATTAAAACCGGCCACCTTTACTACAGAATCTGCCGCCTGTGGAAAGTTACAAAATTCGGTAACCCCTACCACGCGGCCCCCAAGCCCCAGGGCATAGAGCAACTCCGTATTACTAGGCGCCAGCGAAACAATGCGCATAGGCGGCTGCTCCAACGCAAATGATTCTCCGAGATCATCAACGACTTCGTCTGCTTCAGCGCGCCCAATACATCCCAACAACAACATGCAGCCAAGCCACCATCGCCATCTCCAATCCATTGTCTACTCCTGGGATAAGGTGCGCCGTTTTTGCGAGAGTGGAATGATGTGTAGTAGACCATCATCTCGCCGATCTACGCGAATAGGCATTCTGTAAACGCGACTTAAGACATCACTCTGCATTACTTCGTGCGTGGCCCCCTCCGCACATAGGGTGCCCCCCTCCATGACGAGGATACGCTGACAGTATTCGGCGGCTAGATTTAAATCGTGCATTGAGCAAAGCAGGGTTAGCCCCTCCTCACAGTTGAGTCGATGCAGTAAATCGAAAATCTCTATCTGGTGATTTATATCTAGGTGATTGCTCGGTTCATCGAGTAACAGAACGCGCGGAGTCTGAGCTAAAGCCCGCGCAATGATAACGCGCTGCCTTTCACCCCCCGACAATTCGGCCATTGACCGATGAGCAAATGATTCGACGTCGGCCAATTGCATGGCGCGATGAACCGCCTGCCAATCGTTCGGATCCAATCCGCGCAAGGGACGCAAATAGGGATGCCGCCCCATGGCAATCAGTTCACGCACAGAAAAAGAAAACGCCGAGTAGTCGATCTGTGGCACCACGCCTACGAAACGGGCCACCGATCGTCGATCCATTGAGGAAGCCGACTTGCCCTCATACTGCAAATCGCCTTCCCATAATGGCAGTACGCCGGCCAAACAGCGAATCAAGGTACTCTTCCCGCTTCCGTTGGGGCCGATTAAACCAACGAAATCTCCCGACGTTAAGGCCATATGCACGGCGCTGAAAACCGGTCGGTCCCGTTCGTAACCCGCGGTAGCTCCGCGCAATTCAATTAGATTCGCCATAAAAAAACCGACCTCATGCGAGATCGGTGGTGGAGCGCTACCATACGCACCCCGTATTTCTCCCGCGAAAATACCAGGGGGCGAATACGGTGCAGGCAGGTCTCCTGACTTACAACCGCTGAGGGTTGTTCACAGTGGCGGGGCCGTGGCGGAGTTTCACCGCCTTCCCTATTCTCCCTGAAAAATCGGCACCTGCACCCGTATGAATAGCAGACCCAATATACGCGGCGGTCCTAGGGCGGTCAATCAACGTCTTTTCGCTCTTCTTAAATACATGCCATAGGCCAATACAAGCAGTATAAAAACCAGCAGGCCGCCTGCACCGCCCATGCTGCCCATATGCTCTTTTTTTTGCTTGGCCAAGAGCAAGCCTTTGAATTTTTCATAGCGATCGCTGGGCGCCATGCTCTCTGCCATCTTAAGCGCAGCAGTGGCCTCTTCCAGTCGTTCGTCACGCACTAGGATATTGATGTAATTGTAGTGGGCTTCGACAAAATCTGACTGCATTCTTCGGGCAATATCGAACTGCTTCTCGGCGTTTTCGTAGTTTCCCTGCTGCTGATAGCAAGTGCCTAAACCGTTCCGGGCCATCGCTTCGTACTGAGCCGCGTCGTCCCCGAGGGACGAGGAAGCTTTGGCTGCTTTTATAAAATAGTTTTGCGCTCGCGTATACTCGCCCTGATCATGATAAATGAGACCGGTATTGTAGAGAGGAGCAAACAGGTCTGGATTTTCTCTCAGCGCCTCGGCATAATACGTCAACGCTCGCTTTTCGTCGCGTTCGACACCCTCCCCAGTTTGATAGGAATAGCCGATATCAAAAAACTCAGCTGCCGAATTCTGCGCTGTAGCTTCAATTGCGCCGGCTATGAGAGCAAGGACAAACAGCAACCTAAGCACCATGAAACCTCCAAAAAGATGTACCGAATCTTAGTTGGGCATGTGGCCCCAGCTGAATGCTAACACGCCGACCAACGCCGCACCGAGCAGCAGTCCGCCACCCCAATACAGCAAAGAAAGCTCCAAATGCCCGCGCCGACCGGCCATGGCTCGCCGCCTGCGACGACGGGATCGAGGCGGCAGTCCTATGGCAGCAGGTGCCAAATGAACGCGACGGCGGTGGATTACGTCGGATATTTCGCCGTGCAATCGCTGCAGCGCATAGGGACTAGCGACCTCATCGTAATCGGCTAAATGGGAAAGCGGTACCCACTGTATCGGGTGAATAACCGGGGAGATGGGAAACTCGATACGCACCTTAACACGGGCCTGATCATACCCTAGCAAACGAACGTAAAAACTGACGGCGACCTGCTCGTAATCCACCAAGCAGCATCGATACTGCTCCGCGGCAAGGCGCAACAACCCGTCTTCAACTTGCCGTAAAAGGCGCACACTGCGCTGATGACGTGCTTCAATGAGCAAGCTCCGCAGCCCGCGTATGGTTGCATTAGCTCGTTCGTCATTCAATGCTATTGGCCGTCTTTATTACTCGCTCCTGTGATCACTTTCCACGGGCGCGCCGATATTTCTCGCATCGACTCGGAAGCTGAGTGCAAATTAGTTAGCGTCGAATCTATTTGTCCTTCTTTTTTTGTCATCATTGAATCGACGCGTCCAAGGACCCCATTTAGTTTTTCAATGGCCCCCCGCAGCTGTCCTAATGACACTCGTACGTCTTCCCGGCTTGCGCGGACGAGCGTGTCTGTTTGTCCTAGGACTTGGTTCATGCTGGCCATATTGTCCTGCAGTTTGTCGAGCAGTGCCTCTGTTTGCGGTGTCGTTTGCTGAATGAGCGCTCGGCTGGCAACCATTAAGCTATCCGCGCTCCCTGCAACTTGCTCCACACCACCAGCCACTCGGTGCATACTATCACCTAACCGCCCCAGCCGATATCCTAGATCAGCCTGGCGGATGCTCTCCCCGGCCCCCCCGAGTTTGTGGGCCATTTCTTTTACGCTCTCCACGAGCTCTTTCATGCCGATATCGTCGCGCCCACGAATCCTACTACCGGGTTCGAGTGCACCCGAACCAGCCTGGCTCACGTCTAAGTGTATAAAGGTGTCTCCCACGAGACCACTGCTGCGAATTTCAGCAATGACGCCTTCTGGGACCGGATATTTCTTTTCGATCTCTAACGATACGAGAAAATGAGCTTCCCCTCGTTCGGGCTGTGGCCGAAAGTCAACCGAGCGCACTTTACCAATGGGAAAACCGCGCAGCTTTACTTGGGTGGCCTCACTCAGATTATTAATGGCGTTAAACTCTACGACGAGAACGTATTTCGGCTTATCATCTCGCTGCAGTAGCAGGAGCCAACTAAAAAAAGCGAGCGCCCCCACGACAAATAACCCCACCAAGGCGTATCCTGTCCGACTGTCGTGAAGCAATGTACGTTCCTTCATACGGTCTCCTCAGAACGGCTACGCAGTCGTAGCTAGATCATTTTGCACCCAGGGATGATTGTGCCTTCGCACGCTTTCCGAATCGCCTAGATCGATGATTTTTCCCTGCTCCAAGAGCCAGAACCGATCTGCTCGGTCTAAAAAGGCCCGCAGACTAGAAGAAGTAAACAGACGCCCCCCCACCTCCTGAGGCCCCGTGAGTATATCAACCAATGCTGCCGAGGTGGTGCGATCCAAGCCCGTCAATAACTCATCGACCATTAATATACGCGGATTGCTCAGCAGAGCACGGGCGATGGCCACCCGCATCTTTTCTTCGCGATTTAACGCAACGGGGCGTAAACCTGGCCGGAGTAAATCGTTTAGTTCCATCATCCGTACTACACGCTGCAGCTGCTGCGCTGTTTCACTAGCCAGGGTGCGACCACCGTGATAAGCTAAGGGCAGGGTTATATTGCGTTCGACGTCCATATTATCAATGAGTCCTCCACCCGCCATAACGGTGCCTATTGAGCGGCGCACTTCTATCAGCTCATCTCGGTCCATATCATACAGTGACACCCCGTCGAGTAGAACATCTCCCCACATGCGCACATGGTCGGCCTCCTGCAGGCCTGGAAGACCCAATATCAACCGCGGAAAGAACGATTTACCGCTGCCCGGTGCCCCGCCGACCACAGCGCTCTGCCCGGGAGATAGCTGCCATGTCACCCCGTCGAGAAAGCGGCGTCCTTCCACCTCGAGGATAACATCGATAAACTCAACTTTTCCCGTCATCATATCCAATAGAAAAGAGCCGATATAAGGGCACTCGAGACAAAAACGAAAAACATCGACTGAATAACCCCCGAGCGGGCAACCATGGGCACCTCAAATGCGGCGCGACGAGCCCTCAGTCCGTGGTAGCAGGAAAATAGAGCGATGCCGGTGCCAAAGAGAACTCCTTTGGTCAGACTTAAATACAAGTCTAAGCTGGAGAGCGAAGCGAAGATATAGTCGAGATACAGGGAAAAGGGCATGGTAAGGCGCGTGCTGGCCACAAGAAATCCACCAATCAGCGCGATTGCATCAAAGTAAACGATCATACAAAAGAGCGATATAACCGAACCCAACACCCGGGGCACGACCAGATAGCGATGTATACTAATGCCCATGCTCTCCAGCGCTTCGACTTCACCTGTCACCCGATTGGTCGCCATTTGCGCCGCCATCGCGGTTCCCGAACGCGTTATCACGACCATCGCCGTAATAAGGGGCCCCAGTTCGCGCACAATGCTTATGACGAGGATTTGTCCAATTAGTGCGTGCGCTCCGACGCCCTGCAGCTGAGGCAACGACTGAGCGATCACCGTAAAACCCAAGAGCAGAGAGAGCATACTGAGAAAGGGCAACGCCTCCAGCCCGGTAAAATAAACTTGCTGCATGGCCACGCGCGCAGAGGCTACAAAACCCTGCCGGCCAAAGAACTGCCCCAGGGCAACGGCCACTTCAACGGTGAAAACAAAAAAATTCCACGCCCTGAGCCCCCGTTGGACCGTACGCTGGCCAATCCCCACGAAAAATTGAGCGAACCAGGCTCCCATCTCCACGACCCCCTTGCGGAGAATGCCTTGAGCAATCCGCTCACGGCATTCTCCGCACCGTATATTGGGCTGCACCTTGGCCATCGTGTTTAAATCTGATTCAGAAAGAGATCAGAATTCCCAGGGATAGCTCGCTGTGCTGCACGGTCTTCTCTTCGACAGAATCATTTGAAATTTGGCTCAGAACCGCATCAGAAAGTTCAGCCCCCGCATTCTTTTCAATTTCCTGACGAATACGCTCTTCGGCTAAATCACGCGCATAGTCTTTAAAGGAGAATACGCGGTACTGCCGCAGGTCAAGGCGCACGGCCATCTTTTCACTCAGCGCATAGCGAACGCCGCCGCCGTAGCTCAAGTAGCGATTGTTCTGTAGATCCAGTCCACCCGAATCACCGTCGACCTGATTGAGGGCCTGTTCAACGGCCGCTTCTTTCAGTTCATCACCTGAGGTCGGCAACTGGGGATCTGCAATGTCAATCGAGGTAAGCAGCATATTGCCAAGTCCGACGCTGGCAAAGGGCCTAACATTTGTGCCCGTAGGAACGTTGAGTAAGAAACGCCCCTCCCAAAAGAGGGAGGTCATCGGCTCGTCTGCCCGATTAGGACGTGCGACCATCAGCGAGGTTTCTCCGCCGAAAATGCGACTCGATTTGCCCCAACGCACGCCTGCTCCCAGCGTACCTTCGAGGTCGGCGCTATCGTCGAAGCTCATCCGAGCGATAAAGGCAGAAAAGTCAGCCGAGGCGTTCTGCGTCCATCCAAGAGAGAGCAAAAACGATAGGAAACAGATATAACGAACCATGACTAGCTCCTTGAAAACAATGGGTTTATCAGCAAGCGTAGAGTACGCAAAGATAGGGCTAAAAGCAACTGTCATATATGCTCTAACGGGGGTACATGAAGGGGCAAAGGCAGCAGTTGGGCCAATCCCTCAGCTCCCTCTATATGACCAAAGCTAAACACATTGGGCAGATGCCCAAACAACAATCGAACCAGTTCGCGCTCCCCCAATTTCAGGCGGTATACTCCTCCACGCTGCAGTTTCCACCCCCCCCAAGCGCTTCCCCGCGAATCGCAAAAGTTATATGTCACTCTAACGCCGCGCTGACGAGCTAGTTCAGCCATTACTGGATAGATCTTTTCTAGCAGGGATGGCACGTCTAGGATTTTAGCCATTCCATCTGATTCTGAGTGCCACCCTTCACTAATCGGCGTAAAAACACCATGCGCATAGGAATCAACACCAGCGACGGCGCGCAGTCCGCTCAACCTGTAGCGGCCCATAATACGCTGCAGCGCTTGTTGCACGAGTGTTCCGTCACCGCCGATTTCATCCACTCGCTCATAGGGCCTAGCTTGATGCCGGGCGCCACCAAGCACGAGATACGCCCAGCGCTGGCCTTGCTCAGCGATCCAAACGTCCCTACTTGTGCGGTTCAAGATATGGGCAACCAATGCGCGCGGACGCACCGTTGACCTTGAAGTCCCGCTGTGTATTCTCAGAATGCGCCCCAATATATCCTCACTTAGCTCCGGGTTACGCAGGAGCGATATATCACAGTCACGCGCCGTAGTTGAACCAACAGAGCGCGCGGAGAGGGTATACACCGTGCGGATTCCCGCATTTTCCCATCCAAACCAACCATAGCGCTGACGATCTCCACCAAGGATAGAAAGATCATATCTGCGGCGCTCCATTTCCTCTACTGCCCGCCGCAGTAATACCCCCATAATACCTTCCCCTCGGCGCTCCGGATCGGTCGCTACGGTGCCGATACCACCGGCTTTAAGCCGCAGCGTCCCCACGCGCAGTTGGAGCGGATGAATGGCCAATTGGCCAACGATTTTCCCCTCGTCGCGCAAGATGAGATGACGCCGCATATGCTGCTCGTCCGGTTGGTATAAATGGGGATACTGGCGCTGGACAATACGCCGTCCCCGCTGACCGGGACGAAATACGCGATCGATAAAATGCATGACCTCAGCAAACTCGTCTAGGCGCGCAAAGCGCGGTGAATCCATAGGGGCCTCCTCTTTTAGTTTCCCTTACGCCAACTTGGCCATATGCGAACCCCGAACCATACGCTCAGACTCTCAATGACAAATCCGCAAAAGAGCGCGGCCACCCCCATCGTCGCACCTTCCCACTCCAGTCGAGAAAAGGTCATTAGAGCAAGTAGGATCGCACCTACGCGCGCCGGAGCACTTGGGGCCAATGCCCTGGTACGGTGTTCGACAAGAGCCATCCCGTTGAAATAAGACCGCATACTGACGGCCAGAGGAAAAAAGGAAAATATCATAAGCGGTAGCACACACCGATCGGCCAACGAGCGGTCTACGGCGATCCAATCGAGCAATATATAGGACCTGAGCGGCGTCCAGAACAGTAGGAGCATGCAGCTGAAGGACAGCAGACCACATCCGACGGCAAAGTGCAAAATACGCTCCTGCCCTCCTTCATTTCGGAAAGCGGCAGGTATGCTGCGCAATTCATTGAGCCACCCATACGGCAAATGAGCCAAAGCATAGACGACCGCTAGGGCCGCCAACGCTTCTACCCCATCGCTCTGATGCGATACGAATAGATTGACGAGGGGGCGACTGAGCCCTTGAATGGCCATAACAAGCGCCAATGGCCAAAAAAAACGGGCTACAAAAGCCCAATCTAAGCCGACACCCGAGCCCGTTCCTGCAAACGGATGAATACAGTGCGCATAGCCTCCTAACACAATCAGTAATCCCACAAGTTCACCGAGGTAGACGGCAGCAACAGGGAGGGCAATAGGGCGTTCCTGCACCCATGTAGCAGGCAGTAGAAATAACACAGCTGCTATTTGAACAACCATCCCAGCCACCATCGCAACGCTAACGATATCGGTCCGACGGAACTGAATCAGGACACCTGAATAGAGCCGATTGATACCTGCAATAAGCGGCAAGGGAATAAAAGCAAATAGCACCCAGCGAACTTGCAGGGCGACCGAATCGCTCACTCCGTGTAGATCCCCCACGACCCAGTCCCCCAGCGGAGACTCGGCGAGCGCGAACAGAGCCGCCATTAACACAGAGCAACACAGCAGCACAAAACGCCGCAAAGATCTCAGTTCGGCCTGCCCCTGTGCGAGGACTAGGCCGAGCTGACGCACCTGCGAAAGAGGACTCACCAGAAAATCCGTCAGCCCCCAAGCCAGCCCAAAGACGGCGAGAGTCTGTGCCGCTTGAGGCAGGCGGGCCATGCCTCCATTGAGAAACTGACCGCCAAACCCCAGCGCCAGTTGCGTCAGTACCAATGGAAAGAAGAAGCGCCCAAGCGCTGCATAGGTCACGACTAGGACTCGTCGACTCCAAAGGGGAAAGAATCTATATCATCGACGATCGCCCTTAACAGGATATCAATCTCGCGGCAATCATCCGCGTCGAGTGCAAGCGGCCCAGCGGGGGTGCGCTCTGCAAGCGAAGTAAATACTCCGCGCCGCTTGAGTATGTAGCGCATAAAGGGGTGGTTTTCCAAATTAATAAGCGGCAACAGTCGACGGTGTACTTCGCGCGCGGCCTGCTCCTCTCCTCCAACCCACAGGTCATATATTTTTACCAGAACATCAGCCAATTCACAGGCCGGCATGCACCCTTGGGCACCACGGCGCAGTTCGTCGGGCAGGAACTTGCCACCCGCACCGCCAAAAATGCACTTAACGCGATCCCCCACCATTGTGCTAACTTCGGCGATGTGCTTGGGTCCTGGCTGACGCTCCTCTTTTACATATTCGATTTGCGGTATTTCATCGACGAGCTGTGCAACCTGTTCACCGCGAAGTGGAGCATACATATCAGCGTTTTGCACCATCATCGGTCCATCAAAGACGTCGGCCAACCGCCGATACATATCCATAGCGATCTGTGCATTGGTCCGCGCTGGGGCCATAGCGATTATCGAATCGGCACCCGCCTTTTGCGCCGCACGCGCAAAAAACAGCACCTGTGACACTGACACTCCAGAGCAACCGAATACTACCGGCAAACGACCATTGACTTCCGCGAGCACGGTATCGAGATGGCGAATCCTCTCTTCCTCGCCGAGAAAGTAAAACTCCCCTACCATAACCGGCCAAACGATGCCGTGCTGACCGCTGCGGCAACAAAAATCGGCCGCCGCCTGCAGATCGCTCTCGAGAATTTCGCCCTGCGTATCGTAGGGCGTAGGCAACAGACCGAAAATACCTTTCATTTCTTTAAAACGCGTCATTGGTCCCTCATCTTTCGCAAGTATGGTACGCGTAAACTCTCATTATGAACTCAATACGCCTGCTGCTCATAGCAACGCTCATAGTATACTGCGGTACCTCAGTCGATGCACAGACCATTCGCCACGTTCGCATCAGCGGCTTAGAGCGAACCCGCCAGCTAACCATTGAACGCGAACTCCTCTTTGCAGCAGGTCAACCCTATGATGCAGACCGTCTCGTAGAATCCGAACGCAACTTGCGTCGTCTACCCTTTCTGGGCGAAGTCAGTATACGCGCATTCCCTTCGGGCCAACACGTCGATATAGAGGTGCGCATCCAGGAGCTCTATTCGCGTGCGTTGTCCCCAATAATATCAGGATCGATGCGGGCAATAAACTACGGCCTGGTGGGACTTGATTACAATTTGTTGGGCCGAGGCCAGCGAGCCCGTTTGGCAGTGCAAGAGCATTCGGATACGGGCAAGAGCGTTGAGACCAGTTTCCTCGACCCCAGGTTTCAAGGCACCGAACACAGCGCCTGGATCTATGCCCTCCTTGGCTCGGACACCCGCTCTTTCAGGCTATCCCTTAGCCGGCCCTTTTACACACTCAACAGTCGGTTGACCTATGGAGTAAACTTACATGCAGGTAGGCAACTTACCCGTTTGTATGCGGGAGGCCAACTCGACTCGGCCTACCCCACGCGCCAGCGTACACTGCATTTTTGGTACGGTCTTTCACGCGGAACGACGGTAAAGCTGCGCCCCCGCATTACGTTTAAATACACCGATCAAACGACACCCCACGCGACAGATAGCGGCCCCCGTTTACTGCGTCGGCACCAACTGGAGTCCCTTCTAACCCTGACGCTTTGGCAACCTCAATTTTCGACAGACCGCTTTATTGCTGACCTGGGACCGGTAGAAGATATACAGACAGGCAGTTGGCTCTCTCTTTCTTTCGGCTACGCCTACGCTCGCGATAGAAACGATTCTTCGAGTATCCTCTGGTCTGCTCACCTTGCGCCGCGCCGGCGCATCGGCCAAAGCACCTATGTATTTTCAAGCTTTGTTGCAGAGGGACAAGGATTTGGCAGCACGATGCAAAATGTCCGCATGCGCAGCGCATTAAATGGCTACGTGCGCATCGGCACGCACCACTCAGTAGCCCTACGCTTTGCTATGGATGCTCTGCTGCACACGAAGCAAATCGACCAACTCCTGCTGGGGATGGATACAGGACTCCGTGGATTACCCGCTCACGCGTTAGCGGGTAACAGACGCACTATACTAAATCTCGAACTGCGCCCTACGCTGCATTACGATCAACGGTGGACGCTGGCAGCGGCCAGTTTTTTTGACGCCGGCAATGCGTGGAATAAATCAGAACGCTCTCGCCTGCGCTACGCCTACGGCATGGGCCTCCGATTGGGCTTTCCCCAGCTATACAACACCCCCGTATGGCGC
>JAYOKQ010000088.1:14525-17390 GCA_038119905.1 Gemmatimonadota bacterium | reverse complement strand
TCGCTGTGGATCTTGGACACCGAACCCTGGGTGCCATAGATCGTCACGCGCTGGTCGTAACCGGGATAACAGCAGGTCGTCGTATACAGCGTGCCGAGCGCACCACTCTTAAAGCGCAGCACGGCCACGCTCTGATCTTCGGCCTCTATCTCATGGCCAAAAATACCATACATACCGGCTACCGCTTCGACCGGGCCAGCCAGCCACTGCAGCAGATCGACCGTGTGTACGCCCTGATTCATCAGCGAGCCACCGCCGTCCATATCCCAAGTGCCCTTCCACTCACCGTGCGGCCCCTCGTAATAGCTCTGCTTGCGATACCAGGGTAAGTGGCCATGCACGCCGATTAAATTGCCCAGACGGCCTCCTTGAATGGCATCGCGGATGCGCATATTAAGCGGATCCAAACGCGCTTGAAAAATACCGGCGATTTTTACGCCGTTTTCGCGTCCTGCGGCGATGAGCTGATCGACGCGTTCCGGCTTGATATCGGCCGGTTTCTCGACGATCATGTGCTTGCCCGCAGCGGCGGCCTGTATCCCCATCTCCGCGTGCATGCCCGAAGGGGTGGCAATATTGACCACCTGCACCTCATCGTCAGCGAGCAGATCGGCAAAATCGGCGTAGGCCTTGCAGCCGTATTCACTCGCCGTCGGCTCTAGACGCTCCGGATCGCTGTCGCATACGGCAACCAAGCGCGCACCGGGCGCTGCAGCAATTGCTTTACAGTGGTGCCGACCCATACCCAAGCCGACTACGGCAAACCCCGTCTGTTCTGCCATGTTTTCCTCTTCCCTTGTTGGATATTAGAATACTGGAAATAGTTTGGGACTGCCCCCCTCCGCGCGCACGCACCCATCCACTAAATCGCCGGGATGGAGACCGAACAGACGATTCGTCCGGCCAACCGTAAAGAGGTATTTCCGACCGGTCTGTAGCGCTTCCTCTCCGCTGTCTTCCTGCTGCTGTTTAGCCGCTGCGTGAAGCCGAATCGGTTTGTACTCGCGCAACTCGAACAGGTCTACATAGTCCCCAGTTTCAAAGTCCTCTATATAAGCTACTTGCCCGGCACCGTCAACGCGCACAAAATAATCTTTCAGTTCGCTATTGCCCGTAAGTTTGTCTAGACTGGCCACGCGCAGGGCGATAGACGGCCGCTCCTGATGGCGCCGCGCCTCCGCAGAAACCGTTAAGGCACTCACCATGATCCGGCGCAGTTCCTTACAAACCCGCTCCACCGCCTGTTCTGGGTAGTGTACCGGTTTCATAACTTCCCACATCTTGACTACGACGTGGAGGCATGCTGCATCAAATATATCCCCCATTCCATGGCTCTCTGCAAACTGAGCAGGCAGTTCGCCCAGTACACCCATTTCCTCGACTTGGCCAAAGTCGAGCGGCGCTTCTTCGCAGGCCGCGCGAAAATCTTCCAAATCGCCCGTACGCCCCTCGATCGATAAACGCTCCATATAAGCGCAGGACTGCGCAACGAGTCCGTCGACAAAGCGCTTGGCGTGAAAGAGGACCAACAGCGCGCTCGTGTCACCATCGGCCTTTTGCCGAACCGCCCCGCGCAGCTGGCGATCTTCCATATCCGTCAGTGGTCGCAGAGCTTCCTCGTAATACATGGTAGCCGATTCACGCGTATAGCGATCGGGGTATGCGGTGGCAAACTTGTGGTTTACGCGCAGAGCCTCTAGGCGCACGAGGGCCGCGCCAGCGTGGTCGAGTATATTGCCCAGCGGTTCAAGAGGCCGGCTATTGATATCCAGCGAACGACCGTTTGCCACGCCGTTTATAAACGATCGTACTTCAATCATAAAGTTGCGATCGGCCTTTACATGCCCCGTCGGCGAACTGAGCATCTGCTTGATATTGAAGTAGCAGACAATCTGCTTGAGGTTGCTATACGCCTTGTGCGCCCCCGTGCCTTCGGTCGACAGGGTCCGCGCCAAGGTGCGGCAGTCGTCAATCGCCGTCACCGGATCGAGAAAGATGGACCAGACCTGCTGGTCGTGCGGCTCGACAGCCGACAGCAATTGACCCATTTCTTTGGCTTTGTCTCCGACCTGTGGCAGGTTGACATACTCCAACTCTATTCTATCAACCGCCTCCACTTCAACATAGTTTTCTCGATCAACCGTTTCGATAAAACCCACCCCACTCGAAGTCCCGCGTTCTTCATCTGCTCTCGGTGTGCGCTGCGGCTGCGTGGCGGCGTTTCGGACCATCATCGAGTTGCGCTCAGCGTGAGTCAGTCGACGCGCTCCTCCCCCCCCGGAAACGCCTCCGCCACCGCTCTTAACAGCCTTGGCAACCTGTGGATTGCGGGCGACTTCTGCTCGGCGCGCGACAACTTTAGCCTGTTCAAGCGTCGGCACGACCGCCTGCAGCGGATTGAACTTGGCAATCGCTCTCCTGCGCACAGACAGCATCGACTCCCGGTTATCTCCTTTGGCATGCCCTATAGCAGAGTCATTAACCAGTCCCGCCTCATACATTCCCTGTAGAGCCGTTTTGAAGGCAACAAAAAACGCATTGATGTATTCGCTTGCTCCACCACCGCCTACGCGCGCATCGGCCAACGAAGCATCTTCGTCGTCATACGCTTCCTCGTATGGGTCTTCGTATTCATCTTCGTACTCGTCGTCGTGCTGACCCCCTTCAGCCGTTTCAGAAACTACCGCATCGTCGGCACCCTCCTCTCGTTGCTCCAGCACCTCTGTTACCTCAACCCCGCGAAGACTTTCTCGTGCAGACAGACACTTATAGACCGCTGACGACCAAGAAGTTTCGTCCAGGTCTTTAATACCAATGCGAATGATTTGATCGATGCTCCCACGCCCCTCGACAAAGGGTTTTACC
>JAYOKQ010000088.1:0-14515 GCA_038119905.1 Gemmatimonadota bacterium | reverse complement strand
AACAGCTTGGCTATCAGCAGGATTGAACAGAGGTCGACGACAAAATATTCTAGGAGATCGTCGGAACGGCCGGCCGTCGCACAGTCGATCGCTGTCTTGCGATACATCTTTAGCAGCGCATTCTTTAGTTTACCGCGATCGAGGCGATCGTCGTGCAGCGACTGGATAAAGTGTAGACAGTGTAAAACGACTGGTACTTCTACTTTGAAATCGAGGATATCTAGGTCGAGGCGCGCGGCGCGGAGCTGTAGAATAAAGGCCACGTCGGGCAGCTGGCGCGTCGCCATCGTGATCGGATAGCCAATCTGTTCCCACACATCAACCGCATCCGTCGGATCCAGGCTGAGCATAGTACACCACTGACGCCAGGTATTGGCGGCAATGTGACTCTGGCTTTGCACGTGTGCCAGACCGTCGTTGGCCAGTCTATTCATGTGTTTCCACGCAGCCGCAGGGCTACTTGTATCGTAGGCAGGTTGGCCTGTCTCCAACCAAGGGGATCCAACATTCCAATATACACACGAACATGCATCGCGGGCAGGGAATAATAGGCGCACAGCAGCAGGTTTTCATACCATTGACCACTGCAGATTATTTTAGCGGAAAAACGACAAAAACAGGGGCTATTCGCTCACTCCAGAAGCCGGCTGCGAAACGTAACTGACGTACAGTTTTTCTAAATCTTCCTGCTCAAGCTCCTCGCGAGTAAGCAGGCGGACGAGCTGTCCACCGGCCATAATGCCCACTCGATCGGCGATTTCTTTGGCGCGAAAAATATCGTGCGTCGTCATCCAAATGGCCTTGCCCTCGGTGCGCAATTCTGCTAAGAGGTTGAGGAATTCGGCGCCCGACTTCGGATCCAACCCGCTGGTTGGTTCGTCGAGTAGAATAACTTCGGCATCCTTCATAATGGCAATGGCAATACCCAGCTTTTGCCGCATACCCTTTGAGAATCCCTTTACGCGCCTATCAAAGGCATCGGCCTGCAGTCCGACGCGCGAAAGGACGCGCTCGCAGTCGGCATCGCTAACCTCTTTGCGCCCCCCCAAACGAGCAAAGAAATCCAAGTTTTGCCGCGCGGTAAAATTCCCGTATAGCATGACGTTTTCCGATACGTAGGCCACGTGCTGCTTGGCCCGCAGCGGCTCCTGGGTCACGTCAATGCCACAAATGCGCACCGTACCGCTAGTGGGTTCAGTAAAACCTAACGCAACCATCAGCGTCGTAGTTTTACCGGCTCCGTTGGCCCCGAGCATGCAGAAGATCTCGCCGTTTGCAACGACGAGATCCAATTCGCGCACGGCTTTGACCGGACCGTAGTGCTTGCTGAGATGGAGTATTTCGAGCACGTTAGCGTCCCCGGCCTCCGCCGCGTCCACCGCTGTTGCCTCCACCCGAACGCATCTTGAGGCTTTCAAACATCTCAAACTGCTCTTTGCTGAGGATATTGCTGATTGCACCATCGAGCGCGCCCTGCACAGCACCTACCTTTTCCATGGCGCTTTGCGGATCGCCCGACATGCCGCTGCTCAGCTGCTTGCGCTGGTCCCAAGCATCTTGGAAAGCCAGCTGCAGCGCTTTGAGTTGATCTCCTCCCACCTTCAGTTCAAAGCAGATCAGCGCCCAATCGCGATCCAACGTAGCGAGCGGCATGCCGCCGCGACCACCGCGACCACCGCGTCCCTGGGCCTGCACATAAGCGGACCACAAAACCAAACTCAAGGCGAGTATCCACGTAAGCCTCTTCATCGCATTTCTCCTATACCGCTCCCAGGCGGCTCGATTAGGTTATATCGGTGCGCAAAAACGCAACGAAAGCGATCATAAAAAACAGCACGGCAAAAACGAACAGTAGGAGCACATCGGTCGAACGCACCTGCAGGCGCATACCCAGATTTTCCGGCCGATAGGTAAATACCGGCATATCGTCAATCGAATACTCTTCGTCGTTGCTGCTGCCCCAAAACATGCCGCCACTGTCCCCACTCTCGGCCATTTTCTCATCTACGTAGCGGGCGAACTGACGCTGATAAGCGCGTAGCGCGTTGACCAATTCCTGTTCGTGACGCACGCCGGTCACGCCGATATCGGTGTTGGCATAGACGTAGGTGGCCACCGGTGAAATACGCGTCAGGATACGCGCGACATCGACCTGATGGCTGAGCTGGCGCTCAAAGTCGCGCACAATTTCTTCCGTTAATCGATGAATGTCGCGCTGCAGCACCTCGCGTCCCTCAACCATCTTACGCCGCACTTCGGCGCGCTCCTCGCGGCTCATGTTGCGAAAGTTGCCGCGCCGCATAGAGCGCATCTCAGCGAAGAACGCATCGTTGAGCGCCTTGGTGCGCTCGGCAATCATGCGTTCGACCTGACCGACATCGGGCACAGGTGCAACCACTTCGGCGACGTAGGGACCTGCATTGGGAATGATGAGCGCCAGCAGCACCCATATGGCGAGCAGGCTGAAAATGGAGGTCGACGAACGGCGCGCCAACACCGATACCATCAAACCGATAGAAAACATCACGGCAATCAGCACGAGTGACACGACGCCAGAAATAATAAACGCCTGCCAATCCTGTGCGGAAAAAACAATCTCACCAGATGTATTTATCAGTAGCGCACCCAGCACGAGCGAAGCAAAGAACGGCAGGGCTAAGCTCATATAGCCACCGATCCACTTGGCGAGAATGACCAAGTCTCGTGGAATCGAGTAGGACATCAACAGCTTGAGCGTGCCACTTTCCCGCTCGCCGGCAACGGCATCGTAGGAAATAAAGAATGCCAGCAGACTCAGCACGACGCCAACGACAAAGAGCATATCGGCAACCGGCAGCATCAGCACCATGGGATTGGTGGTAAAATTCCCCTCAAAACCGGGCATGAAGTTGCCACCGATTTGCGCCGTGCGATCCGTGGTTTTTTCCATGCCGAAAAACAGCACCTGGAAATCTTGCGGAGGCCGGTCGACGCGCACGCCCAAGTTATCCAAATCCCGGTAACTGCCGTATTCTTCAGCCTGCTGCTGATAGAGCTGGCGATTCTCGCTGTAGTCCGTGCGCTTGGCCGCAAGATCAGCGCGCAGCACAAACACGCTGAGCGAACCCAATACCACGCAGAGCACAGCGCATACGACAAAGCGCAGTTCCAGCAGGTTTTGCACCAGCTCTTTGCGCACCATAGTCCACAGCATATTCTGCGTCCTCAGCGCATTAGATCGTAGCGCAAAAAGGCTACGTGAGCAGCGAGAAAAAACACCACGTTGAGCGCGAGGAGAACCAATAGGTCGGTGCGCACTTCGGCGAGCGCGGTCGTCAACTCGGGCAGTGGCGGATCAAAGACGGGAATCTCGTCAGGATCGAGCGGTGCTTCCATGATCTCTTGGCGCTCCTCGGAATCGACGGCAGCCTCAGCCTGGCGACGGCGCATATCCGCGACCGACTCCATTTTTGCCATAAATTCTTCCCGATAGCGATCGATATACTCGCGCAAACTAGCAAACCCCTGCAGACCCGTGCCGGCCAACCCCGTCGTTGCGTAGACGTAGCTGGTCGACGGTGAAATGCGCGCCAGCGCCATCCCCAATTCTATTTGTCGCTCTACTTTCTGCAGGTAATCGGCCAGCATCTTGTCGGTCTCTTCGCGCATCTTTGCCTGCGCCTCGTCGAATTGCTGCTGACGATCTTCGCGCGTGGCCGAACGACGCCAGTTGCGCCGCTGCGCATTCATAACCTCGCGCTGAATCGCCTCCTGCTTACCGGCGATAACGCCGGGCGAAGGCACGGCCACCAACGCGCGCGCTACGATCGGCGCCGTGTTGGGAATCATCAGCACCAATAGCACCCAGACGAGAAAGTTGAGCACGAGGGACGTCGACGTGCGGCGAACGAGCGTCGATATCAATAGACCGAGCCCAAAAAAGACCGACATATAGAGAGCGGCAATAGCGAGCATGCCGCCGAGCACCGCCCACTGGGCAGCCGTTAGACTGAACAACGTCGTTGCCTGGGCAATACACAGCGCGCAAATCAGCGCCCCGATAAAGGGAATGATCAGCGCCGCATAGCCGCCAATCCACTTAGCCAAGAGCAGTTTGTGGCGCGGTAGTGCCTGGGCGAGTAGAAGGCGCAGCGTGCCCTCTTCTTGCTCTCCACATATCGCATCAAACGCAAAGAGGATCGCCAGCAAACTGCCAACAATGTTGACGATATAGAGCAAATCAGGAGCGGGAAAGAGCACGTAGAGAGGATTGGTATACTTGCTGCGCCCGAGCCGGGCAGACTGCATCTGCGAAATCGATATCGAACGCGACATCTCCTTTTCCAACCCCATAGCAAACACGCTGAGCGGGTTGGGCGGACGATCGACTTCGATACCGCTCCAGCGCAGCTGACGAAAGTCAGTCGACTCAGCCATCTTTTCTTTTTGCGCGCGAGAAGCTTCGGCGTGGCTCTCTACCTGCCGCTCATAGCCCAGGGCAATGATCTCTACCGAAGAGACGACCAGCACCAGCAACAGGACAAAAGCCAGTGCAAAGCGGAAGCTCAGCATGTGGGCGCGAATCTCTTTGATAACAAGTATGCGAAGCATGGGCAGTATAAGACGGGGGCAAATGTCCCAGGGGGACAAAAAAAGACCAGTGCGCGATGAACACATCGCGCGCGCAAGTGCTACCTGTACATTAGTGCGGCGAGCAGTGATTATTGTCAAGAAAGCAATGCCCCATTTATTTTTGGCCAGCACCGGCTGATTTCTTGACATGAATCACCTTCCCCTCTATCCTTGCCAACCGTGGCGCTTTTCTCTGCATTCGCAGCAGTTTATTCTCTTTCGGCGGCGGCTTTATGCGGTTGGCAAGTCTCTGTTTTTTATTCTCTTTCGCACCCTCTTTGCTATTGGCCGAAGGCGGTCCGATCGACCTTGACTACTGCCTAGATACGGCGATGCAAAACAACCGCGAGCTGCTGCAAGCCCGTGCGGCCATCCGCCAGGTCGAAGGCGATCGCATCGTCGTTCGCTCGCGCTTTATGCCGCACCTAGAGCTGACGACCCAATACGACGCACAGCGCAGCCTACTCGACCCGACCGAGCCAAACGACCAACTCTCGTCGGCCCTCCGCTTTTCACAGCGACTCTTTGAGTACGGTCCCAATTTTGGCGAAGAAGTGCAAATGCGCGAATCGCTGCGCCAGGCCATGTACAATTACGAGGACCAAGTGTACGAGGTGCTTTCCAGCATCTGGGAAACCTACCACATCATCCTACTGCAAAATCGCCAGATCTCCATTCGACGCGAATCGCGCGAGAACTTCCAGTCGACTTACGAGCGCCAACGCGCCCGCTTTGAGCGCCAGTTGGCCACCGAGAGCGACGTGCTAAACGCCCAGCTCAACGTGCTCAACGAAGATCTCGCACTCAACAACCTCGAGCGCGACCAGTTCAACAATAAAATGGCTCTACTGCGCCTGATCGGACAGCCGATCGGCGTGGCCGTAGAACTGCACACCGACGCCTCGGTACAGTTCGACATAGACCAAGACCGCGCCGTCGAACTGGCCCGTTCCAACAGCGTTGCCATCGCGCTGGCCAGCGAGCGACTCGGCGAACAGCGTCGCGTCCTCAGCGAAACCGAGTGGCAGTATAGCCCCGATCTCTCGCTAAACGCCGGCGTTGAAGACGATCGCCACAACGCGCGAATTCAGCTGGGCAAACAGGGTTCGACGTGGGGCGTTGACCTATCCTCTGAATATGCCATTAGCGATGCTGGGGCACCGGAGATGCGCGAACAAAACCGCTGGTCGGCCCAGTTCCAAGCGCGCATTCCCATCTTTGAAGGCACGGCGCGCAGCGGGCGCCAAACGCGCGAAAAAGCCGTCCTACGCCAGCGCGAAATTGCCCTGCGCGATCTCAGCACCTCGGTCGAGCTCAGCGTTCGTCAGGCCTACCAGTCGATGCTTGAATCGCGCGAGCGCCAGCGCATCCAGGAAGAACGAGTCAAAATTGCTCGTCGCCGCCTCGAAATCAATCAAATTCTCAAGGAAAAGGGGCAGGCCGACGAAACGCTGTTGGAAAACTTCCGCACCCAGTTCTTCAACGAGCAGGATCGCCTTTTTCAAGACCAAGCAACCTATATCCGCCGCATAGCCGCACTGCGACGACAGATGGGATATTTCGAATGAGATGGTCTGTATTTCTCTTCTGTCTGCTCCATCTATCCGGCAGCTGGTCGAACGCGCAAACGCTCACGCGAGAGCAGCAGCTGAGCAAGCTGCGCCTGCAGGAGAGCCTGCTCATGCTCGACGAGCGGCGCACCAGCTTGCAGAGCCACGAAGAAGAGCTAGCTGCCATCAAAGAGCTGTACGACGACGGCTTTGTCGCCCTACAGAAGTACAAGCAGACGCTCAATCGCTATGAGCAGGCACGACTCAACTTTGAAGAGGCCGAGATCAATTTGGAGCAGGTCAAGCTCGATCTGCTGAAAAACGCGACGCATATCGCCGTGATCGAAACGCGTAAGTATCGCGATCAGGACAATCGCAATATGGTCGAAGTCGTGCTGGAGAACGCCTCGGAAACCCGCAACGCCCTGCTGGTAGATGACCAACTCGAAGAAAACGAGCTACGCACGCTGCTGCGCGTCGAAAACATCTATGTCTCGCTGCGCAATGGCCCCATTGTCGGCGAACCCTACGAGGTGCGCGTTCCAGCGCTCGAAGTAGGACAGCGTCACAGCCTGCACTTTCGCCTGCTCAGCGACGAGGAGGCCGTCTACGTGCAGCTATCCTACCTAGACATTTCAGAGAGCATTCCCCTCCTGCTACAAAAGGGCAGCCAGCAGGAGTTGCCCAGCATTAACTCGGCGCAATTTGCCCAAGAGGGCGCCCTCGATCAGCGCGTCACCTTTAACTTGACGCTGCAGTGGCTGTCCGACGAAGAAAGCAACTTTGCCCTTGCCGCACTGGGCCTGCCCCGGCGCATCGACTACGCCTTTTACAACGGCAATGCCAAGGTCAGCCAGATCAAGTTCGACGGCGCCAACTCGCGCGTGCAGGTGCGCCTACAGCTAGAGCTACCAGAAAAGCTCGACCCGCAGTTTATCGATCAAACGCTCACGTTCTATGCATTAATTACTCAGCCCAACGCCTATGGTCGCATCAACGCACTGCGTCGCCAGTACGACAACGCGCCGATCCCACAGAGCCAGATCGACTCACTCGACTGCCGCTACGTAAAGCTCGAGTTGACACCCAAAGGACTGGGAAAACTAGAGATTCTCACCGCCAATCGCTACCAAGAAGTCGCGCTGGGCGAGGCGCTGGGCGTGCGCGTCGAGATTCTCAACCGCGGCACAGCTGCCGTGCAGAATATCGAACCGCAAATTGACGTGCCCTACGAATGGCAGGAACAGGTAGATCCCATTTTGATCAAGCTGTTGGCACCGGGCGAGCGTGCCTCTGTCGATATCGTCGCACAGCCTCCCGAAACCGTCACCGTCGGCGACTACGATCTGGGTATCAAAGCGCGTGGGCAGGTCGGCACGGAAGACGTCGAGTCCAATGAGAAAAACATCACGATCAGCATGACCGCTCCGAGTAATATGGCTGCCAATATTTTTCTTGTCGGCCTGCTCGTCCTGATGATTGTCGGCATTGGCGTCTCGAGCATTCGCCTAAGTCGGAGATAGCCATGCGCTCTTTCTCATTTTTTCTCTTTATTCTGTGTACTCTCCCAGCGGCCCTTGTCGCCCAGGATCTGCGCACCAAAGAGCAGCGTCTCTACGAGATTCAGCTGCGCCAGGCGCAGTGGAAAGTCGACGCGGCCAAGCTAGAAATGGAAACGCGTCTGAGCGACTACGAAGAGAGCAAAGATCTCTTTGAGCAAAACATACGCACGCTCGACGAGCTCTATTCCTACCAGCGCGCCTATCAGAAAGCCAAGCTAGCCTATGACCAAGCCGTTATCGCCCTAGAAGAAACCCGCCTATCCTTTTTGCGCGACGCCACCCACGTGGCCATTGTCGAAGCGCGCAAATATCGCACCCCCGATGGATTTCGCCAGGTCGAGATAACGCTGGAAAACGGCTCCAACCTCAACCAGGCGATGTCGCTCAATCCTGACAAATCGCGCGAAGAAGTCAGCGCACTGCTGGAAATGCGCAACCTCAAAGTATCTCTCGAAAGTTCGTCGCAGGGCATCGTGATCGGCGCCCCCTACGAACAGCCGATCGAAGCACTCGCACTGGGTGAACGCCTGCAGCTAACGTTTCGCCTGCTCAAGGACGAAGACGCCGTCGTCGTCGTGCTGGAATCGCTGGACGGGCAGCGCTCTACGTTTCACATTGTGCTGCGCAAAGATGCCCTACAGGATGCCCCGACGATCAACTCGGTGCAGTTTTCCCAGGAAGGCGATCTCAACAGCCGCATTCGCTACGGTCTGATTGTCGAGCGGCTGGCCCTGGACGAAAAAACTTTTCGCCTAGCTGTGCTCAATTTGCCAAGTGAAATTGACTACGCGTTTATCGATCCCTCAACCAATGCCAACCTGTCGCAGATCAAGTTCAGCGAAGAAACAACCCAGCTGCAGCTCGAACTCGAGCTGCAGATACCGGAAAAGCTGAGCCGGCAGTTCGTCGACCAGGTACTCGAATTCTACGTATTTATAAGCGATGCCAACGGCTATAGAGCCGTCGAACAGCTGGCGAGCATGGGCAACGGCATCAGTATGGCCGATCTCATGATGCTCGAAGGCAGCGGCGAACGCTTTGAACTGATTCCACGCGGCCGGGGTGCCCTTGAGACCCAACTGGCTACCCGCTACTGGGAGATCAGCAGCGGTGAACAGGTCGCCGCGCGCGTCGAGCTGCTCAACAACGGCACGCTTGCCGTCGAAGACGTCCACCTCATTCTCACTCCCCCACTCGACTGGACCTACACCTGCTCACCCGACACCATCAAACAGATCACCCCCGGTGAGAAGATCGTCGTCGACGTACAGCTCATGCCGCCCGACACCCAGGTTGTTGGAGAATACGACGTGCGCATTGAAGCCAAAGGCCACGTTGACGGCGAGCGCGTCGAGGCCAGTGAAAAAGACATTACGGTGCGCATTATGGCCCAAGCAGATCTGGGTCAGAGTGCCCTCATTCTCATCGGCGTACTAGCCCTCGTCATTGGCGCTGCCGTCGTCAGCATTAAGGCGAGCCGCAGGTAGCGTAGCGTCTTTTTGTGCGCTATATTCCTATGCGTTAACAGGCTGCACTAACGGCGTATATAGACGCCAATGGGGAATGGGGTTATGGAACACGATATCGGCCACCTGCTGAATGAATGGGACTTTGACCCCGACGAATTTCTCGCCCGGCGCATCACGGCAGATGACGGATCGGAAAAAATCCAGATCCGCATCGACATGGGAATCTTGCAGCTCGAGACGTCGGGCCGTCCCGATGGCGTGCATCCCTTTGGCCATCCCTCTCTCCTCGACTATTATCTAGCCCAACTCGACGCAGGCAACGAGGACGACTTCACGCTTGACGAAGACGAGTGCGAAGACCTCTTCCAAGAGGCATGGCAATTCTATCACCGCTACCTCAGCCTATTCTACCTAGAAGACTATGCCAGCGTAGTAGACGATACCGACCATACCCTCAGCATCTTTGACTTAGTCGACGAATTCGCTCCCAACGACGACGTGCGCTGGTATTTTGAACAGTACTACCCGCACGCCATCATGATGCAGACGCGCGCGCGCGCGATGATTGCACTAGAATCAGAAGACTATCCGTCAGCGCTGCGCGCCGTCGAAGACGGCATTGCCCAGATCGAGACGTTTGTCGAGGAGTGGGAATCCGAGATCGAGGAGGACATTCCCGAGATCTCTTTTTTGCGCGAGTGGCACGAGGAGTTGGAGCAGGAGCGACCGCTCACTCAGCGCGAACAGCTCGAACGCGAATTAGACGAGGCGGTCGCCGCCGAGAATTTCGAAGAAGCTGCGCGCCTGCGCGACAAGATACAAACGCTGTGGCCTGGGCCGCGGCGCCTGTTTCGACCCGAGCGATAGAACAAAAAAAGGGGACCGAGCAAATCCCCGATCCCCCGCTGCACGGATCACATCCCTTCTTAGGCGATACCCAGCACATCTCCCATGGAATAGAGCTGCACCTGAGCACCGGCAACAAAACGCGCGGCGCGTAGCGCTCCCAAGGCAAACGCGTCGCGGCTCGTAGCCGTGTGACATAGCTCAATATACTCGCCCGGTGCACCGTAGAGCACCTTGTGCACGCCGGCGATATCGCCCGCGCGAATGGCGTGCATACCGATTTCCATTTTGTCGCGTTGACCTACGAGCCCTTCGCGTCCGTTCTTGACCACGTCCTTGAAATTGCGGCCCAACCCCTCGGCCGCCTTTTCGCCTAGCGTAATCGCCGAGCCACTCGGCGCATCGACCTTAAAATGGTGGTGCATCTCGAGTATTTCGACGTCGTAATCGTCTCCGAGAATGCCCGCTGCATCGCGCACCAATTTAAACAGCACGTTCATCGCCGTGCTAAAATTCGACGCAAAGACGCAGGGAATCGTCGCGACAGATGCCTTAAACTCCCGCAGCTGATCTTCGCTGAATCCCGTTGTGCCAACGACCATTGGCACGCCCCGAGCTGCACACACAGCGGCATCGGCCAGCGTGGCTTCCGGCGTGGTAAAAGCGATCACGACATCGGCTGCCGTCGCACAGGCGTCGAGCGAGTCAACGACCGCCAAGTCGAGCGGTCGAGACCCTATGACCTGACCTATATCTCGACCAATCGCATCGTGCCCTGCATGCTCTGTCGCACCAACTAACTCCAGATCCTGGGCTTCCAACGTAAGGTGAGCTAAGCGCTGCCCCATGCGTCCGGAAACGCCGCACACGACGATCTTAGTCATGCTCGTGCTCCTTCTTAATAGGCCGAGTAGACCAGCGCATCCAGCTGAGACTCATCGGCCAAGCGCGCTGAAATATCGACGCCGAAAAACTCGCCGATCGGCGCCAGCAGCGTCGGATCGTTGGCATGGACCTGGCGCGCCGCGTTGAGCGCGACCTCCATTCCCTGGCGCGTCATCTTACCCAGCGGACGGCGCGTTGGACCAGAAGGCATACCCAACACGTTCATAAGCGATTTAACTGCCAGCGGATTGCGCGCTTTGCACTCAACGCTGCCGTAGGGCGTTTCTTCCTGCGTCGTAACGCCGACACAGGCAAAGAGCGGCCCCATGGCCGCGGCCAACCGGTCGGCATCGGCTTCCTGACCTGCGTTGAGTAGCTCGGTCAGGCGCTGGATTGGACCGGGTAGAATATTCGACATAACGGAAATCACGCCGGCCGCACCGATCTGCGCGCTCTTCATCATGGCCACCGTCTTATCGTCATCGCCCGATAGAATCGTAAAGTGTTCACCGCATACACTACGCGTCTTGGCCATGTTTTCTAGATCACCCGTCGCCTCTTTGACCGAGGATACGTTGGGGTAGTCGGCCGCTAGGATCGCCAGATCTTCGACGTGCATCATCGTCCCGGTGCGCCCGGGAATGATGTAGGGAATGACCTGAACCTGGGGAAATTCTTTGGCAACCGGCTCGACGTATTCGCGGCGGATTTCCAGCGACGACGGACCGTTGTAGTAGGGGTCAACCAATAGCACGGCATCGGCCCCCACGTGCGCGGCGTGCTCGCTGCCGGCCAGCGTCTCCTTGGTCGAATTACTGCCCGTTCCCGCGATCGATAGACAGCGCCCCTTGGCCAGTTTGACGGTGCGCTCAATGACTTCGTTGTGCTCTTCCCACAGCAGCGTCGGACTTTCTCCCGTGGTGCCAACGGCGAGGACGCCTTGAATATTGTTCGCAATCTGAAACTCAATCAGCCGTTCTAAACCGTCGTAGTCGACGCTTCCATCAGCTCGCATCGGCGTAACCAGTGCCGTATAACACCCTCTAAACATGTCTGCTCACTTTCTTGTGCAGTGGTCCGTGGTCATCCGAGCAATCGCCCACCGTTTTGCGCGCTCCTATTGCCAAAATGGCGATGATTTACGACCATAGGTTCTCTTTGCGGACAACATATTAATTAGACCTAACTTCTTTGTCAACAACGGTGCAGCACGCGCTGACGCCCTCCACCAGCCCATTTACAGGAGAGATTATGCCCTCCCATTCTGCCATGCGCTACGGCTGTAATCCCAACCAGCGCACCGCCCAATTTTACATGCGTGAAGGCGGCGCTCTGCCGCTAGAAATCCTCAACGGTGCCCCCAGCTATATCAACCTGATGGACGCGCTGAACTCGTGGCCGTTAGTGCACGAACTCAAACAGGCCCTCGGCCTGCCGGCGGCTGCCTCCTTTAAACACGTGTCGCCCGCTGGTGCAGCCGTCGCCGTGCCGCTTTCAGACGAGTTGGCCGCTTCGTACTTCGTCGACGATCTCGAGCTATCGCCGCTGGCCACGGCCTACGCCCGCGCACGGGGCGCCGACCGACTTGCCTCGTTCGGCGATTGGGTGGCCCTCAGCGACGTGGTCGATGTAGCCACGGCTCAGATCATCAAGCGCGAAGTGTCCGATGGCGTCATTGCTCCCGGCTACGAACCCGAAGCACTGGAAATTCTCAAGGGCAAAAAAGACGGGAAGTATCCCGTATTCAAGATCGACCCAGACTACGAGCCGGCCGCTATCGAATCGCGTGACGTGTACGGCATCACATTAGAGCAAGACCGCAACGACTTCTTGCCCGACGACGCGTTTTTCGACAACGTCGTCAGCAAACGGACCGATCTATCAGCCGGGGCGCGCCGCGATCTGACGGTGGCAACGATCGCCGTCAAATACACGCAGTCTAACTCCGTCACGCTCGCGCTCGACGGTCAGGTAATCGGCAGCGGAGCAGGCCAACAGTCGCGCGTGCACTGCGTGCGCCTAGCTTGCTCAAAAGTGGACAACTGGTATCTGCGCCAGCATCCGCGCGTGCGCGATATGCGGTTCAAAAAGGGCGTGCGCCGCGCCGAGCGCGTCAACGCCATTGATATTTTTCTTCAAGAAGAAGCTACGCCAGCCGAACTAGCTGCTTGGGAAGCCAATTTCTCGCAGGTGCCCCAGCGCTTAAGCACCGATGAAAAGCGGACCTGGCTCGATCAGCTCAGGGGTGTGGCGCTCAGCTCCGACGCTTTTTTTCCCTTTCGCGACAATATCGACCGTGCTTCGCGCTCTGGCGTCGAGTTCGTCGTGCAGGCCGGCGGTTCCGTGCGCGACGATCTGGTCATCGAGGCCGTTGACGAATACGGCATGCTAATGATCAATTCCGGCGTGCGGCTCTTTCACCACTAGGCATAAAAAAAGCCGGACACCCCCAGGGTGTCCGGCTTTACCGTATATCGACAGCGACCTATCGCACGACGGCCTGCTGGCCGAAGCTATCGGCGAAAATAAAGAAGTCGCTCAGCCCAACTCGCCCGTCCGCATCTAAATCGAAGGTCCCGTTAAACTCTTCGTCGGTCGCCTTGTTGCCGAATACCTCGGCAAAGAGAAAGAAGTCATCCAAGTCGACGTCTCCGTCGTCGTCGAACAGACCGCGCACTTCCTCACCCTCGGCATTTACACCGACCACGACCATATAAGCCGTGCGGGCAACGTCATCGGAACTGCCCGGAGACAGCGTGCGAAAGCGCCAGTTGTCGGTGTCGGATACGACCAACTGGTATTTATAGGGCCCACCGTCAGGATCGACCTGATCGATAAAACGATCGTTGCCAGCCGGTAGCGTAGCAACCTCTGTAAACATCGCCCCGTTATCCGAGCGCAGAAGCCGATATCCTTCAATCCCGTTGCGCGCAATAGTTTGGTTACCAAAGGGAACAAAGTAGCGCTGGCCGTCCTCGGGCACCAGATTCCACGTAACTTCAACTCGGCCCTGTCCTAAATGAACGGCCCGCAGCACGTCGACGGCAGAGGGCGGCACATTGTCTCTACCCGCAACCGGCCTGCGCGATTTTGACAGCTCACTATTTTCCGGCAGCCGGGCCATAATACCCGTATTTACCGTCACCACGCCAACAATATCGCGGACCTGTGTCTCCACCGTGATGTCCGTTTCCAATCCATCCGTATACAGCCACGAGCTAGCCACTCCGTCGCGGGGTTGGGCCGTCGGCGCCCCGACGAGCAGCGCACGTCCGCCCAGCACGGCAAAGCGCACCGTATTTGTGTCGCCCACAGCCAGCGCATCAGCTGCGTCATAGAGATAGGCCTTTACCTCTATCAACCCTGGGTTAGCCGCATCTTCGACCAGGTCAATCTCGGCCCGCGTAACCGGCGATACAACGCGCAGCGCAGTCTCGACCGGCTCTAGTCCATCCACCTGGGCCCGCATGAGCAGATTCGCGCCCGGCTCTAATAAGAACGAGAGCTCTACCATGCCATCTTCGACGGTATAGACCGTCGTGTCCATCACCGTCCCGCTGAGCGCGATCTGCATTTGGGTGTGGTTATTGGT
>JAYOKQ010000087.1:0-18349 GCA_038119905.1 Gemmatimonadota bacterium | reverse complement strand
GCCAAACCCCTTCGGGCGTTTCTCCGAGCAGGCGATTGTGTCGCGTTTGCCACATACCCGGAAAGGGGGCAACGGGGGCCGGTAGATCGCAATACCACGGATCGCAGTATTCAAATTGCCAATCGCCTGAATGATCAGCGGTATCGAAAAACTCGGGGCTGTGAATGTCGAGATGCGCTTTGATTTCGTAGCGATACGAATGAGTCGTAGGTTGATATGAGATCGTAACGATACGTCGGGAGGTCGCTATGCCTCCGGGATCTCGGGTTACAACCTCGATAATGAGGCAGTCGCTCCCGCGTCCACGCACCAGTATATCAACCAACTCCGTGGTGATAACGGCCCCCATTTTCCAGTAGAGTTGCACGCCGGCTACCAGTGGTTTTTGCCCTGGTGCAAGGCGTATTTCTCGCAGTTCGACTGGCTTGAGAACGGCGTTGAAATAGCGTAAGTTTTGCTCCGGTTGCTCGACGATATCGTCCTGCAGTCGAGCGATGGGCTGGTCGCCGTCGCAGATCCACTGCTGGCCGGCGCATATGCCGCCGTAGGTCTTGAGATCGAGTTGGGCAGTGTAGGACATGGATCCCTCATTTTTTTGGGCGTGTCGGAAAGTACAATGTGGGGCACAGCGTGGCAAGGGAGCGCAATCTGTATATGGAAAAGGCGAAAACGGTAGAAGTAGGCGGAGTTGAATTGGTTCTTGGTTCGGCGGTTGAAGGGGATCAGGAATGGATTGGGCAGCAGGAGACGATTCGTCAGCTGATGGCCTGTTGGCTCGTCGTCGACGAGCGCGACTTGCCGCTTTCACCGCGCTTGGTCGGACCGCCCGGCATAGGAAAGACGACGCTGGCTATGGCCGCTGCCAAACAGCGTCAACAGCCACTCTATATTTTTCAATGCACCAGCGATACCCGGCCAGAAGACCTGCTCGTCACGCCCGTGCTCGCCGAGTCGGGGCGCATCGCCTATCACGCCTCGCCGCTGGTGACGGCTATGCTGGTAGGTGGGGTCTGCGTGCTGGATGAAGGCAATCGCATGAGCGAGAAAAGTTGGGCCTCGCTTGCGCCGCTGCTGGATCATCGCCGCTACGTCGAATCGATCATTGCGGGGATCTCGATAGATGCACACGCCGACTTTCGCTGCTGCGTAACCATGAACGACGACGAGTCGACCTATGAAGTGCCGGACTATATTCTGTCGCGGCTGCAGCCAACGCTCGAAATTGGTTTTCCCAGTCGTCGGGACGAGATGGAAATTCTGCGCTACCACTTGCCTTTCGCCGAAGAGGCTCTTTTGCAGATTACCGTCGAATTTCTGCAGCGCGCACACGGTCTCGACCTCGAATTCTCTCCGCGCGACGGCATCCATATCGTGCGCTATGCGCTCAAACGACTCGCTCAACAAACGGACCACCCACTGTCGGTTGATAGCGTTTGGGCCGAGGCGTTGGAGCGGGTGTTGGGGGCTGAAGCACTCGATTTAGATCGTCTGGCCGCCGAGCGTGATCGGTCGTTGGGTGAGCCGCTGCCAGCGATGGATCTACAAGATTTCTTTTTCGATCAGGACGATCCGCTGCATCCTGATAGCGACGAAGAAAATCCCAATTGAAAAATCCCGTTCTCGATCTGAGCGATCGCCTCACCGTGCTGCCGATCCTATATGGCAGCGGGGATTTTGCGCTTGAGGTGCGCCGCCGTCTGTTGGACTGGCGGCCCGATTGCGTTGCCTTGCCATTACCCCCTTCGTTTGCCGATGCCGTCGAACGGGGGGTAGAGGCGCTGCCGCATATTTCGGTGGCTCTGCAGCGCGAAGTGACGCTTGATGCCGCATATAACTTCGTGCCTATCGATCCGTGCCAGGGCGTAATTGCCGCGGTACGCACCGCAATGGATCTCGGTGTAGATCGGGCCTACGTCGATTTAGAAGTGGCATCCTACGAGGAGCAGCAGATCGTCCTGCCCGATCCCTATGCCCTGAAAGACGTGCCGTTTGAGCGCTTTATCGCCGCGCTCTTGCCGGTGCTTCCAGCTCCTGATGAGGGAGGACAGCGCCAAGAGCGGATTTGCCGCATGGCCTACGAACTGCATCGATTGGAGCTCGAACACGAGCGGGTGGCCTTCGTTTGTTCGGTAGCCGACTGGCCATGGCTTCGCCAGGCCTATGCTGAACGCGCTGACTACCCCCAACACGAGCGCACGGTCGCTATGCCCACCTGCCGTAGCTTGGCTGCCGAATGCCTCTATTTTGCCCTAGGTGAACTGCCCTACATAACGCACATGTACGAACATCGCCGCGCCGAAATGATCGCTGATGCGACGCTGGCCATCGACGGCGTTAAACTGCTGCTGATAGAAGCGCGCGATAGCTGGCTGGCCGCGCGCGATCGGCCCGACCACCACGGGATGGGGCCGCAGCAGATGCGCTTGCTGCTGCGCTATGTGCGCAATCTGACGCTGCTTGAACGGCGTCTGACGCCTGACTTATATAACCTGGCGCTGGCCGCCAAGCAGGTCGGGGGCGACGAGTTTGCCTTGTCGCTGTTGGAAGTGGCCTGCGATTATCCGCCGCAGCGGTTGGCTGAACCGGAGGATGCCCTCGGTATGGGCTTGGGACGGATCGTCGACGAAGATGGCCAATCCCGGCCTGCGAAAAACCGCCTGCAAGGTCAAGCGCGCATATGGCGATCGCTGCCGCTAAAACCGCATCCGCCCGAGCCGAAACAGCAGCAGTGGAGCCAGCAGTGGGATCCCTACGGCCAGTGTTCCTATCCCCCCGAAGACACGCACATAGAGCGTTTTCAGCAGCACGTTCGCCAGCAGGCCCGCATTCTGCTGGGCGAGGATCAGGTCAAGGTCGAGAAGTTTCAATCTTCGCTAAAAGACGGGCTCGACCTGCGCGAAACGCTGCGCAATTGGCACACTGGCTCTATCTACGTGCGCGAAGTACCCGCCACGCGCGGTTCGGTTGAGGTCGTCGTCTTTCTCTTTGATACGCCGGCCGATCCCCATCGCTACACCTGGCGTAGTACCTGGTATGCCGAACACGGAGAAGAGTCGACGCTGGCGTTTTTTGCTACGCCTTTTACCCATCAGATGGTGGGTCCGGGTATTGGCCAGGCCACCTACGGAGGCTGCTCTTTTCTGTTCCCGCCGCGACCTATTCCAGATATTTGGAGCGATCGACGCCTGCACAGTGCCCAGACCTTAGAGGAACGCCTTCTGGCCGGAGCGCTGCTCCATTCGCGCGAACGCCGTGTAGTTCTGGTTGCCCCCAACCCACCGGCAGCGCACTGGCGGCGCATGGCGCGCAAGATGGGGCGACAGATCGTCTATATACCGCTCAAGCGGTTTTCGTCGGCAACGATCGATCGGCTGCGCCGTTTCCACGTCCTCAACGGCAAGGAAGTGCGCTCCTATGCGGCTCGTTTCATCCGCTCCATGCGCTGAGCCGAATATGTTGACATTGCTAGTGGACTTTTTCACCTTTGGGGTTCGCCCAGTATCGCCCTAATTACAAAGCGAAGAAAGAGGTATCCCTTGCGCATTATAGACCCGCACGTGCACGTATGGAAAAACGATCCGGCCTTTCCCTGGCCAGAGGACAACAAGCGTCCGCCCAGCGAGGATCGGACGGCCGAAGATCTGCTCGCTCTTATGGAGGCACACGGGGTCGAAAAGACCGTACTCGTGCAGGTCATTCACTATCGCTGGGATAATAGCTACGTCGCCGACGTCATCAAGCGATACCCGGATAAATTTATGGGTGTTGGGCGCGTGAACCCAGAAGATCCAGCCGCCGCCGACCACGTTAGCATGTGGACGGAAGAACACGGACTGCATGGCGTGCGTCTAAGTCCGGCGCGCGATGCCAGCGACGATTGGTTTACCAGTCCCGCAATGGATCCAATATTTGAGCGCGCCCAGTCGTTGGGGATCCCCATGCTCATTTTGACCGGACCGAAGCGCCTGCCCGATCTGAGCCGATTGCTCGATAAATACCCCGATCTGGATACCGTGATCGATCACATGGCCGACGTCCATCCCGACGATACAGCGGGGCGGAGCATGCTAATGGAGATGGCGCGCTATCCGCGTGTCTACGTTAAAATTAGCCATACCTGGTCCATTTCTCAGGAATCCTATCCATGGGCCGATACGCATGATTTAGTGCGCGAAGTCTATCAAAGCTTTGGCGCCCAGCGCATATCGTGGGGAACGGATTGGCCTGTTTCTCTGGGTAAGGCCGAATACGGGCAGACCCTGCAGGTGGTGCGCGACGAAATGGACTTCTTTACCCCAGAAGACCTAGAGTGGGTCTTGGGTAAGACCGCGCTAAAACTGTGGAATTTCGGGGAGAAATAGCATGCCGATGCAGATCGGAATTATCGGAGCGGAAAACAGCCACACCGCGGCTATCGGCAAACTCATTAACGTCGAAAAGCGCATACCCGGCGTGCGCGTGACGCACGTATGGGGTGAGACCAAGGCCTTGGCCCGCAAGGCGGCTGAGGTCGCGCAGATTCCTCATATCGTCGACGATCCCAGCGATATGATTGGTCAGGTCGACGGCGCCTGCGTCGACCATCGGCACGGCAAATACCATCTGCCGGCCGTGCGCCCGCTGTTAGAGGCCAAGATCCCTCTCTTTGTCGACAAACCTTTTTGCTATAGAAAGGCGGAAGGCAAGCGCTTTCTCGACCGGGCACAGACGCTGGGCGTTCCGGTGTGTTCGTATTCCGTCCTGCCCAAGCAGCAGTCCTTTATCGACTTCAAGCGCGATATGCGCTCGTTGGGCACCATCTATTCGCTCGTGTCAACCGGACCCTGTGACATCAAGTCGAAATACGGCGGCATCTTCTTTTACGGCATCCACCAGGTTGATATGGTGCTCAACCTGCTGGGCTACGATATGGCCCATGGCCAGGTCGTGCGCGGACCGGGCAAAAACCACTCGGGCATCATCACCTATAAAAGTGGGGCTATAGCCTCTATGAACTTAGTAGGGCAAGGTCCCGCGCGTTTTCACCTGAGCGCGATCGGCGAAAAGGGTCGCTTGGATGCCTATATTCCGTTTGACGAGAACACGTACCTGACGGGAACGCGCACGTTTTGCCGCATGTTTAAAACGGGGAAGACGAGCGAGACGGCTGAAACGATGCTAGGTCCGGTCGCCGCGCTCGAAGCGTTGGAAAAGTCAATTGCAAAAGGGACAAAAGTCAACATCACCGTTTAGGAGGGATATATGGATACGATCAAGATTCAGCTCGAAGACAGTGATATTCCCAACCATTGGTACAATATCGCAGCTGATTTTAAAACGCCGATGCCACCTCCGCTGCATCCGGGGACGGGTGAACCCGTCGGCCCAGAGATGCTGGCGCCGCTCTTTCCGATGGCGCTCATCCAACAGGAAGTCTCGCAGGAGCGCTGGATAGAGATTCCCGACGAAGTGCGTCAGGTGCTGGCGCAGTGGCGCCCTTCACCGCTTTATAGAGCGCGTCGCCTAGAGCAGGCCCTCGACACCCCCGCGCGTATCTACTACAAGTGGGAAGGCGTCAGCCCATCGGGTAGCCACAAGCCTAATACGGCTGTGCCACAGGCCTTTTATAATCGGGAGGAGGGCATCAAGCGCATAACGACCGAAACTGGAGCCGGTCAGTGGGGCACGGCCCTGTCGTATGCCTGCCAGCTATTTGGCCTTGAATGTCAGGTCTACATGGTGCGCATCAGCTTCGAACAGAAGCCCTACCGCAAGGCTGTTATTGAGACCTACGGCGGTAACGTTGTGCCCAGTCCGAGTGATCGGACGGAGGCCGGCCGCAAGATTCTAGCCGCCGATCCCGATTCGCCGGGTTCGCTGGGCATTGCTATTTCCGAAGCCGTAGAAGATGCCGTCATGCGCGAGGATACCCACTACTCGCTGGGCTCTGTCCTCAACCACGTGTTGCTGCACCAGACTGTAATTGGTTTGGAGGCCGAAAAACAGCTTGAACGCGCCGGCGAATCGCTGCCGGATGTGGTCGTTGGCTGCTTTGGCGGCGGATCTAACTTTGCCGGATTTGCCTTTCCTTTTTTACGGCATAAAATCGCCGGAGACCAGCATAATATGCGCGTGGTCGCCTGCGAACCGGCTTCCTGTCCCACGCTGACCAAGGGCGAATATCGCTACGATTTCGGCGATGCAATTGGCATGACGCCGCTGATGCCGATGCATACACTGGGCCACAACTTCGTGCCGGCTAAGATCCACGCCGGCGGCTTGCGCTACCACGGTGCCGCACCGTTGGTCAGCCACGCGCTGCGCAGCGGAGATATTGAAGCGCGTGCCTACCACCAGCTGGAATGCTTTGAGGCGGGGGTGCAGTTTGCCCGCACCGAGGGCATTGTTCCCGCCCCGGAAGCCAACCACGTTGTGAAGGGAGCCATTGACGAAGCGCTGCGCTGCAAGGAAAGCGGTGAGTCGAAGAGCATCGCCTTTAACCTGTGCGGTCACGGCCATTTCGATATGGCGGCCTACCAGGCTTACTTTGCCGGTCAGTTAGAGCAGCATGAATTCACCGAGGAAATGCTGCAGGAGAACATGCAGGCTCTGGGAGATTTACCCACGGTTTAACACATAGATAGAACGAATAAGAAAGGGATAGAAATGGCTATTAACTTGAAATCTGCTGCGGAGACGCGCTATGACGCCATCGCCTTGGGTGAGGTTATGATGCGCATCGACCCGGGGCAGGTGCCCACCGCGCGCGCGCGCAATGCGCGCATTTGGCACGGGGGTGGGGAGACCAACGTCGCTGAAGGGTTGAGCTACTGCTTTGGTCTGCGCGGCGCCGTTGTAACGGCACTGGTCGACGATGGCATTGGTCGCAATATCGAAAACCAACTTCGCGAGGCGGGGCTCGATACGTCGCATATTGTTTGGTTTAACAACGGCGGCAAGGGCCCATTTAGCACGGACGGTAAGGGAACCCTGCACAACGGTATCAACTTTACCTGGGCCGGCAAAGGCTTACTGCCCTCCGTGACAGAATACTACCGCGCTCATACCCCGGTCCGCGAAGTGGGGCCGGGTGACGTCGACTGGGACTTTCTCTTCGGCGAACTGGGCACGCGCTGGTTTAGCACGGGCGGCATCTATACGCTGCTATCGCCAAAAACAGCCGACTTGGCGCTCGAGGCGATGAAAAAGGCAGGGGAATACGGGGCGGGTCGTTCGTTCGATCTGAACTACCGCTCCAAGGTGGAACCGAGCAAGGATCGCGCGCGCGAAATTAACAAGTCGATTGTCCCGCACGTCGAATTCCTCGTTGGCAACCAGGACGATTTTGATGACGCGCTGGGCTACGAGACGGAAAAAGTGCCCAAGGATGCTTCGTTTGACGTTTGGCTGGAAATTTATACCAAGATGCTGCGTCAGGTTTCACAGGATTATCCCAACCTCAAGTATATTGGCACCCAGCTGCGCGGTGCGCTTAGCGCCGATCGCATTAACTGGGGTGCCGTTCTATACGACGTGGAAGCCGACGTAATTCACCAGGCTGCGGTGCGCGAAAATATCGAGATAGCCGACCGGACCGGCGGCGGAGACTCGTTTGCTTCGGGTATTATCGCCGCGTTGCTCAACGGCAAGGAGCCCGCCGACGCCGTGCAGTGGGGAGCCGCGCACGGTATCCTCGTCCAGGAAACCATCGGCGATACGTCGATGGTCAAGCAGGACGACGTAGAAAAAGAAGTGGCCCGCGCTCTGAAGGGCGGCGGCGTATCGGCGCTGCGCTAGGAGGTCGGTATGCGATTGCACATAGCTATTGCTTCGCTTTGCCTGACTGTGGTTTCTGTGGCCACGGCGCAGGTGGCGGTAGAGCGAGTCGAGTACAGCGGCTGGTCTGATGCCGTGCAGCTGAGCAACGGAACGGTCGAACTCGTGGTGGTGCCGCAGATTGGGCGGATTATGCACTACGGCTTTGTCGGAGGGGATAACATCCTCTGGTCGGAACCCCAATCTCACGGTAAGGTGCTGCCCGAAGGAGAGCCTTTTCGCGATGAGGAGGGTCAGTATACCTGGACCAACTTTGGCGGCGACAAGGTCTGGCCCAACCAGCAGAGTGAATTCGCCGATATCAACGGACATGCTTGGCCACCCGATCACGCGTTTGACGGCGGCGTGCACGAAGTGGAGCTGCTTGCAGACGGCGTGGTAATCACCAGCCCAGTTAGTGCCTATAATGGAGCGCGTAGCATCCGCGCCATCCGGTTGGCGCCCGAGGGGACGCGCGTTGATATTCAGCAGACAATCGAAAAGCTCGCTAAGGCCCAGCGCGAGGAATTGGAGCCGCTGCGCTATACGATTTGGAACGTCACGCAGATCAACCCTCCGGAGCAAACGCTCTATCCGCTCAACCCCCACAGCCATTTCGAAGCGCGCTACTTTCCATTCGGTTTTGCGCAGAGTGCAGCCGAGCGCAACTTCACGATCGAAGGCAACACCGGAATCTTTGTGCCGGATGCAACGGAGAACCAAAAGACCGGTGCCGATTCCGATCGCTGGTTAGCGGGTATCGTCGGACAGGTCGTAATGGCCGAATTTTTTCGTCGCGACGGAACGCAGACCTTTCCCGATGGTGGATTGAGCGCTGAAGTGTATACTTGCCCCGACTATACGGAACTCGAGTTGCTCAGTCCTTGGGTCTTTATGGAAGTGGGAGACGTGCTCGAACATCCGATTGCCTGGGAACTGCACCAGCTGCCGGCCACGGCCAACACGCCCGAGGCCCGGCGCGCGGCGGCCCTTTCTTGGTTGGCGGATAAGTAGCCATCCTACCTGCTCTAGAAAAATTCCCGGTGTCGCAGGCGCGGCACCGGGAATTTTTGTGCTTCTCGCTTAGGCTCTTGGCGTAAAAACGGTCCAGCGCCGTTCTTTAGTCTTCATGGAAATCTCTTGGAAAAGAAACTTCTACACCCTGTGGTGCGCTGAGCTTTTTGCCATCATTGGCTTTCACGCCGTCCAGCCATTTCTTGCCTATTACGTTCAAGAATTCGACGTAGAAAACCTAGAAGAAGCCTTGCTGTGGTCTGGGTATATGGGGTCAGTCGCGGGATTCGCCATGGCGCTTTCTTCGCCGGTATGGGGTGCGTTGGCCGATCGCTTTGGGCGCAAGAGTATGGTCGTTCGCTCCATGGTCGGTGGGGGTTTAACCGTCTTTTTTATGGCCTATGCCGATAGCGTGGTCGAACTGCTGATAGCGCGTATGCTGCAGGGGGCGCTTGCTGGCACGGTGACGGCTTGTATTACAATGGTGTCTACGACGACTCCTAAGCAGCATCTGGGTTATGCCATGGGCATGATGCAGGGCGCATTTTTACTGGGGGCGGCAGTTGGTCCGATGGCCGGAGGCCCCTTTATCGAAGCCTATGGATATCACGCTAGCTTTATCGTTTCCGGGGCCATGGTTGTCGCAGCCGGTATTGCCGTTCAACTGCTTGTGCGCGAAGATTTCACTAAAGGCAAAGCCAAAGAAGAAGGGGGCGATGGGCAGGACGGGATGCACGCTTTTTTTGCCGATGCATCGCGCTTGCTGCATCTGAGGCCCTTTCTCATCACGTTAATCTGTCTCGTGCTCATTCAGTTTGCCTACGGCGTGATTATGCCCGTCGTGCCGCTATTTTTACAGCAGCTGGCCGGCCACACGGAAATTATCACCGAGGCCGGATTTATCTTTTCACTCATGAGTTTGACCGGAGCACTGTCCTCGGCTGTCATGGGTAAGTGGACGGGCCATATCGGCGTTCAGCGCATGCTCTTTGGTGGGTTGGTATCTACGGCGTGCTTTCTGGTGCTGCAAGGCAGCTCTGTTAGCGTGTTTATGTTTGCCGTTTTGCAGGTAATGGGTGGTCTGACGACGGGAGCGGTGCGGCCGGTTGCCAATACGATTGTCACCTTTGTCGTCGATGAGGAGGATCGAGGGAAGGCCTTTGGTATTATGACCAGTGCTTCAGCCCTCGGTTGGGCATTGGGGCCTTCTATTGGCGGATATATCGGTGCATCATTGGGCTTCCGCAGTGCCTTTTATTGCACGGCGGTGCTGTTTGTACTGGTGGCCTTTTGGTCGCGCTGGGCGATGGGCGGGATGGTCTTACAGGAAGTTACGGAGCGCAAGCCCGCTATACGAGCATCGCTGAGGGCGCGCTGGCAAACGCGCCGCGCTAAAAAATAGGGCCAGCCAACGCCGAAGCGTTGCGCTGGCCCTCAGTCTGACTGAGTCGAACTTATTTTTTGCGCTTGGACCCTTTTCGCCCGGGAAACGTCAACTCGGCGACACCGGATTTATCCAATTCGCCCAGGCCGATTTTCTTCATGCGATCGAACTGGCCTTTGGCTGCTGCAGCCAGGGGCAGGTCGAGGCCTTCCTCCTTGGCTAAGCCGAGGGCAATGCCGGAGTCTTTGGCTGCGTGTGCCGCGGAGAAATAGCATTCGTGGTCGCGGGCGACCATATCGGCCCCATCGGTTTCAAGCACGCGCGAGTTGGCTCCGGTTTGCGAAAAGACCTTCATCAACACGCCGAGGTCCAGTCCAAGCGACTGGCCTAGGCCGAGTCCTTCGGCCAGTCCCGCTGTGTTGATATTCATCACCATATTGACCAATGCTTTGACCTGAGCGGCCTGGCCTGCCGTGCCGATATAGCGTAGGTCGACGCTCAGGGCATCCAATATGGGACGCACTTTGTTGAATACGCTGCGCTTGCCGCCGCACATTAAATACAGCGTGCCTTTGCGCGCCTGCGTGATACTCGAAGCCATGCAGCCTTCGAGGGAAGAGGCTCCCACCGCTTCGGCGCGCTGCTCTACCTCGACGTGTGTGGCTGGAGAAATCGTCGCACAGTTGATAAAGACCGTGCCTTTGGCGTCGTTGAGCAGAGAGTCGCCTCGCTTCGAGAAAATGGAGCGCATGGCGGCATCGTCCGTAACGACGGTGAGGACGACATCACTGGCCGCCGTTACCTCGGCCAGGGTCTTGGTCGCTTGGCAATTGAGCTCTTTGGCCAATGCGGTAGCGAGGCGGGGATTGGCGTCGTGCACCGCGCTAATCGTGAACCGTTTGTCAACGAGGTTGCGGGCCATATTGGCCCCCATTCGGCCCAAACCCACTACGCCAATTCGGACGTCTTTCTTCTTGGCGGCCGATTTTCTTTTTGCCATTTTAGATCTCCTCGGATATTGGTGAACCAAACAGAAGGAAGATAGCGCCGTAGCGCTAGATAGACAAACGCAATGCTGGCCATTCGATCGCGCGAAAGAAGTAGCTTAACGTGAATTCTACCGTGGGGGTCGTCGTTCTATCGGTGGGCTTTGCCGTTCTCATATGGACCTTTGTTTGGATTGCCCGTTTGATGGCGCAAAGTCGGGATGAGGGCGGTTCAGCAGCGCACGGTGAAGAGAAGGTCGATGGCGTGCGGCGAGTGCGGGGAAGGGGATATGGTGCCAATTACGGTCTGATGCTTGGCGCAGTTGGCTGCAGCGTTTTTTTTATTTGGCCCTCTTCGCTGCTGTTGGCCGTAGCGGCCGTTGGGCTGTTCCACAGTGGACGGGCTTTTGCGCGGGGGCTGTTTGTCTTTAAGGTCGTTCTCTGGCGGGGGCTCTTGGGAATTCTGCTAAATGCTGCTCTGCCGCTGATGCTCTATTTATGGGTCTCTGGACAGTGGCAGCCGCCTATACTGGACGTGGGTTGGGGACTGGTGTAGTTTCTGGACACAGAAGGAGCTGAGATGAAAATTGGTGTCACGCAAATTATATTGGGAGCGACTTCGCTTACCGATACACTAGCCTTGTGTGAAGAAGCTGGTTACGACGCGGTGGAATTGGTTTTTGCCGAGGATAAAGACCTTCGGGTCGATATGTCTTTGGGAGAACTGGCCGAAGTGGCCGCTGTCTGTCGCAGCGCGGGTGTTGAAATTGTCAGCGTGATGGCGCAGCCCAAAGAGCGCGGCAATCTCCTGAGCACCGACGCCGGTCAACGGGCGCTCTGCGTAGCGCGCCTGCGTAGATCCATCGAAATAGCCGGAGCCCTTGGCGTAGGGACGACGCTATTGCACCCAGGACAACTGCCGATTGATGCCCACTACGGGGCGGCGTGGAACTACATGCGCGATGCCCTTGCCGAAACGGCCTCCTTTGCAGCCGACCAAGGGGTGGCTATCGGCGTTGAAAACGTGTGGAACAAATTCTTGCTCAGTCCGCTCGAGGCTGAGCGCTTTGTAGACGAAGTGGGCAGCGAGTGGGTAGGCATCTACTTAGATACTGCCAATATGATGGCCTACGGATATCCCGAACAGTGGATACGGCAGCTCGGTGTCGAGCGCATAAAGGGCGTGCATTTCAAAGATTACGTGCGCCGCGAACACCGCTTTGTAAACCTATTGGACGGCGATACGGATTGGTGCGGGGTTATGGAAGCGCTGCGGGATGTAGGCTATAATGCGTGGGCGATTCACGAAGTAGGTGGTTCGCATGAGGAATTGGTCGATCTCGGTGGAAGGATGCGGCAAATTGTCGCCATGTAAGGGAGTTCAATGTCATGGCATATAAGATTAATTGGCGAGACGTGCAGCCCAAGATTGCCCACCTGAGCGCCGTGCACTGGGGCGGATTGCGCGACTGGGAGCGCGAAGACGATCCCGATGAGCGCAATAGACTGCGGGCGATGCGCGGCTTTGCACGCCATGCGCTGCAGGGACGAAAGACGTCTGATCACCACAAGCACGACACGACGGAGCAGGTCTACTACATCCTTGAGGGCGAGGGCGAAGTGCTCTTCGGCGATGAACGACATCGAGTACGGGCGGGCGATGCGGTCTATTTGCCGGCAGGTGTTTACCATCAAATGTTCAACGATATGAACGACGATTGGCTTGTGCATCACGTCATAAGTCAGCAGGTAGATGGTCCCGGCGGTTCGTTTGCGATTCGCCATTGGACGGACGTTGCACCGGTCGGTGACGGGCGCGGTGCCGTGCGCTGGCGTCAGCTTGGACAGGAGGGGGAAGAAGAAATTGGATACCTGCGTCAGATGCGCGGTATTGAGCGGGAGAGCGTGCAGCCCGGTGGGTCGACTATCGAACGCTGCGAAGCGTTTGAGCAGGTGGTCTACGTGCTGGAAAACGAGGGCCAACTCGTCGATGTCGATGGAACGCAGCGTTTGATGGAGGGGGATATGGTGCACCTTCCGGCAGGCCATACCTATCGGGTGGAAAACAGCGGAAGTGAATGGATCTCCTACCTGATCCTAAGCGCGTGAGGAGGATTCTTTGATGGCGACATATCCAGAGTGGGAACGCGCGCTGCACGAAGCGTTGCAGGGCATGCTGGCAGCTATAGAAGCCGGGTCAGCCGACCTAGTCGATTGTATTCGCACCGTCGACGGGCTGTCCACGGGAATGCCGAGTGAAACTCCTCCCATGCTGCGCCACTATCTGGAGCGCCGCAGCTATACCAAGGCGCTAGATTTTCTCGAAGGGCGCGATGAGAGCAGCGCTGCCAACTGTTAAAAACTCCATGCGACAAGCGTTCTATGCTGCAGTAGCGCAGATTCCACGGGGCCGAGTCGCAACCTACGGACAAATAGCTCAATGGGCCGGATATCCCGGCCGTGCGCGCCAAGTTGGCTACGCCTTAGCCGGCATGCCGGAAGAGCTCGATCTGCCCTGGCACCGCGTGATCAATGCACGCGGAAGAGTATCGCCGCGCACGGGTAGCGGGTTCCATATGCTGCAGCGCGATCTGTTGGTCTCCGAGGGTATTGTCTTTCGCGCAGGCGCTATAGATTTGGAGCACTACGGATGGTCGCCCGAAGGGACTGCGGGTGAATGAGCTAGACGGGCGCATCCTGCGCTTGGCCATTCCCAGCGTCTTGGCGGCCCTTTCGGCTCCGCTGATCGGAATTGCCGATACGGCGATGATTGGTCACCTTCCGGACGTGGCTTCGCTCGGAGCCGTTTCTACGGCCGGGGTTCTCTTTAGCATTCTCTATTGGAGCATGGGTTTTTTGCGCATGGGGACGACCTCCATGGTGGCCCAGTTTTTTGGCGCTGGAGATATGCGGGCCTGTTCGCACATACTCTACCGCTCGCTGGCCATTGCTTTGGTGCTGTCTTCTGCAATGCTCCTGCTTGGGGACTTCTGGGCTCCGTTTGGCTTTAAGCTGGCTGGAGGCAGCGAGGACGTGCAGCGCTGGGGCATGCAGTATTTCTCCGTGCGCCTCTATGAAGCGCCGCTGGTGCTGGCTCTGCTGACACTCAACGGTTTCTTCTTGGGTACGGCCAATGCCATGGCCCCGCTTTTCGTTACGTTTACGGCCAATATCGTCAACGTGATTGCGGATTATGCGCTGATCTACGGGCATTGGGGGGCGCCTGAAATGGGTGTGACGGGGGCGGCATGGGCGTCGGTCTTGGGTAACATGGCCGCGCTATGTGTCGGAGGAATTATCGTCGTTACCCGCTACGGCGACTCCATGCGTAAATCATTTGAAGGGCTGTGGAAGCTGAATCAATTCGCCCTTATCCTGCGCACGAATGCCCATCTATTCGGCCGCACGCTGTGTCTGCAATTTGCCCAGTTTTCCATGTTGGCTATCGTTTCGCGCATGGGAGAAGTGCCGCTGGCCGCCAATGCCGTTATTTGGCAGCTATGGGGGTTGAGTAGTTTTGCCGTTGATGGGTTTGCTCACGCGGCAGAAACGCTGGTGGGAAATCTGCTGGGTGAGCGTCGGTTCACCCAAGCGCGAGCGATGGCCCAGCGCATTATCGGATGGGGCGCTAGTATCGGCGCGCTGTTTGGGCTGGTCTTTTTGTTAGGGCTCGAAATGCTTGCCGGCCTGTTTACCAAACACGTCGAAGTTGTGGCTGCCGTCGCTCAACTGCGTTGGGTTGTTGCGCTGATACAGCCGCTCAATGCCATCGTATTCGTATTGGACGGCATTTTCATCGGCGCCAATGATATGGGATACTTATTTGCCGCGATGGCCGCCGCGGCGTTTTTATTTTACGCGCCTTTAGCCCTGCTCTTTGTCTATGTGCTGGGCTGGGAAATGCAGGGCGCTTGGTTGGCCTATAACGGTCTGATGATCGGTCGCTTTGCCACCCTCTGGCCGCGCTACCGCGGCGATGTGTGGCTGCGGACCTTTGTTCATTAAAGGAGGAGCTATATGCCTTTTATACAGCCCGGTGAACTGTCTCGGCTCGAACTCTTTCCCGGCATTGTCGGTGCGTTGGCCGCCGGCGAGCACCTCATGCTCTCCTTTCTCGAGATGGAAGAGGGCGCTGAGGTGGCCGAACACAGCCATCCCCACGAGCAGGCGGGTTTAGTATTAGCCGGTAAACTGCGCTTTCGCATTGGCGATAAAGAGAAAGTAGCCGGACCTGGAGATGCCTTTATCATTCCGCCCAACGTAGCGCACTGGGGTATTGTCGAAGAGGGACCGGCCAAGGTATTGGATATTTTTTCGCCTCCGCGTGAAGACTATATAGATCGTTACAATCGTCACGCTAAGACGGGGGCGGACACCATATGGAAATAGGTCGTCCTAGGCCAACAAAGAGGAGATACCGATGAGTCAATTGACGATGGCAAGCTGTGCCAATGTGCTGGTTGTGGCGATCACGCCGCGAACGAGCGAGGGGCGTGTGGATAGGGAGGGGGCGGCAAAAAATGTCCGTTACTTGGTTGAAGCTGGCGCGGACTTTCTCATGCCGATGTGCGGCACGGGACTCGTATACGATGCCAGTCTCGAGGAATACGAAGCCACGGTTGGCACCTTTGTCGATGCAGCCGGAGGCCGGGCGCTGGTGGTGCCCGGCATTGGTCCCGGCTACGGTCGAACCTTGGAAATGGCCCATATCGCCCGTTCGCTGGGCGTGGCCGGCGCTATGGTAATGCCCATTGTCGGGCCGGCATCTGCCGCAGGGGTCGAAGAGGGCATGCGGCGCTTTGCAGAGTCTGCGCAGCTGCCGCTGATCCTCTACCAGCGGCGCTTGGATATTATGCCGGTTGATCAGGTCGTGCGCCTGTGTGCGCTGGATGAGGTCGTGGGTTTGAAATATGCAGTCGATGACATCGAGGCATTTGCGCGCATTAACGATGGCTGCGGCGACAAGGCGGCCATGGTGTGCGGTATGGCCGAAGATCCTGCTCTGGACTATTTATCGGCTGGTGCTGTTGGCTTTAGTTCGGGTATGGCAAACTTCGCGCCGCGCACTAGTCTGGCCATTCTCCATCGGTTTGCGGCGGGGGATCACAGCGGAGCTGATGCCCTGCGCGAGGTGATGGTGCCCTTCGAAGATTTGCGCGGCGAGCGCGCCGCACGCTATAGCGGTTCGGCGCTGCACGCGGCTATGGAGCGGGCAGGTTTAGCCGGCGGCCCCGTCGTTCCCTTTGCCGAAGACGTGGCCAACGCGGATCTGCCGCGTCTGCACGAATTGGTGGATCGGGTTATGGAAATAGAACATTCACTCGTTGCTGAAGACGGAGGAGCACAATGAGCGAGGATACGTTGCGCGTAGGTTTGGTGGGGGTTGGAGGGGTTTGTGACGCGGTGCACTACCCGGGTTTCAGCCGCATTCCCGGCGTTGAAATTGCGGGTATCTGCGAACCGAGCGATGCGCTGCGTGCCGCGCGCAGTGCGGAATGGGGCATTGAGGCCTGCTATGCTGATATGGGCGAGTTTCTCGAGGTGGTCAAGCCCGATGCGGTAGCCATTGCCACGCCGAACGTATATCACCGCGAACTCATTTTTCAGGCACTTGAAGCTGGCTGTCACGTCATGTGCGAAAAACCGCTAGGCATGGATTACGACGAAACGCGGGCTATTTACGAAGCGGCCAAGAGTTCGGGGTTGCGGCATATGACGGCTTTTACCTATCGCTTTGTGCCGGCACTTAACTACATCCGCCATTTGGTGCACAGCGGTGCGCTGGGACAAATTCGCCATGCGCGCTTTCAGCGCCTGCAGGATTGGGGCGAGCGGGCTATCGGGTGGCGTCAGTACAAGGATCAGGCTGGATCGGGGGAACTCGGTGATATGGGCATTCACCGAATTGATTTCGCCGAGGATTTACTCGGGCCGATTGTATCGCTCTGCGCTTCGGCTAAGCAGCTCGTTCCGCGCGATCAGGCCCGGGATGGATCATCGTGTCGCCCCCAGGATGTCGAGGATTGGGTCGCGTGGATCGTCGACTTTGCCGGAGGGGCCACCGGCGTGTTCGAAATGGGCAAGCTGTCAAAGGGGTTTGGCCCCGGCGGCGATCACGATCAGGCTGAGATCAACGGCACAGAAGCCTCTGTCGTATATCGACTGCATTCACCGCACGAAATTCTCTGGGGGGGACGCGAAGCGCCCTACGAAGCGCGTCCAGTGCCCGAGGAATTTCTTAAGAGACCGCTATCGCCGCGGGATCCGCAGGAGGGCGACCCGGTGCGCACGTTTCGCTATGACCAGGCGTGGGAATTTGTCAGCGCGATCCGCGAAGAGCGCGAGTGCCGCCCCTCATTCTATCACGGTATGCGGGCTCAGGCTGTAGCCGACGCGATCTTAAAAGCAGCCGAAGAGCGACGCTGGGTCGATGTGCCCGAGGTGCGTCCATGAGCACCGAAGCCGATTCCTATCGGCGCGACGGGTACTACGTACAATCCGAACCGATTGTACCGGCGGATGTCGTAGCGCAGGCCAGCGCGGGTATGGACGCACTGCGCCGGGGCGAATACGATACGGGGCAAGCGCCCCAGCCTTCGCCGTGGAATCCGGGCGATGACGAGGGAGTGCTGTGTAAAATCGAAATGCCGCAGCTGGCCGATCAATCGATTCTGGCCCTAGTTAGCCATCCTAATTTAGGTGCCTGGGCAGCCCAGGTCACAGAGGCGCAGTGGGTGCAGGTCTGGTGGGTCCAACTGCTATACAAACCGCCTAGCGCGGTGGATGCGGGCCAGGTCAACGTGGGATGGCATCAGGATCGCCACTACTGGGGGGCCTGGGAAGAGGGCAGCGAACTCTTTACGGCATGGGTCGCCCTAGGGGACGTTGGTCCAGATTCAGGGCCCATGCGATTTGTGCGCGGTTCGCATCACTGGGGTCAACTTCCGGGGGGCGATTTTTTCGATCAGGATCTGCCGGCCCAGCAGCGGGCAATCGCCCTGCCAGATGGAGCACAATGGCAGGAGGAAAGCGCCCTTATGAAAGCCGGTGGTGCCAGCTTGCACGATGCGCTGACGTTCCATGCCAGCGGGGCCAATACCTCTACGCAGCCGCGAAAGAGCTTCGCCATTCACATGCGGACAGACCGATCGCAGCCGACGGGCGGGCGGCG
>JAYOKQ010000086.1:0-18390 GCA_038119905.1 Gemmatimonadota bacterium | reverse complement strand
AGCTATTGTGCGCTAAGCGGCTGGAACGATGCTTTCTTCTTCTGGGGGGAGGAACGCGTCGATTTCTTCAGATTCTCGTTCGTCTCGCTCGAGAATCTGAAGATTGCGGACTTGAATATCGATCTTTGAATGGTTTCTCTCGTCGGCATCTCGCCAAGTCCGACTTTGCAGACGGCCGCTGGCAAATACCGGGGTGCCTTTGTGCAGTCGGCGCGCAAAAGACTCGGCGGCCTTTTGCCACAGGACGATGTCGAAAAAACACGTCTCCTCCTGCCATTCGTCGTTTCGGTCTCGATAGGTGCGATTGACGGCTATGCGCGCAGTAAGTCGCGCGGCGCCGCTTTCGCTCAGGATGAGCTCGGGTTCGTGGACGAGGCGTCCACTCAGGGCAACCTGATTTATGTGGGGCATCTTTAGCTGCGACATATGACCTCCATGGGATAGGGGGGGAGAATGCGTCGTGCAGATTTGCATAGCAGGATGTATGCCATCCTGGTAGAAATAGCTTAAGGCATTGATTGTGTTGGATTTTATTTATCTACTGTCAGATAGAACCTTCTGGTTGCGTGTAACGCAGGATATACAGCGTTGAGTCGGGGTATCTACACGCCGTATCCAAACGCGCAGTTAGCTCAGTATTTTACACCGAGAGACGTGGCGCACGCTCTTTGGCGTTTGCTTGCTAAGCGCCAAAGAGGGAAGCAAGGGGATCGGCTTCGCGTCATTGACTTATCCGCTGGATCGGGTGTGTGGTTAGAAGCTGCTCTGGTAACTGGGAGGGTAGACCCAGCCGATATATACAGCATCGAGATTGATGCGCAGTGGAAAGATCGCCCGGGGATTGCTCATGTTGGTGATGCGCTCTTGGGAACGTTCGCCGGGGTGAATGACGGAGGCTTCGACCTGGTTGTCGGCAACCCGCCCTTTGGTAAGCTCTCTGCTTTTAACAAGGCCATGAACTCTCCCACCAGAGAGGATTTTGCTCAGCGCTTTCCGATGTGGGTTGCACTTGGGGAAAACGAACAGAGCTATCCCATAGAATGGCTCTTTATGGAACGTGCGCTGCAAATGCTCCGACCGGGTGGTTGGGGAGTCCATATCCTGCCAGAAGGCTTTTTTACCAACGCACGACTCCAGACCGCGCGCGATTATCTACTCAAGGAATTGGTGCTGACGGATGTAATCCAATTGCCCTCGGCCGTTTTCCGCGGCAACGGGCTCAATGCGCGAACGGCTGCCGTCGTTTTTCAGAAGCGAAGGCCAAGAGGTCGTATAGAGGTGCGGCTGGTCGCTCCGACTGCGCTGGTGACTTCGCCTGCAGACTATCTGGAGCAGGTGCGTATAGGAACTGGTTCCGACCTTGTTGAAGAGCGTATCTCGCTTGCTCAGTTGGCGGGTAAGCGCTGGGATCCGGGCTATTGGAAGGGACTTTCTCAGGTGCGCTCGCTAGGGCGGCGTTTTGCAACAGAGCCGCTGGGCGATTTCATTGAGCATCTGACGTATGGTCCCATCGTGACGGGACGCAAGCCAGATCCTGTCAAAGGCGGCACGCCGATTATTCGACAGGGAGATATTGCCGAAACAGGTCTCGACGAGAGCGCTTTACTCCGAGTCGAATGCTGCGGGGACTTCGATCCTGAGCGCAGTCGCGTGCGTCCGGGGGATCTGCTCTTTCCGCGTTCGGGGGCTGGTGCCCTTGGTCGCAATCGGCTGGCAGTTTATACGGGGAGTGATCGGGCCAATGTCGGTTGTTTTGTCGACCTCGTGCGACTGCGCGGAATTAATCCCTACTTCACGTGGCTGTTTTTTAAAACGCAGGGAGGTTGGGGGCAGATCGCCGCGTTAATCAACGGGGTCGGAACGCCCAATATCAACTTTGGGGAAATACGCTCACTGAGAGTCGTGCGGCCCACTCAGGAAGTTCAGGCCACGATCGAGCATCGCTATCTGCGCGACGTCTTACCTTGGCACCAACGTCGATTGGAATCTTCGGAAGCGCGCGCACGCGGAGAGACGGCTTTCCGATCTATTGTTCGAGATCTTCAGGGATTTCTCGTGGGTGAAATTTCCGAGCAAATCCTTGTCGATAGGGGCTAGGCAGATTAGTTTCCTAGTATGGATACGGATTCGTTGGAAGCACTACAAACGGCAGATAATATTTTAGAAACCGTTGGCGGTACGCCGGTCATACGACTGCAGCGTATTGTTCCTACAGGCGGGGGAGCGATTTTCGGCAAGTTAGAGTCGCGCAATCCGGCTGGCAGCGTAAAGGACCGAATTGGCATCAGCATGGTTCGGGCCGCCGAAGCAGGCGGTGCGCTGCGTCCGGGGATGACTATCGTCGAGCCCACCAGTGGAAATACCGGTATTGCGCTGGCTATGGCGGCGGCTGCCCTAGGCTATCGCCTTGTGCTGACTATGCCGGAAAACATGAGCGTCGAACGCCGCTTGGTTATGGCTAGCTACGGCGCCCAGCTAGAGTTGACGCCGGCCGAAGAGGATATGGCCGGGGCGATCCGCCGTGCAGAAGAAATCGTTGCCACCGATCCGTCGCTTCATTTTATGCCGCAGCAGTTTCACAATCGCGCCAATCCGGAAGCACATCGCCAAACAACCGCACAGGAAATTCTGGAAGCCACGAGAGGACGCCTCGACGCTTTTGTTGCGGGCGTTGGAACGGGTGGTACGATTAGCGGCGTTGGCTCTGTATTAAAACGGGCCATACCAGATCTTGCCATAATTGCCGTTGAACCGCAGCGTTCGGCCGTACTCGGTGGTGGAGCGCCTGGCCTACACGGTATTCAGGGAATTGGTGCCGGATTTGTTCCCGAAGTGCTCGATCGGAGTCTGATTGATGAGGTGGTGGCCATCGATGACGATGAAGCGTTCCATTATGCGCGTCGCTTGGCTCGTGAAGAGGGTCTGCTGCTGGGGCCATCCTCTGGTGCAAACGTAGCCGCCAGCCTTCGCATTGCAGGCAATATGGCGCCCACTCAGCGTATTTTAACGTTATTTTGCGATACCGGTTTTCGCTACTTTAGCGTAGAAGGTTTTATCGAGGGCTCAGCGCAGGAGGAGTAATTTGCGTGTCTGATGGTGGCCATCAGTGCGCAGGGAAAGCATGTATACTCCGGTTGAGACCGCTTTGCCTCGGTCGTCGCGACCATCCCAACGGGTCGCATAGAATCCCGGTTCCTGCACGGCATTGACGAGCTGCCGCACGCGCTGTCCCATCCCATTATACACATTGAGTTGAACGCGCTGCCGGGGAATATCCATCGGCAGTGAATAGGCGATCTGCGTTTCGGCATTAAACGGATTGGGATAGGTCGGGTGTAGGGTAAAGCCCTCGGGCAGGGAAGATGCAGCCGAAACCGACGTGTCTGCAGATAGATAGACGGGGTTACTCACGGCGATGCCGCGCGGCTGATCGCTTGTGCTGTAAGTGCCTATCGTTTCGTCGGTTGTTCCGTCCAACAGCGTAATCCTGTCCGAAAAAGCATTGGTTACAAATACAATTTGGCCATCGGGGGAGAAGGACAGACCGCGAGGATTATCGCCCGTGAATATCTGTTTGCGCAGCGTCATATCGGCTGTATTGAGCACCAATACCGAGCCATCATCGTGGGCTGTTAGATACACCTTTTCCCCCGCGGGATGGGCCGCGACGGCAAATGTGCCTTCGACGGGTAACTCCACCCGCTGGCTTATGCGTTCTTCCTCTGCGTTGAAAACCGTTAGCGTACCTTCTCCCATACTGGCAATATAGAGCGAACGGCTATCGGGGCTGAGAGCGAGTGAGCGCGGTTGTGCAGCGACGTCTATACGCGATTGCACCGTTCCCGAGGGCGTCATAATGAGGAGTTGGTCGTTGGCTAAATCCGTCACAAATACCTTGTCGTTGCGGGCTGCAATTCCGTAGGGCCCGGTGCTGAGCCCGGCAATCCACACCGTTTGTCCTGCGTTGGTCGCCAGATCGACAACGGTTAGCGTACCGGCTCCAGAATTGGTGGCATAGAGCGTTTTACCGTCGGGGCTGAGCGCTAGGTCGAGCGGCTGCAGGGCGGTTGGAATGCGCTCTATCTCTTGAAAGGTCGCCGTCGAAATAACGCTTATATCGTTGGATGATAAATTGGAAACATAGAGCGACCTGCCATCCTGACTCAATATTAACTGGATGGGCTCGTCGCCGACGGCAATGCGCGCTAATTCGTTGCTTGTTTCGGTGTCGATAACGCTGACTACGTCGGCGTCGCGCAGAGCGGTAAAGGCGAGTGGAGCGCCGCTGAGTTCTACGACGGAAAACCCAAACCAGCTTCCGTTTTCCGGAAAGAATGCCTGCTCAATTGAATCGTTGCGCGCTTCAAAGCGAAATTCGAGTTGGGTATGTGTCGGTTGGCCGGGGATTGGGGCTGTGAAAAGATCTTCGCCGACGGGCTGCATAGCTATCCGCTGACTCTGTTCGTCCGAGCGCCGATAGTGCAGCCAGATGTCGTTGACGTTGATCGCTTGGGCGCGGATGGTGTAGGGACCGCTCGTATCCGGCGTGTTGGAAGGCAGGGCAAACAGCTCGATGCTGGGGAAGCCTGGGCGAATAAATCCCGTGGTAAAATCGATTGAGTCGAGGGTTTGGCCCGCTTCAATGTTGACGAGCTGAGCTAAGTTTTCAGCGCGGCTGTTATCGTAAAATTCTCGAGGAAACCCAGCTGCAAAATCGGTGAAGATGCCACCGAAGTTATCCGCGTTGATTGCGCCTCCGATCGCGGCCAGTTCCAACCTGTAGCGACCTGGAGGAAGGCCTTCCAGCACGTAGGAACCGCTCGAGCCATCAAACGCGCCGGATACGGTGCTGATTTGTACGCCGGTATCTACGTTATACGCAATGAGGTGTGCACCGAACAATCCGTTGCCCTGTAAGTCGCGTACGGTGCCTTTAATTTGGCCAACCGTGCGTGCGTAATTGGCCGTTGGATAGAGATAGCTGACACCTGCTATATCGTCTGCCTCAAGGCTTTGGCCGAGTCCGGGCCCGTCGCCGCGATTAAAGGGATTCATCGTCGGACGCGATATGGCGGGGCCATCGAGTGGGGTGTGTTCAAGGCCTAGTAGGTGGCCGACCTCGTGGACGGCTACGTCCTTTAGGTTGACGCTGCCGCGGGTGGACGAATTATCGCCGGCAAAGGTAAATTCTAATCCATTGAAGATGATGTCGGCGTCGGTGATTTCACCGGTCAGCGCATTGGAGTTGAGTCGGGTGACGGCAATGATCCCGGAGCCCCTTGGGGCCTGTAAATAGGCGTTGGCTTCATCAAAAAAAATCAGATTCCTTCGATCTCGCCTTGAGGGGGTGCGCGTTGTGGTTTCGCCTTGGTCTATAAAGGCCACGCGTGACGTTGGTACGTCCTGCCAAATTTGGAAACTTTCGCGAATCAGGCGGTGGCTCTCTTCTGGGGACAGGTCGTCTGAACCCGTACCGTAGAGCACAAAGGGAATGCGCTCGGGGTTTGACCAAGTTTGTTGAATGGGAGCGTCTTCGCCTGCAAATGTTTGAATTAAGAACGCCTGGCTCTGTCCGGTGCAAACGGCTATGAGCAGGAAGGCTGCTAGACTAGCGCGCATCGGGCTCATCCCCGGCAAGAGTCCGCACAGTCTGTAAAAATGTATGTAATTCGCTGCCCTGTATGGAGGGAGTTGGGGCTGCTTTCGCGGTCTGTTCGTAGAGCGTAAGGCCGTCGAGTCGCTGGTAAACCCTCGCCGTATTGTCGGCGGTGCGCTCAATGCGAAAGGTGCCCTGCCCGAGGCCTATTGGCCAAGCAAATCCAACATGGTTTTGTTCGGTTAAAAAAAGCACGTGCTCCGATTGCAGTATAAATTCGGGCATACCTGCTATGCGTGATTGCACTCCCTCCAGCGTCCCTCCGGGCAGGTAGAGTTCGATATGTGGTTGTGCGTTGCCCTTAACTGTTTCATCTACGGAAAAGGTATAGCGAGTAAAGATCTGTCCGTCTAGTGATTCTGTCTGGCGCCCCGTGCAGGTTGCTACGATAATGCGGTGGGCCTGTGCTGAAAGTTGGGAGAGCGAAAAGCGCTCGACGGTCGTGGCATGCAGGTGTGCTGCCGCCAATAAGATGAGAGTGAGTGCTTGGTATACCATGTGCGCGACCTCTGTCGGGGTAATTATCTGCCCGCTGAATATATTGCCGAGCGTGCGTTTCGCTCGCAAAAAAACCAATGGCGAGAATGAGGTATAGACGTCAGGAGGATGCCATTTGTTTCGCAGATACTGCGATCAGGTCGTGTAGGTCGCGTCGGAACGAGAGGAAATTCGTATTGTCCCGGTGTGGGTGGATGCGGTTGGCGAGTAAGATGACATACATATTGCTCGTTCGATCTATCCAGAGCGAGGTGCCGGTAAACCCCGTATGGCCAAAAGATTTGGGGCTGAAGTGGACACCGCACGAGGCATTTTTTGACGGGGTGTCCCACCCCAGCGCACGCGATGAATCGACTAGATCCGTCTGGCGATTGGTAAATAGCTCAAGGGTTTTCTGCGAGAGAAAAGAGCTGGTATCCGTCGTCGCGCGCAGCAGTTCCTGAGCGATCCGCTCAATGCCGCGCAGTGCACCAAAAAGGCCGGCATGCCCAGCAACCCCGGTCAGCATATAGGCGTTTTCGTCGTGTACCTGCCCCTGTACGATGCGTTGGCGCCACCGGCAGTCTTCTGTTGCAACAAATGCATCCTGAGCGTGAACCGCGTGGGGCAGTGGGTCCGTTTGATGGACGAAGAACACATCGTCTATGCTGAGGGGAGCGCTTACTTCTTCAACAAAGAGTCTATCGAGGCGCAGCCCGCTTATTTGTTCGAGCAATTCACCCAATATTACGGGCCCCAAATCGCTGTAGCGAGCTTCTGTGCCCGGTTCGTAGGCCAAACTCAGTTGACGTGTGCTCTCCAATACGCGACGACGGCGTTGATACGGATCGTCCGATTCGGGATTTTTGCCTGGGTAGAATGCATGAGTTGCGGGGAGTCCTGAGCAGTGCGCCAAAAGTTGCCGCGGTGTCAGTAGGGCTAGGGCCTCTGAATAGGCCTGCGGCCAGAGAGTGCCAAGCGGAACGTCTAAAGGAAAGCCGCCTCGTTCATGCAGGCGCATGATGATAAGCGTGGTCGCCAATACTTTAGTCAGCGATGCCAGATCGAAAAAGGCCTCTTCGCACAGGGGGAGAGGCGTGGGCAACAGACGCGCATGGCCGGCGACATAGCTGTCTAGTCTACCGCGTTCGTTGCCATAGCACAGGGCGATTCCCGGTGCTGCCCCTTGAGCTATCCCACGGTCTATTTCGATACAGATTGTTTTATTATATGTCATTTTCGCCTTTTAATCGGCGACTCACGGCCGTTTGAAGGTAGATTTTTGTAAAAATAGGCCGGTTGACGACCTTTCAAATTTCCGTTAATATAAATAGGATATTATGCGTTTGCACTTTGAGTTGCAAAGAAGATTTCTACATGATGCAAATTGGCGATTTAGCGAAGGAGGCGGGGGTTACAACCCGCACGCTGCGTTATTACGAAGAGTTGGGCATTATTGAGCCCGAAGAGCGCACAGAAGGCGGTTTCCGACTCTACTCGGGTGCTCAATTACGCCGTCTCAAGATCATACAGAGCCTGAAAGGACTGGGCTTTGATTTGGAGCGTATTCGCGATCTGTTTCGCCTGCGAGCGCACAGCAATACGGGAGGCGAACTGGCCAATTCGCTGATCGAGCATCTCAAATGGCAGCAGGAAGAGATCGACGCTCGTATTGAGAACTACCGAAAAATGAAGGAACGCAACGATAAGGCCATTGAGATTCTCAATGGCTGTCTTGGTTGTTGCAAGGAAATATTTGAGCGGGACTGCCATCATTGTGGCGTATACTGTCAGCACGATGAGGTGCCCGACGTCATCGAGTCTTCGATCTTTGAGTGATTCGGCGATTGAACGAGCGACGACGAAAAGGAATGTATCATGGTTAACGTGACGGATGCTGCGGCAGAGAAGATTAAAGCGCTGATTGAAAAGGATGGCCAAACGCACAGCGGCTTGCGCATGGGCGTTATGGGCGGGGGCTGTTCGGGTTTCCAGTACAAGTTGGAGTTTGCCGAGCAAGGTGGAGACATGGATCACGTGTTTGAGACCAAAGGCGTGAAGATCTTTATCGACATGAAAAGTAGTCTCTATCTGAGCGGAGTTACTCTGGACTACCAAGACGGTCTGATGGGCGCTGGTTTCAAAATCGAAAATCCCAATGCTCGCACCACCTGCGGCTGTGGAGAATCCTTTAGCGCCTAGGGTATGTCGGACCTAAAATTGCCCGTCTATATGGACCATCTGGCTACCACGCCGGTCGATCGGCGGGTGCTCGATGCCATGCTGCCCTATTTTTGCGACGCATTTGGCAATGCCTCCAGTGCGACGCATTCCTTTGGAAACGAAGCGGCCATCGCCGTGGCGCACGCTCGCCGGCAGGTCGCCCTTTTGCTTGGAGCGCGCGAGCGCGAAATCGTTTTTACTTCCGGTGCGACAGAAGCTAATAACCTCGCTATAAAGGGTGTAGCCGCTTTTTATGGGCGCGGTCACCTTATCACTGCTAAGACTGAGCACAAAGCCGTTCTCGACGTATGTAAATATTTGCAGGGAAATGGATTCGAGGTGACCTACCTCGACGTCGACCGAGAGGGCCGAATAGATATGGGGGCACTCGATCAAGCCATACGCGATGATACGATTCTCGTGTCGCTTATGGCAGCCAATAACGAGGTCGGCACCATCCATCCGCTCGCCCAAATTGGAGCTCTGTGTAAAGCGCGCAACGTGCTTTGGCACTGCGACGGGGCTCAGGCAGCGGGGAAAATCGCGTTGGATGTCGAGGAGATGGGGATCGATTTGCTATCCCTATCAGCCCACAAGTTTTACGGCCCGAAGGGCGTGGGCGCCCTTTACGTGCGCTCGCGTTCACCGCGCGTTCGCCTCTGCGAACAGCTGGTTGGAGGGGGCCAAGAGCGGGGTTTGCGCGCCGGTACCCTCAATGTGCCGGGGATCGTAGGGTTGGGCATGGCCTGTGAACTGGCAGCTGAGCGGGGAGCGGAGGAGGCACAGCGTCTGTTAACGCTGCGTGCTCGGTTGCTCGAGGGGATTAAACGCGCGGCACCTGATTGCCAGCTAAATGGTCCGAACAGCGATCGGCTGCCCGGGCACCTGAGCCTCAGCTTTGCTGGTGTCGATGGGGCCGAGCTACTGGCCGAACTGAGAGAGGTTGCCCTTTCCTCTGGAGCGGCCTGTTCCTCAGATGCCCCTGTGCCCTCACACGTGCTGGCAGCCATGGGGCGCGATGATAGTGCCGCCCGTTCCACGCTGCGCTTCGGACTGGGACGCTTTACGACGGAACGAGAAGTCGATTTCGTTGCCGAACGCGTTGTTGAGGCGGTAGGTCAGCTACGCGTCCGTAGCGGATACTCCGCAAAAAACGTAGTTTCTAAGGATAAAAAAGTCGCATTTTAGGATCCTTTGGAGGAAATATGAGCATAACATCTGGTCAGCTTCTCTCGCAGGTGAAGCAAAATATAGCCGAAGTTACGGCTGCTGAGGTGAAAGAAGGCCTTGGCGCGGGTTCGGCTATTCACATCGTCGATGTGCGTGAGCGCGATGAGGTGATGGATGGTTATATCCCGGGCGCTGCGTTGATCCCACGTGGCTTTCTTGAGCTGAATATAGAGGAAGACGTGACCATGGATCGTTCGGCTGAAATTGTGCTCTACTGCGCCGGTGGAAACCGATCGGCGTTGGCCGCGCGCGACCTTGCTTTTATGGGATATACCAACGTAAAGTCGATGATTGGTGGTTTTAAGGGGTGGAAAGATGCCGGCTACTCCTTTGAACAAGGGGGGCTGCTGTCGGAAGATGATATGCAGCGCTATGCGCGCCACATCATACTTCCCGAAGTTGGAGAGCAGGGCCAGCAGAAGCTGCTTAAGGGAAGAGTGCTACTCGTCGGTGCCGGTGGGCTTGGATGTCCGACCGCGCTCTATTTGGCGGCTGCAGGTATCGGGCGTATTGGCTTGGTCGATGCCGATGTGGTCGACAAGAGCAACCTGCAGCGTCAGATTCTGTTCGGTGAATCCGATGTTGGCCGTCCCAAAGTCGAAGCTGCGCGTGATCGTCTGCTCGACCTCAATCCGGGCATAGAGGTGCGCACGCACTACGAACTGCTGACCTCGCATAATATTTACGATGTGATGGCCGACTACGACATTATCGTAAACGGGTGCGATAATTTTCCCACGCGTTATCTGGTCAACGATGCGGCCGTGCTGACAGGCAAGCCCGTTGTTGATGGTAGTATCTTTCGCTTCGAGGGACAGGCGACGGTCTACGTGCCAGGGGAAGGCCCCTGTTACCGCTGCCTCTATCCCGAACCTCCGCCTCCAGGAGAGGTGCCAAGCTGCGCCGAGGGGGGCGTGTTGGGCGTGCTGCCGGGAACGGTGGGGCTGATGCAGGCAACGGAAGTGGTCAAGCTCGTCTTAGGCGAGGGCAAGCCACTGATTGGTCGCGTGTTGCTCTACGATGCAATGGATATGAAGTTTCGCGAGTTAAAGCTGCGTCGAGACAGCGAATGTCCCGTCTGCGGAGATCATCCTACCGTGACTGAACTGATTGATTATCAGCAGTTCTGTGGGCTGCCTTCCCACAGTGAGGCGGCGGGTTGATTTAAGGCTCTCTGAGCGCGTTATTCTTGTGGACGCCGGTTACCCTAGGGAATCGGCGTCCATTTTTTTGTACGATCTGAGTGATCTGTCTTTAGGAGATATATGCTATGTCTATCGGGGCTGACCTCGAATTCCTCTTGCAGTTGGCAGATGCTGGTGATGCAGACCCAATGCTGCGTTGGATGGAAGTCTTTTCCAATGAGCATCCCGTTGAGATTGAAATTGGCATAGGCAAGGGGCGTTTTATCCTCGATGCTGCGCGTCGGCGCGAAGATGTAAATTATGTAGGCGTTGAGTGGGCGATGAAATACCTGCGCATGGCACATGCGCGCTGCGTGCGAAGAGAATTGTCTAACCTGCGCTTTGTTCGCGCAGATGCCCGCGAATTTGTGGAGTTTTTTGTGCCTGAGCGTTCGGTCAATGCGTACCATATCTATTTTCCTGATCCTTGGCCGAAAAAACGCCATCACAAGCGTCGGTTGTTTAATCGCGAATTCCTAAACGAGGTTGAGCGAACGCTGATGCCGGGGGGGCTACTGTGGCTGGCTACGGATTTTGCTGAGTATTTTGAGGTGATGGAGGACGTTCTAAGAGAGAGCGATCGGCTGCGGGAAATTGATCGGGTGTGGGATGGAGCCAAGACCAATTACGAGGAGAAATACCTTGCCGTCGGCAAGCCCATATATCGACGCGTTCTGCAGTTTCAGATAGACTAACAGGGGTATATCAGAGAATTGGGAGAGGGCTCTTTAGCGAGAGCCCTCTCTTTTTTTTACTCTTTGCACACTATCAAGTGTTATATATACACTTATTTGTGTTATCGTGTGGATAAATGGCTATTGGCCTGTGTAAAATGCTCTATCTAGCTGTAAAGATTATGCTTGACATACAGAGTGATTTATGGGATTTTTAGAAAAGTGGTGTATAGGGGTGTAAAGTGGTGTATAGTTGATGTGCTAAATTAAGCTCGAATTGGGGGGCGCTGTGGAGCAGTTTCTCGGAGAATACGACGTGCCGGTCGACGATAAGGGGCGCATTTTTGTGCCTGCCGAGTTCCGTCGTAAGCTGCCCGCAGAAGCTGACGGAACATTTGTCGTGGTGCGCGGATTTGATCACTGTCTCACGGCGTATCCCCAGCACGTTTGGGGAGAGACCGCGCGAAAGTTGATGCGTTTACCGCAGACTGAACGCAGGAACCGCGTATTCATTCGCGCGATGCTTTCACAAGCGGCCGAAGTTAAAATGGATCGCCAGGGCCGCGCGGGCATCCCGCGCAAGCTGTTAGAGCGCGCTGGCATTGGGGAACAGATGGTTGTCATTGGCGCGTTGGACAAACTCGAATTCTGGAATCCGGATGATTGGCAGGCCTTTATGGAGGAAGCAGACCAGGGGATGGAAGAGGCTGCTGAACATTTAGATCTGTGATGGTGATGGGAGCGAACGTGGCCTATCACGAACCGGTTCTATGCCAGGCGGTCGTCGACCAACTAGTCGTCGATCGCACGGGCGTGTATCTCGATGCTACAGCTGGCGGAGCTGGGCACAGTAGCGCGCTACTAGGTGCGCTTGATGAGAGGGGGGTGCTATGGGCTGTGGACAGAGATGATGATGCCGTCGCGCGAGTTCAGCACGTTCTATCGTCTGATGCACGCGTCCGCGTGCGCAAGGGAAGTTTTGCCGACCTCGAGCGGCTTATGGAATCCGAATCTATATTTGCTTTGAACGGAGCGCTGTTTGACCTCGGCGTGTCTTCTCATCAGATCGATACGGCCCATCGCGGATTTAGCTATCGAGCGGATGGTCCACTCGATATGCGGATGGACTGCGAGCAATTCACAACGGCCGCAGATCTCGTCGCGGAGGCCAGCGAGGAAGACCTGCTACGCATTCTTCGAGACTATGGCGAGGAGCGGCAGGCAAAAGGGATCGCCAAGACCATCGTTCGACAGCGACAGGAAAAGAGATTCGAAACGACTGCTGATTTGCGTCGTGCCGTTGAAGTGACGCGCCCGCAGATGCTCAACAAGACGCTGGCACGCGTATTCCAGGCTCTGCGCATCGCCGTTAATGGTGAACTTGAGCAGTTGACCGCTGGTTTATGTGCGGCTGTCAATCGCCTGACATTGGGAGGGCGCGTAGCGGTCATTGCCTATCATTCGCTCGAAGATCGAATAGTTAAGCAGTTTATGGCTGAGCGTATGAAGGGCTGTATTTGTCCACCGCGGATGCCCGTGTGTGCCTGCGGAAAAAAGCCTGAATTTGCCAAGGTGGGCCGTGGTCGGATTCGGCCCAGTGAGGATGAAGTTGCTCATAATAGCCGAGCGCGGAGCGCGATTCTCCGCGTCTACGAAAAAATAGAGGGAAATACATGACGCGTGTTCAAACTAACGCCAAGATACAGTGGCAGTGCACTCGTGCTATCGCCGTGATCGGCTTGCTCATAGGCGCCATGCTGTTTCGCGTGTGGCAAAAGGTTGAGATCGCCGAAATGCATCGCCAATATGACCAAGCTCAACACGAACTCGCGGTATTGGGCGAAGAGCGAACTCGACTTGTGGCGGGGATTGCGTTTAAAAAGAAGTTAGAAATGATTGAACATGTAGCTGTTGGTCAGATGGGTATGGTTTATCCCAACGGGCATGTCGCCGTGGCCGGGGCTTGGTCAGGACGAGCCGCCGATTAATGCGTGGTGCGGTTAAAAAAGAGGCATGGTGTGGGCCGCGTCGACTCCGCTGGGCTGCTTGGGGAGGATTGCTGCTATGGGGCGTGTTGATTGCCCGATTGGTGCAGGTCCAGGGCGTATTGGGTGAAGCCTATGCGGAACGGGCGTATGGTCAATATGTTCGCCAGACCGAGCTATCTGCTCGGCGCGGCAGTTTGTTGGATCGACGTGGGACCGAGTTGGCAGCGGATATCAGAGCCCGTTCGTTTTATGCACGACCAGAACGCGTTGAAGATCCACAGGGCGTAGCTGATTTTTTTGCAAAGTTAAGCGGTTTCCCCAAGCAGCGGCTCCTGAATCAACTGCGCGGAGAGCGCTCTTTTGTCTATTTGGCTCGACAGGTTGATGGGGAAGGCGTCGAGGCGCGCATCGACTCGTTTGCGGGCGTATTTAGCCACAGTGCGACGCGCCGCTTTTATCCACTCGGTTCGTTGGCCGGGCAATTTATCGGCCACACTAACATAGACAATGAAGGACGCGAAGGCGCCGAGCGCGCTTTTAATAGTCTGCTCCAAGAGCAAAATGGCGAACAAGTAGCCTACGTCGATGCGCGCGGTCTACAGGTTCCGGGTAGCGTGCAGGCGCACTCTGCTCCACAGCATGGTCGGAATATAGTTCTTAGCCTAGATGCGCTCTATCAGGGAATTCTCGAAGAGGAACTGGTGCGTACTGTCGGGGAGGCAGATGCAGCTAGTGCCATGGGCGTGATACTCGATCCCCACAGTGGGGAAGTGTTGGCCATGGCGAACGTGCCTCTTTTTGATCCAAATAAGTCGGGTAGTTCGACCGCGATGCAGCGTCGGAATCGGGTAATTGCCGACGCTTATGAACCCGGTTCCACCTTCAAAATTATAGCAGCAGCTGCTGTATTAGAGGATGGGCTGGCTCGCGTTGGCGAACGAGTCGACTGTGAAGAAGGGGTTCTGACGCTCTCCAACGGAGATGTTATACGAGATATCACGCCCCACGGCCAGTTGAGTTTTGCCGAAGTGATCGAAAACTCAAGCAATATTGGCGTTATCAAATTCGCCCGCCGTCTGCCGCGGGCTCGCTTCTACCAATACATGCGCAGCTTCGGTTTTGCAACGAGGAGTGGAATCGATCTTCCTGCCGAGAGCAGCGGGCTGCTGCAGCGGGCAGAAGACTGGTCCGATCGTTCGCTAGAGACGCTTTCTATAGGTCAAGAAATCAGCGTTACCGTGCTTCAACTTGCTCAGGCTTATGCGGCTATTGCCAACGGCGGAGAGTTGATGGTGCCGCAGATTCTGCGAGGATATGCCGACGAAACGGGGCAGCTGTATGGAGCTCCAGAGCGTAAAGTATTGCGCAGAGTAATTAGCGAAGAAACATCAGCTGTCATGCGAGGTATATTGCGCGGTGTTGTCGACCGAGGCACGGGCCACCGAGCACAGATTCAGGGCCTTTCTGTGGCGGGTAAGACGGGAACTGCGCAGAAAGCTTCGGCGCATGGGCGGGGGTACGATCCCGATGCGAGCGTCGTTTCCTTTGCCGGTTTTCTACCCGTTGAAGATCCGCATTTCGTGTGCGTAATTGTAGTCGATGATCCAAAGAAAGAGCGTTGGGGAGGGAGCGTAGCGGCGCCAGCCTTTCAGCGGGTGATGGAGCGAATTGTCCATCTGCCGGGTGGTCTACTTGCCGATACGCCGATGCCGGGTCCTATGGTCTCGACATTGTCCGTGCCGGATCTGCGTGGAATGACGCGCAGTGCAGCGCGATTGACGGCCCAACTGCGCGGCTTAGAAGTCGTGGTTGAGGGGCGCGGTGGCGTTGTGATTGCACAGGAGCCCGAGCCTGGTGAGGACGTGTTGGTAGGTGTCGATATCCGCTGTCATATGGGCGAGGATGTGGGCTATTTGAGCGATGTGGGTGAACTGCAGAGTCGACAGGCGCGCATGCTTGAGATACTGGAAGACGAGCGGAAAGTATCCCAAGGGGAGCTTTGAAATGCTGCTGGCCGAGTTGCTGGCCGAATTGCCTGAGGCACGTATTTACGGACAGGTTGAAGGGCGCGTGCGCACCATTTGCTGCGATTCCCGCGCGGTCCAGTCAGGTGATTTATTCGTTGCCTTGAGCGAAGGGCAACAGCAGGATCGCCATGAATTTGTTGGCGATGCTCTACACCGCGGTGCGGTAGCCGTCGTTGTTGAAAAGACGGTGGGCTGCATGGGGACGCAGATCGTAGTCGACGACTGTCGTCGGGCGCTCCCGCGCTTGGCTCGTCGTTTCTATGGTGCACCCGATGAGTCGTTGGTAAATATCGGTGTTACTGGAACCAATGGGAAGACGACTACGGCCTTCCTAATGAAGGCGCTGCTCAATCGGTGCGACATGCCCTGTGGTTATATCGGGACGCTGGGCTATACGGCAGATGGAGTCTTGCAGAAAGGTGTCAATACAACCCCTGAAGCGGACGTGCTGCAGCGCTATTTGCGGGCCTTTGTCGACGCGGGCATGCAGGCTGCGGCTCTCGAGGTTTCTTCGCACGGCCTGGCCTTGCGACGCGTGGAAGGCATCCCGTTTCGCGTGGCCGTTGGCACCAATCTGACGCGTGATCACCTCGACTTTCACGGTGATTATGCTGCTTATAGCCGGGCAAAAGCGCGTCTATTCAGCGGGTTGGATCAAAGCGCATATGCCGTGCTGAATGCGGACGATCCGCAGGTGGTCAGCTGGGCTCAAGATACAGCGGCCAATGTAGTGACCTACGGTCTAGGCCAATCGGCAGACTGGCGTGCCGAAGACATTTCGCTCGGTCGAGGTGGAACACATATGCGCGTCGTGTATCCCGAAGGGACGCTAGATGTCGAAACGCCGCTGAGGGGGGAATTCAACTGTTACAACCTTCTGGCGGTACTGGCATCTGCTTATTCACTTGGGTTTAACGTCCAGCACATAGGGCCACAGCTTGCAAGGCTTGATGAGGTGCCTGGTCGATTTGAGTCGCTGCGCGAGGGACAGCCCTTCTCCGTCGTTGTCGATTATGCTCACACGCCCGATGCGTTAGAAAACGTTCTGCGCACCGCGCGTCAATTGACTCAGGGCAAGTTAATCTGCGTCTTTGGCTGTGGTGGAGATCGAGACCGCGGCAAACGGGAACCTATGGGGCGCATTGCGGGCGAATGGGCCGATACCGTGTGGGTTACCTCGGACAATCCGCGCGGCGAAGATCCCCTCTCTATCATTCGTGCGACAGCGGAGGCCATACCGCATGGGGTAGATTGCCGCTGTGAAGTGGATCGAGGACAGGCCATTGAGCGCGCGCTGCGCGATGCGATGCCCGGCGACGTTGTTTTGATTGCCGGCAAGGGGCACGAGGGCGAACAAATCATAGGGGATCGGGTTATTCCCTTTGATGATCGGGCCGTCGCTCGGTCCATTTTGCATGAGCTGAAAAGGGCTAACTGATACTAGCAGAAAGGTATCCATGCACGACGTACAGTTGAGTGAAATTCTACAGTGGACGGATGCTGAACTTGTTGGTATCTTAGATCGCCCTATTAAACCGTCGGGGGTTTCAACCGACAGTCGCAGCGTAGCGGAAGGGGACTTATTTATTGCCCTCCGCGGGGAGCATTTCGACGGTCACGACTACGTAGTCGAGGCCTTTAAACGGGGTGCCTGCGCTGCTGTGGTCGAGACCGGCCAGTGCGCGCGTTTTTCCTCTTCGACCGGCCCTCTACTGGCCGTCGAATCTGGTTTGATGGCACTGGGGAAGATCGCCGCACGATACAGGGCCCGTTTTAATGTTCCAGTAATAGGGATCACTGGCTCTGCGGGCAAAACGACGACCAAAGAAATGGTCGCCGCGGTTCTCGAACAGCGCTATCGAGTGCTGAAAACTGTTAGCAGTGAAAATAACGAGATTGGCGTACCGCGCACGCTGTTACAACTGGATAGGTACCACGAGGCGGTGGTCCTGGAACTAGCAGCGCGCAAAGTAGGCGACATTCGCTACTTGTGTTCAATTGCTCAGCCGACCGTTGGCGTTTTGCTGAATATTGGAAGCGCTCATCTCGAATTTTTTGGTTCTTTAGAAGGGGTGGCCAAGGCTAAAGGGGAGCTCCTGGAGTATCTGGATGAGTCTTTGACAGCTCTCATTAATGCTGATGACCGTGTCGTGTGTCAGGAGGTTCAGAGGACAAAGGGGAGACTCCTGACCTTCGGTTTTCAGTCCGAGAGCAAGTTTCGTGGGGAGGGACTCGTCTTAGACCAGGAGGGCTGCGGCCACTTCCTTCTTAATAACGAAGTAGCTATTGATTTAAAAATCCCTGGAAAACACAATGCGTATAATGCATTGGCAGCGGCGGCGTTGGGTGTACACCTGGGCGTAGAGAACGCCGATATTCAGCGTGCTCTATCCTCATTTAAGCCTTTTGAGCGGCGCTCGGAAGTCGTGCAGGTCGGTCAGATTACCGTAGTCAATGATAGCTATAACGCCAATCCAGGTTCCATGGGCGCTGCGCTGGATATGCTAGGTGACATGGTAACGGGGCGAAAAGTCGTTCTGCTGGGGGACATGCTTGAACTCGGTCCATCGGGTCCCGAACTGCATGCGGAGATGGGTAGAAAAGCTGCCCAGGTAGCAGACCTCATACTTACCGTGGGGGCGTTGGGGCAGCATATTGCTCGTGGTGCCTGCGATGCGGGAGCCGATCGCGTGGTACACTACGACCAGGTAGAACAAGTTATTGACCAATTGAATGCGCATTTAGAAGCCGGTGACACTCTCCTGGTCAAGGCTTCTCGAGGGTTGGCGCTTTGGCGCGCAGTAGCAGCAATAGGCTGAGATCTCCCCGGTCTCGGTCCCCAGCCATCTAATCCCACGGATGGTCCCCTTGTAGCACTCATTTACTAGGCCGTCGTCCATCCTCCCGGACAGGCAGCTTGGGTTTCCCCGT
>JAYOKQ010000085.1:1277-18620 GCA_038119905.1 Gemmatimonadota bacterium | reverse complement strand
GGCCAATGCGCCTGCGACGCGTGCACGGCCGAGGGCCAGTTCGTCCTCGAGGCGCGCGCCTTTGTTCGCGCCTGGCAGCGCGCGCGCCAGACCTACCCAGACCTGCAGATCCGCATGTTTCTTTCGACCACCACGCTCGAGCGCGACTGGCGCGTGCTGGCCGAACTTCCGCCCGAAGTAAAAATTGAGCGGGCCTGCGCTATGGGGCTCGAGCGCGTCACGCACGCCCCCCGAGACCTCTTTGCCAACCCACTCTACGACCGCTACGCGCGCCAGGGCCACTGGATCGCCAGCTACGACGTGCCCGTCGGCGTCAACGGCGACGTCGACACGCCGGAGTTCAAACTGCCCCAGCATGCAGCACATCGAGTTCACGACTATTTAGAACACATGCACGAACGCGGCTATCAGGGCGCCTACGGCATGATAGCCTGGGCCCAATTTGCGCGCGAAACCGACGGATTCAATATCGCCGCGCTAGCCGAATGGTCGTGGAATCGGCGCGGCCGCACGACGCGTCAACTCGCCGTCGCGTGGGCAACGCGCATCGGATTAGAAAACCCGGAGGCCTTTGCCGAGTGGTCTGAGCTCGTAGGCCCCATCGCTTTCGATGTATACGACTCGGAGTTCCCCGTCGCCTATTCGCAGAACCGCATGATCGAACTCGTGCAACAACGCCAGCGGCCCTATTTGGGCGAAGGCCTCTTTCGCTACTACGCCACGCCGGACGCTTTTGGCGAAAAGCGCATTCGGCTAGAGCAGGCCGCACAGCACGCCGCCGATCTGCCCGAAGCCTACGGGCTGGAGACAGCGATCTTAGCCAGCTATGTCGATCTAGCCGAATGCATCTGGCATATCGCCGAATGGGTGGCAACCAAGAAATTAGAAGAAGTTGAAGAGCAGCGCGTGCTGGCAGAGCATGTAGCGCATCTCAAGACAAGCGGAACGCGCAACGTAGACGCCATCCGCGCCTGGCGTCTACACCTAGGCCCCGAACCCTGGCACCAGCGCGTATACGACGCCATCGGCGGCACCGAGCGCACGGTGCGTGAGATCGCACGCTTTGTCGAAGAGCGCTACGCATACTAAGAAGTTGACATGCCTGTGAAATGGCAGTAGGGGGGATGGAAGCGATGAAATCCTGCCGGGGTGTCAGCTGTACGATGGAGAGGGCACCCTGCTGTGGCTGATGGAAGGCGCCGAATACATCGAAGATTCAAGGGCGGCCAGGCACGTCGATCACGCCGCGTTTAGAGAATTAGACGGATATGAGAGTAACGGTCCCGAGATTGGAATTGCCGGCGGCGATCCAGGATATTTCTTAGACTGACACCCGTCGAGTATTTTCTCTCTTATAAACACCTCAAAACACCGTCTTAACACCATAAAAAAACCTCCCAAGACCATCTGATTCGTTCAGGTCTATAGGAGATTCTTATTCGACGACGACTCAAGCTAAATCGTCGTATATTGTTCGGCTACAATGCCGTACATAAAAATGGCGCACCCATAGGGATTCGAACCCCAAACCTCCTGATCCGTAGTCAGGTGCTCTATCCAATTGAGCTATGGGTGCGCTCAAATTCAGTGCAGAAAAATAAGTCAGATATGTGCCTGCGTCAAGAGTCGAAACGCACACTATCCATCCAGCACCCCACGCACTTTTTCTGCCAGTGCATCTAGTGAAAACGGCTTCTGCAAAAAGTGCATCCCCGGCTCTAAGACCTGTGTCGTTAGAACCGCATTGTCCGTATACCCCGACATGTAGAGCACTTTGGCATCGGGCATAATAGGCTCCAGTAGCTCAACCATTTCCGGGCCGCTCATCTTTGGCATAACCACATCGGTCAGAACGAGATCAATCGGCCCCACGTGCTGTTCAAATATCTGCATAGCATGCATCGGATCTTCGCCTTCGAGCACGGTGTATCCGCACTGTTCCAGTGAATGCTTACAGAGTTTGCGCACCGCCGTGTCGTCCTCTACGAGCAGAATGGTTTCGTCTCCACCGGTGTGCATCTGCGTGCGAGGCAGTTCCTGAACGCGAATTTCCGAATCGGCGTGGGGCAGGTAAAACTTGAAAACCGACCCTTTGCCCACCTCGCTATAGACCCAGATATAGCCTCCGCTTTGCTTAATAATTCCATACACCGTCGACAGCCCCAACCCCGTGCCTTTTCCACGTGCCTTGGTCGTAAAGAAGGGGTCAAAAATGCGCTGCTGAGTGGCTTCGTCCATCCCCGTGCCCGTATCCGTTACGGCGACCATCGTATAGGGACCGTACGAACTCGGCTGTACTACATCGTGCTGCATAGCATAAATCTCATCAATCGCGACGTTCTTTGTCTCAACGATAAACGTACCGCCAGAAGGCATGGCGTCGCGCGCATTGACCGCCAGGTTCATAATCACCTGTTCGATCTGGCCTGGATCGGCTTTAACCTGACCTGCTTCCGGGTCAAAGACCGTCTCTAACGCGATATCTTCCCCAATGAGCCGGCCCAACATCTTTTCTAATCGCCCAATCACTTCATTCAGATCAATAACGCGCGTCTGCAGGACCTGACGCCGACTAAAAGCGAGCAGCTGGCGCGTAAGCGATACAGCACCATCACTAGCCTGCTCTATTTCCTTCAGGTTATCTAGGGCGGCGTGATCGGCTGGTAATAGGTTCATGGCCAGCGAATTATTGCCCGTGATGAGCATGAGCAGATTGTTGAAGTCGTGAGCGACCCCACCGGCTAGTTGGCCTATCGCCTCCATCTTTTGCGACTGCTGAAGCTGCTCCTCTAAACCAGCGCGTTCCTCTTCGGTCCGCTGCAGTTCCTCACCCTGTTCGGCCAGCTCGCGCGTGCGGTATTGCACCTGTTCGGCTAGCTCGGCATTGAGCGTTTCCAGCTGATCCAACATGTAGTTGATCGAATGTACGAGCCGATCGATCTCTCCGTTGTCATGCACGACGGGCACGCGACCGCTCAAATCGCCGCGCGCAATGCGTTCCGTTGCATCTACGACGCTTTTCAAGGGGCGGGTGGCCTTCCCAAGCACGACGTATATAACGCTCGCAGCAATCAACAGCACGGCAGCACCGGCAGCAAAGAGCGCGAAACCAATACTAGTGCCGCTGGCCAACGAATACGCCGCAAAGATGGCCACTGTCATAAATGACGCAGCACATCCTCCCACTAAGGCAAGATGCTCACGCGTAAAACCGCTAGCGGCAGGCTGTGTTTGAGTCGGTTCCGTCTTATCCATGGCGTCCCATCAATTCGACATAGAATGCAGCAGCATACGAGAAGAAATCTCGTCTAACATCCCCAATCTACGCATAGATCGCGCAGAACAGCAAAGTGATTTATTGGGACAGCGCTTCGAGATATTTGTAGCCACTGCCCGTATTAAATAGCACGACGCGCTCATCGGCTGAAACCAATCCCCGATCTCTGAGATCCAATAGAGCCGCCAGCGTTGCACCGCCTTCAGGAGCTGGAAAAATACCCGTGTGTGCCGCAATGACGTGCGAATGCTCAACGAGTGACTCGTCGCTAACGGCAACGGCGGTCCCGCCGCTATCGCGCAGTGCGCGCAGCATGAGAAAGTCGCCCACAGCCGCCGGAACGCGCAGCCCAGACGCTACCGTATGGGCGCCTTCCCACATTTCAGCACCCTCGTCACCCTGCTCAAAAGCGCGCACAATAGGCGCACAGCCTTCGGCTTGGACGGAAACCATACGCGGTCTGTGCGCACTAATCAGACCCATTTTTTCCATCTCGTCGAACGCCTTCCACATACCGATAAGACCGGTTCCCCCTCCCGTAGGATAGATAACGACATCAGGTAGCTGCCAGCCTAACTGCTCGGCTAGCTCATAGCCCATCGTCTTTTTCCCCTCGACTCGGTAGGGCTCTTTCAACGTAGAAACGTCAAACCACCCCTCGGCCTCTTTGCGCGCAGCGACGATTTTACCGCAGTCGCTAATCAACCCATCGACCATCTCTACGGTCGCACCATTCGAACGACATTCGATAGAGAAAGCCGAAGGCGTGTCCTGCGGCATAAATACAACGGCAGGCAGGCCACAGGCGGCAGCATAGGCGGCCAACGCACCGCCGGCATTACCCGCCGTGGGTATGGCGAGAGCACGCGCACCGCGCGCACGCGCCGCAGTAACGGCCGCCGATAGCCCGCGCGCCTTGAACGAGCCCGTCGGATTGAGCGATTCGTCTTTGATATATAGATGAGAAAAACCAGCCCAAGATCCCAGGCGTTCAGCCCGGTGAAGCGGCGTAAAGCCCTCTCCCAGCGATACGATTTCCTCCTCGGAACGAATTGGCATCACCTCGCGATAGCGCCACATCGTCGGCGGACGATCTCGAAGCGCGTCGGGACGCAGCGTCGAAGCCGCTCTTTCTAAATCGTATCGGGCGAGCAAAGGCGCTCCCAATTCGGAAAGGTTGTGCAGCTGGTCTGCATCGTACTCGCGTCCGTCGCGGGCGCACTCCAAGTGGGTCATATACATGATCGGTAGAGTCCTTTCTCGCGGATAAAGCATTCGACGGCGTCAGGTACCATCGCGCGCACAGCCCGTCCATCGCGCAGACGCTGGCGGATCTGCGTCGAGGAGAGTTCAATCAGCGGGGTATCGATAAAGTGCATTTGCCGCGCCAGCACATCGTCTACTGCGGCCGCAGTCGCCAGCCGTTTGCCTGCAACGACCGTACATTGATCTAAAATCCCTTGGGGATCGTGCCACGTCGACATCTGCGCGACGTTATCGGCTCCAATAATTAAGAAAAATGTGCTCTGAGGATGCACGACGTGCAGCTGACGCAGCGTATCGACGGTATAGGATTTACCCGGTCGATCTAATTCGATGCGCGATGCAGAAAAACCGGCGATACCAGCGATAGCCAACTCAACCATCGCCATGCGCTCGTTGGCTCGTGCGTGCGTGCTGTCTTTATGAGGTGGATCGGCGGCGGGAATGAAAATTACTTCGGCTAGATCCAACGCCTCGCGGGCAAATAGCGCCAGCAGCACATGCCCATTGTGGATGGGATCAAACGTGCCGCCGATCAGGCCGATGCGCCGCACCGGATTACTCCACTGAAGTATCTAACTGGGCGATGGCTTCCTGCACCTGCTCTTTTAGATCGTCGTCTTCGCTGTCGCGCAGGACCTCGTCCCAGTAGCGCGAAGCGAGCTCAGCATCAGCGTCGGCAAAGGCCAATTCACCGAGGCGAAACAGCGTGTAATAATACCAAGACGTATCTGGATAGTCGCGCAGCACGTCTTGAAAGGAAATGCGCGCCGCTTCAAGGTAGCCCTGCTTCTGATATAAATAGGCACCCAAATAAATCTTTTCGGCCAGATTGGCTCGACACGTGCCAATGCGTTCCCTCGCCGTATCGGCAAGGGGAGAGTCGGGGTTGTCTTCTATGAAGTTGCGGAAAGCCGTCAGCGCCTCATAGGTTTCTTTCTGATCTAACTCCGGACGGCGCACCTGCTCAAAGTAGGACTCCCCGATTTTAAACTGGGCCTCCTGCGCCCATTCGCTAGCCGGATAAATATCGATGAGGCGTTGGTATTCAAATGCGGCGTTCACATAATCTTCGCTACAGAAAAACGACTCGGCCAGCAGATATTGCGATTCCGTGACGCGCTGGGATCCAGGAAAGTTGCTGACCAGTCGCTGAAAGTGTTCCGACGCCTCTACACAGCGGTTCTTTTCGTAGGCTTTTTTGCCCTCGGCATAATAGAAATCAGCGCCCTGCAATTTTTCCGGCGTGCTGGCACAGCCGGCTGCAAATAGCGCGGCTACAATAAAAGTATAGCGATACATGGGCCTTGTTTTATCGGTTAGAAAAGAACAGGTAGATCAGTCCACCCAGAACGGTGGAAACGACGATAGGTTCGACAAAGATACTCCAACTTTGTTCCTCAACCTCGGTCTGAGCGAATTTATAGGTGGAGTGCTGAAGAATTTCTAGCTGCTTTTTGGGAATGCGATCAGCGCGCAGGCGCGTGACCTCGTCCTGCCAGTAGACGACCGAGTCACTCTCGCGGTTGAGACGAAGAGCCAGCGTCGCTCGACTCTGGCGATCGGCGTGCGCACCGCGCAAACCCGATTGGGCCGTGATGCCCATGTCTAGAATGCGAAAGGAAAAGCGCATACTCTCCGGTCCCACAGAAGTCGAATCAGCTACCAGGGTGAATCCACGGTCGAGCAAGCGCTGAGCGAGCACGTGCTCAACTAGCCAATTGGCGTCGTGACGACCTTGGGGGGCTATGAATATGGGAGCATCAGCGCCCTCTGAAGGCATTTCCAATCCGGCTAAGGACTCGTCAACGACCTCTTCAACGGTTGCCACGAGGGCATCCATATTGCTCGGATAGGGCACCAACGCCGTTGCGGAAAATGGCAGCAGTAGCAGTAAGGCGACCAGGCGATAGCACGCAGACCGCAGCGATCCCAAACGCGCTGGCGCCATTACGGACCGCCGAGATACTTGAGCTCTTTGCGAGCCATGGGCACGTATTCGCTATCGGAAAATTCGGTAAGCAGCTTGTTGAAAGCAGCTTTGGCTTGGTCGCGTTCCCCCAGAGCCAAATAGCAACGCCCCACTTTTAGCTGGGCGTCGTCCGCTTTTTCCGTCTTGCTGAAGGCGAAGACTTTGGTGAACTCTGTTAGCGCCTGACGAAACTGCCCCATGCCGTAATAGCACTCGCCCTTCCAGTACTGGGCATTATCGGCCCACTCGCCGTAGGGCGCTGCCGACAGCACGCGGTCGAATTGAACCGCCGCCTGATCATACTGCTTCTGGTTGTAAATCGCCAGCGCATTCTGGTAGAGCGAGAGCGCATCTTCATTTGGCCGAGTGCTACGACTCGTGCTAACAGGCCGCAGCGGACGCGTATGCAGCGAGTCGAGGCGAGCACGGAGGCTCTGCGTTTCATCGCGCAGTGCATTCAGCTGCTGCCGCATATCAGCGGCGCTCTCTTCTGCTTGGCGCAGGCGATCTGCCATGGCGCGTTCGCGATCATAGGACGATTCAACGGCGCGTTTGAGCGCTTCTACATCTTCGCGCTGCGCGTTCTCCCAGCTATCCAGGCGTTGGTCTACCTGACCCGGCGTAGCGCAGGCCGCACAGCAGCAAAGAAAGACGTATATAGCTTTTCTTGAGTCTATTCGCATAATAAAAATATAAGCACTCCAAAAGAGACGGACCAGATACCGCGCCCATCTCGCCAGTTCTTATTTGCTGTCCGCGCGAAATACCAAATCTTCTGGCGGGTTGATGGCGAATTCTTCACAGCGATCGGCATAGAGGGCAGAAGGACCGTCGTCGGGAACAATCTCGAGCGCTTGTTCAAAAAACTCGCGCGCCTCGCTAAATTCGTACTTCCAATAGGCCTCTAAGCCCTTGTTGTAGAGATCGAGCACCTGCATCATATCTTCGCCCAGATCGCCTTTGCGCTCCAGCACCTCATACGCGACAACGGGCTCCTCTTTACCGACTACCTGAATCAAATCGAGCTGACGGGCTTCGACCAGATCCTTTACCTGTTCGTAGATCTGATCGTTCACCATGATATTGGTGCCGTAGATTTTCTGTCCGCTCTCAAAGCGCGCCGCTAGGTTAACGGTGTCGCCCATCATGGTGTAGTCGGTGCGACTGCGCGATCCCATATTACCAACGATCATCGGACCAGCTGTAATACCTATGCGCACTTGGGCAAACGTGCGGCCCTGTCCCTGCCAGCGGTCGCGTAGTTCCTCGAGGCGAGGCGGTATAGCACCGGGCTCGTTCCAGCGCTTGCGCAATTCGACGAGCATGCGCTGCTGGTCGATACACGCCATTACGGCGCGACTGGCGTGATCTTCGTAATAGAGCGGCGCGCCGAAAAATGCGACGATGGCATCGCCCTCAAATTTGTCGATTGTGCCACCGTATTGCTCGATAATATCGCACATTTCCGTCAGGTAGCCGTTGATAAAGTCGACCAATTCGGCGGGCGTCAAACATTCGGATATCGTTGAAAAGCTGGCAATGTCGGAGAAAAAAGCAGTCATGACGCGCTCTTCACCGCCGAGCTGGTTAACCATGTCTGGATTTTCCATGATTTGCTCGACAACAGCCGGAGACAGGTAGTGCCCAAAAGCACCCTGCACAAATTCTTTCTCCTTCTCCTTTATGATGTATCCGTAAATTGTCAGCACGAGATAGCCAGCGACAATCGTTAGCATCGGTCCGATAAACTCCAGCCAGATGCCGTGCGTAAAGGAGTAGATCACCAAGATGGAGTAGAGCAGTACCAGCGCTCCGATGAGCAACGCCCCCTGCAGCACCTTGAGGCGTGGAACAACTATCGACATTGCCAAGCCCAGCATAAGCGTCAGGGCGACACGCGCCCATATCGGCGTCCGGCTGATAAACGTCTCGTTGAATATCGTATTGATCACATTCGAGTAGATACCGACCATCGGATAGTTTCCCTGAAAGGGTATAACGCTCAAGTCTGTGCTACCCGTAGCCGTTTGCCCGTAAAAAAGAATCTTGCCGTTTAATTCATCTCGGGTCATTAAACGACCTTGTGCGCTCGGATAGGGATAGAAGTAGAGCGGGCGGACGGACGGATCTACTTTCCCATCGACTAAATGATGTCGCACAAAATACAGACTCTGCTGCAGATCATCACCATCGTCGTCCGGAAAAGCCGTCTGCAGAGCGGCCAAATCCACATCGGGGGTCTCTTCAATTAGCTGGGCTATGCGATTGTTGCGGCGGATCTGTTCATACATCGTCAGCTGGGCATCCTGCGGATTCTGCACGCCTTTCGATGCCCAAAATGCGGCGGCGTCTTGGTCGGGATCCTTGCGCACGGCGGCCTCTATGCCACCGGCCTGCATCCAAGTCACGAGCGCACTACGCACGGCGCTCCCGTCGGTATATCCGAGTTCTGCCATCCGCCCCGGCAGCGGCCGCGGATTGCGGCGCAGCGCGGGATCTGCGGCAACCAGTTCTTTAATCTTGTCCAGCACCATTTCGCGATCGTGCCGCTGGGCGGCCCGGCGCAGCGCTAGGTGCGGATAGCGCACAAAGGTCTCTTCCCAACGACCGGCCCAGTTGACGTTCATCGTGCCGTGCTCGTCAATCGGTATTCGTATGTCGCGCACCGAACCATCGGCCAAGCGAGCCTGTGGCAACAGGACGTGATCGCCCGGCCATACTTGCACTGTATTGAGGGGAACCTGCAGTTGATCGCAGGCGACGTTGAGACCAATGGATGGAAACAGGATATCCTTATACTGAAAAACCACCGGATAGCGCCTGCGCGCTCCGTCAAAGTCTTCCGTCGTTTGCGCGTAAGAAAAACCGCGCGCCGGATCGCGTAGAACCGCAATGGGCGGCTCGAAATAAGTCGCTTTGGTTATGGTGCTCTCTTCGGCAGGCACCATAAGGCGCGGTGAATTATCGCGGATTTGTTGGAGTACCTGCTCCTGATCCGGCTCGAGAGGCGGATACTGCAGTTCCGCATCTTCCTCTTCTTCCTTCACAATCAGATACTGCGCCAAGTAGACGTTGTCGGCCTCTGCAATAGCGCGACCAAAGCGCGCGTCGTAATCGGCCTCCGCGAGCAGCTTTTCAATGCCGTCCGAATCGATTGTCGACAGGCCGCGGATCTGTTTTTCCGTTAGCAGTTTGGTAATGTGTTCGGGAAAGTAAATATCAAATCCCACGCGATCGGCGCCGTATTCACCGAGGATGCGCACTACATCGACGTATTCGACGCGCGTCCAATTTTGCCAGCGTCCTTCGACTTCCAGCGTCATATCGTCGATCTCAATGGTGCCGAGACGCGGGTCCATTGCCGGCAAGCCAAAGATTGAGTTGCGAATATTAAAGCGCCAGTCGTAGCTAACTAGTTCGGCGCGCTCGTAGGCTTTGGTCAGGGCAAACAACAGCACGAGCAAACCGACGACCGGACCGAGATAGAGTTGTAAGCGAGGCTCTTTAGCTGATTCCGCCATGTGCGACCTCCCGTGGGATAGACAGTGATGAGCTTAGTATAACAAAAAAAGGAAGGTCCGAGGACCTTCCTTTTTTTGTTCAGACTGTCTCTTTTTTTACTGAACGCTCATCTCGCTAATCTTGTTTTGCGCCTTTGCCGCGTAGGGCGACTGCGGATGATCTTTGGCGACCTGGGAGTAATAGTCGCGCGCCTGCGCTGGCTTACCCAGTTTTTCGTAGCACTGCGCGACAAAAAACTTCTGCTTGGGCGCATTCGGCGATTTGGGATCCTTACTCAGCGCATCCTGCAGGGTCTTGATAGCCTTCAGCAGTTTGTCCTGAGAAGGAGCTCGCTTGCCGCCCTTGTAATAGAGTTTCGCCAGAATATTGTCTTCGGCCTCGGCACCGCGGACACCGGCCACAGTGACCGTTTCCTGTAGCTTGAACTCTTCTTCCTTGACCATGTCGTCGACCTGAGTCCAAACCGTATTAAGCCAATCCTCATCTCCTTCGCCGGCGGTGGCCTCTCCGGCCTCGGCGGATTGGGCTTCGGCTTTGGCCTCTCCATCCTGTGCAAAGGCCGGAACCGCACCGAGTAAGGCAATTAGCAAGTAGAGAAACGTGGAAGCTTTCATCAGATTACACCTCCTTTTCAAGGTGATAGGCTTCGTTTGCCCGTATAATATCGGTAAAAAAACGGGGTTCATACATGACGTGCATCACATTTGCAGATTTTTTCTACCACTATGAGACCCCTTTTTTCTTTTTAAGTTCCACCCCGCACTACTTAGCATCTTCTAAAAAATTGAGAAAGCCTTCATAGCGTTCGTCCGAATCGACCACCTGGCGATAGATCACCTCTGCCTCGTGCCGCCGTCCCTGCAAATAACGCACGATCGCCATATTGAGACGAACGCCGGGATGAGAAGGCATCAGTCGCTCAGCCTCTTCTAACAGCGCATAGGCCTCATCGTACGATCCACTGTGGCACAGCACGACGGCCTTGGCGTTGTAGGCATCGCCCATCTGCGGATCGATGGCCAGCGCTTTGTCGAGACGCTCCAGTGCGCGCCCATACTCTTCCTGCTGCATGTAGGCGGACGCAATCCGGTAGAGTTCCTCAGACGATTCCACCTCAGCCAGAAAATCGAGCAGACCGCCATAGGCATCGTCTTCGCTGATGATTTGCTGGTAGAGCACATCGGCCCGTTCACGGTCGCCCTTCAAGTAGTAGATCAGCGCAATATTGAGGCGGAAACCCGTCTGACTTGGATCGACCGAAGCCGCTTTTTCATAGAGTGCAAGCGCCTCATCGTACTGGCCCTTATGCGTTAGAACTACACCCTTGGCATTGTAGGCATCGGCGTATTGATCGTCTGCACTGATCGCCTCTTCAAACTGAGCCAGCGCCAAATCAAAGCGATTCTGGCGCAGATAGGCAGTTCCTATGTCGTAGGATTCCTGCGCATTCCCCACCTCGGCCAGAAAATCGAAAAGTTCCATATAGGAGCCGTCGCGGGCGACGACATCTTGGAATAGTCGGTCGTAGGTCTCTCGCTCGCCCTTCAGGTAGTAGGTCAGAGCGATATTCATACGGACGCCGGTATTGTCTTCAAACTGAATGGCGCGGCGATAGTATTCGAGTGCCTCGTCGTATTGTCCCTTATAGGTAAGGACAACGGCTAATGCATTGAGTGCGTCAAAATTCTCAGGCTGCATAGCCAGCACGCGCTCAAACATCGAAAAGGCTTTTTCCAAGTGGTTTACGCGTAGATACGCAGCACCGGCATCATACAGTCCTTCGGGCGTATCGAGCGACACCGAAGAGCCCAGCGCAATCTGATCTACGCGCTGATCAAAAAAAGCGACATCGCGCTCTAATAGGCTGTCCATCAGCGCAGATTCGGGCAACGAGACGTTGCGCGGCGGCAGCGTCGCCGGCTTATAGGTTTGAAACAGCTGCTGCACGTAGAGTTCGTCGATTAGCTTGCGCGGCTTGAGGCGCTTGTATTCGGCGGCCCCGTTGCGCCACGCATCGGCGAACGTAAAACCGTACATGGTGGTCTCGACCGGAATCCACACGCGGCCCTGCCAGACCACGTACTCCGCCGTAGATAGAAAGTGATCTTCGGCGCGATCGGGCGAAATACCGCTGTCAAACATCATATAGATGTGGCCCTTGCCGGGATCGTTGGCTTCTAGAAAAGCCGTATCAATGCTCAGGTTCTCTAGGAGCGAAGCGAAGAGCACCGTCAGGTCGTCACAGTCGCCGATTTTTGTATCGACGCCTTCGGGCAGTTCCAGCAACTCGCTGGGATACTGCACGGTGTCGAAAATTGTCTTATCGTCAGAAACGCTGGCAAAGGGCGTTTTCTGGTCGGCCTGGTAGCGGATGCGATAAGCGCCCAGCGCATTAAAGAGAACCGCGGCTTTACCTATGTTGGAGCGATTGAACTTCTCTGCGAGCAGGTCGTTGTAGCGCTGCACGAGGCCGCGCGCCAAACTCGCCACGGACATGTCTTCCGGGGTAACGAAAGCGGCAGCCATACCCTTCACGTTCCAGCTCAGCTTACCCTTGCCGGCTACGTAAACGCGCTCGAGCTGTTTTTCGGTAAACTGATCCTGTCGATTGCGCTGATAGTCAACGCGCACCACCGGCGTGACGAAGTTGTCGTAATAGGCCTCGTCGCGGTTAAATAGATCGGTATCAAACGTCACCTTGAAGGTGTATTTCTCGTTGCTCTGCGGCGGCAGCGTAACCTGTTCGCGGTGCGGAACGCTCATGACCTTCGGCAAAAAGAGCGAAACGCTTGCTTCGATGGCTTCGGTCGCCGAGTTGGATATCACTACGTCAAAGAAGTCATTTTCCTGATAGTGCGGATAGAGCGAACGGAAAATGGGATTGGGACGAATCGTCGCATCTTTTATGCTAATAACGCGCGGGTTATAGGCCAGAGAAATCGACGTATAATGCGTGGGGGCCAGCACTGGATGCCGCTCGTAGGCGTAGTCGATTTGAGCAAAGCGATACTTCACGCCCAGTCCAAATGTCGCCGTCGTTGCACCAGCAAACGATTCGGGCGTATCCAGTTCAGTCGCCATACCCGCGCGCAGCGCCAGCAGGCCGCGCAGCCAGTACTCAGCGCCTAGGTGAAACGAATCGTCCAAGTCCACACCGAGGGTAAGTCCTTCGACCGGACGATAGGACAGTCCCACGCGATAGCGCGATTCGTAGGCCGTTTCGGATATGCCGTTCTCATACTGCAGACTGGTGCCGCCAACATCTTGGGCGACCACCGCCAAGCGCACACCGTAGGGCAACGGCGCGAGCAGCCCCAGATCGAAACCCCACCCCGAAGCGCTACCTAAATTATTGCCGTCGAGGTCGACGTTGAAGGAGCGATACTTGCCGCTCACACCGATAGCGGCGTTGCCTATATAAGGGCGCAAGGATTCGATACCGTTGCGATAACCGTAGGCAAAGGCCAGCTTGTTCTGCCCCGTGCTCAGTTCCGAATCGTCGAAACCGAGGTTGAGCCAGTCCACGCCAATGGCGTGATGATCGCCCACCGGCAGCACGTAGTTCAGATACGAATGATTTAGACCCAGCCCAAAGCGATCGGCATAGGCAAAACCGATTTCCTGACGCTGTAGCGAAGCCAGCGCAGCCGGATTCCAATGGGCGGCACTGGCATCGGAAGCTACCGCGCTGAACGCACCGCCCATACCGATAGCTCGCGCGCCCACTAGTTCCTGGCGCGGAGCGGCGGAGGGAGCCTGGACACCGATCAGCGCGATGCCCAAAATAGCTATGGCATGGCGAACGTTCACGGTTGCACCACCGTTCTCTGATCTCCTCCCTGGAGGCCCTCAACGTTGACAACGGAAGACGAGCCTGGGAAACGCACTTCAATGCGATATTGTGCGCCCTCTGAGACGCCAAAGGAAAGTCCCGCCGCATCGCTGACGTAGCGCAGTGCGACCAGCTGATCACCACCATCAAATAGGCGCACACTGGCACCAATAGCCGGCACGTGTCCCGAGTCTTCTAGGCCTCCGATACCCTGCACCAACACCTTGATAAAGCGACTGCCTGGCGTCTCGTTTTGAAACAGCAAGTTGCCGCTGCCAAAACCGTCGGTCATATACAGGTCAGGTGCTCCGTTACCGTCAAAATCGCCCCAGCGCGCGGCAAAGTGCACGCTGGGCCCGGTGGGCAGGTTGGCAAAGGCGTTCACGTTGTCGAATGTACCATCTCCGTTATTGGCATAGAGAATGTCGCGCTGAAACTGGCGATCGCTCCCGGTGGCCACGTATAGGTCCAAGAACCCATCGCCGTCGTAATCGGCCCAATCGGCCATGGCAGACAGCCATCCGCTATTGTCTATGCTCACTCCAGCCAGCGCAGCGACCTCGACGAAACCAGCTTCACCGCTGTTTTCATACAGCGCATTGGCACCGATATTGGCCAAGTAGAGATCGAGGTCTCCGTCATTGTCGTAATCGCCCCACGCTCCGTTTTGTCCGATCTCATTATTGGCCACACCGAGCAGCGCTGACACCTCGACAAAAGATCCATTCACGTTTAGGTCGTTGCGGTAAAACTGATTTTCCTGCTCGCGATTCACCGTGTACAGGTCGGCATCGCCGTCGCCGTCGTAATCGGCCCAGAGCGCAGCATTGGTGTCGCGCGCGTCACCAACGCCGAGGTCGGTAACCGGTGTAAACGTCCCATCGCCATTATTGTTGTACAGCTCGTTGGCAAAGTAGAACTTGCTCAGATAAAAATCGACGTTGCCATCGGAGTTATAGTCGCCCCACGCTACGGACGTTACATTGCCCCGTCGCTCCAAGTTGACCAACCCACGGCTTCGGCCAACTTCACTAAACGTGCCGTCGCCCTGGTTTTGGTAGAGGAAATCCTGAGCGTAGAAGTCGACGACATAGAGATCGAGATCGCCGTCGTTATCGTAGTCGGCAAAAGCCGCCGACACGCTATTGCCATTGTTGTCGACCCCAGCAACGGTTGCGGTATTGATAAAGGACCCGTCGCCCTGGTTTTCGTAGAGCGCATTAATCGGATTGGTGACGGCCGTCCCCCAGTTCGTCGTATAGAGATCTAAGTCGCCGTCACCGTCGTAATCGCCCCACGCCAAATTCGTGCTAAACAGCCCACCGTTGAGCGTGCCGCTCGCACCGGACAAATTCTGGAACGTCTGTGCAGGAACGGGACCACATAGAGCGACCGAAAAGAAGGCAACGCCGAGTATGTAGTTTCGCATGCGCATCCTCATCTGACTACCGCCACCGTCTTCTCACTGCGCACATCGCCGGCGTTGACGACCACAATATACAGGCCGCTCGACACGGTCCGACGATCTTCGTCGAGACCGTTCCACTTGAGCGAAACCCGGCCCGGCGCCATCGGTTCGTCGCGCACGATTACGCGCTCCAAGCGCCCTTCGCTATTGTATACGCGCACCGTCACATCGGACGGTCCACTCAGATCGAAGGAAATGTCGGTTTCGCCGCGCAGCGAACTACTGCCCGGGGCAAATGCACGCGGCTGACAGTCGAGGTCGGCAATGGCCAGTGCGCCAACTGGCGTCGAAAGATCTTCAAAAATGGCGAAGGTGCCGAGTCGATCTACTGAGGTGCGAACGAGTTGAGCCTGCGTATCGACGCTGCCGCCGATACGCTCCCACTGCACTCCATCGTCGGAGCGAAAAATTGCCAATCGCATCGGATCGCGATCTCCCAACTCGTCGCCGCTGTAATACATAGTCAGCGTCGCTCGTTTGGACAGTTGCTCTACCTGTGCGCGAACAGAATAAGCCGGCGTAATCTGAGTCGTTTCCTGCGCACGCTTGCCAACCCCGACTGCGAGTCGGCGGATGGCGATCTCGTTGCTGCCTGCGGGCAGAGCATTCGGCGGGAAATACAGTTCGAGCGAACCACTGGCATTTTTGACGTTGCCCCCCTGACGCGCATCGGTCAGACTCGTCGCCGTTTGGAAGCGCCACGTGTAGCCTTCGGTTGCTAGTTGACCGAGCACCTGCGGATCCATCTCAACAGCATACTCGGTGAAGGGTTTGAGTCCGCCCTCAACAGAAAAACTAATCACTGTGCCGGAAGAGTCGGCACCAAAACCAGTGATCGTAACGAGTTCCAGCGCGGCATCGGGATCGCCCAGCGGCCGAGAGGAGACCGCAAAGTCGCCCTCAAGCTGGCGCGCAACCGGCGCGGAGAAGACCAACTGCAGATTCGCAGCGGCTAAACCTATGCCCTCTTCGCCGTCAGCCGGCAGCGTAGAAACGACGCGGGGTACTTCCGTAGAGAAAGACCACTCTAAATCCTCTAAGCCAACCAGCGTGGCCAACGGTCCACTAGCCAACGCCTGCACGCTGGCGCTATAAGCCGTTCCAGAGCGCAGGTCAATGCTGGGAAAACGCACCGTGAATGTTTCGGGATCGTAGGAGAATTCGTCGCCCGCCAACGCAATCAGTGTACCGCCCCGACGCAGGCGGAAGTTCTGGTTATTTATGAGCGCTGGATTGAGCGGCCCCGAGAAGCGAACTTCTAAGCGCTGAGGGCCTGGCGCTACCGTAGCACTAGGCGCCGGCGTCGTCGAAATCGGACTGGGCACGCGAGTCGAAAAGTCCCAATTATACGCTGCTCCGTCCTCCTGCAGCGAACCACCAATATCTGATGCGATGCGCACGGAATAGGCATTGCCCGGCTGCAAGCCTTCGGTGGCATTAAATGTCAACACGCCGCTTGTCGGATCAAAGGCAGGCGTCGTAATCGACACGGCGATACCGCCCTGAAGAAGGGTGACAGCCCCCTGACCGCGCAGCGCTTCTTCGTCGATGGATCCGTCAAACTGGGCACGAATACCTTCCGTCATACGGGCGACAGACGTATCGCCGGCCGTTGGCGTCGTCGAAACCAATGCCGGAACAGCCGTGTTAAAGCTCAGCGTTTGCACCTGACCCGAACCCAGCGGACCGCTCACGCTCGGAGCAATCTGAAGCTCGTAGCGCGTACCTACCCGCCAGCCACCAGCCGGGGCGATGCCATACGCGTTGTCGCCGCGCGAAACCGGATCGCCCGCACGCAGCGCTACCGACTCGCCAAATGCGCTCAGCGCGAAGCTCGCATCGTTGAGTTGCTCAGCGTCGACCGGTGCGCTGAACTGCAGCGTCACCTCTTCAAAATCTACGCTCACCGAAGACGATCCATTGTCCGGTGCGCTGCTCTGCAAAACCGGTATCACCGTGTTAAAGCTCAGCGTTTGCACCTGACCCGAACCCAGCGGACCGCTCACGCT
>JAYOKQ010000085.1:0-1177 GCA_038119905.1 Gemmatimonadota bacterium | reverse complement strand
AATCTACGCTCACCGAAGACGATCCATTGTCCGGTGCGCTGCTCTGCAAAACCGGAACGGCCGTATTAAAGTCGAATACGTAATCACTCTGGCGCAGCGGGCCACCAACGGCCGCCGCAATCCGAACTTGATAGGCAGTCCCGGCACGCAGCCCCTCGGCAATGGCAAAGCGCAGCACGCCGGTTTCGGGGTTGTAATCGATATCTGATACATCGATAGAAAGCCCATTTTTCAGCGCACTGATTGCGCCATCGAGGGCCGTCACGTCAATATCGGCATCAAATTCGACGTTCACGGTGCTCACATCGGCTCCAACTTCGCTGCCATCAGCTGGAGCAGTTGATGCAATGGCGGGGGTGCGGGTCTGGAAGGACCAACGAAAATCGCCTTGGATCTGATCGCCGACCGCACCGCTCAAGATACCGGGCAAAACGACTTCATAGCGCGACCCCGGACGAAGGCCAGCGATCGGCTCTATGCGAAGAGAAAACGCGTCTGAATCGTAGACCGGCACATTGCGCAATGGTTCAACTGAGCCTTCGCGCAGCACCTGAATATCGTCGAGTTCGGACGTTTGAATCGGCGCATCGTAAACAGCCGTGATTGATACGTCACCAGGATCTACCGAGCGCGCATCCGCAGCGGGAATAACGGACTGAACGGCAGGCACCTGCGTCGTAAAAAACTGTGAAATTGCATCGCTGGGGCGGTTGCCCGCCTCGTCTTGGATCGACGATGAGATCTCTATCATATACTGCGATCCCGGTAGTAACACCCCACCAATCGGTGCAAAGCGCACGGAGTTGTCGGCCGGATCATATTGGGGAATCGGTATATTTTCTAAGAGCTGGTCACCTAATTCAAGATGGAAATTGTCCGCATTCACCGTCGCCGGATTGAGCGGCTCAGAAAAGTAAATGACGACTTCATCGGTCGCTACCGACACGCCTTCTGCATCGGCAACGGGCGACGAATTGACGACGGTCGGACGATCGGTATCGATCGAGAGCGCATCCTCTTGAACAAAGGTCGGCATGGCATTGCCCTTGGCATCGACAATACCGTTCACTTCGATGGCGTACGAACCGGAAGGTATGTCCTCGCTAACGGTCAGCTCACCGCTCCACGCAGCACCGGTAAACTGCAGGCGCGACAGCGGATAACGACCCTCTTGACC
>JAYOKQ010000084.1:1146-18744 GCA_038119905.1 Gemmatimonadota bacterium | reverse complement strand
GTGCCAATGCGGCGGATCGGCTGCGAACCGCCTTCGGCCATCAGACCATAGGTCTCGGCGACGGTGTATTCATGGCCGTCGACTGGGTCGTGGATGCCGGATGGGCGAGCGGTCAGCGGCGTATCGATCACGCCGGGGCGCAACCCGTTTACTGTAACGTTGTAGGGACCGCCGTCGAGCGCTGCACCGAGTATGGCATGGTTGAGTCCGGATTTGCTAACCCCATAGGGGATGCGCGTTGATTCGGGAGCGATATCCGAAATAGAGGTAATAAAAAGAATGCTGCGATGGCGTATGGCCTCGCCGCGTGCCCGTTCCATCTCGGCCTGCTCGATCATGTAGTGGAGCGAACGCTGGCCGAGTCGGTAAGCACCCATCAAGTTGAGCGAGAGCACGCGTTCCATTTCTTTGTCGAGATGCTCTACTGGCGTATCGCGAAAGCGATAGCGCAGTAGATTGCCCTCTTCGTCGCGTATATAGTTGGCCACGCCACTGTTACTGATACTCACGTCGAGGCGGCCAAAATGCGCATAGGTTTGGTCGACCAGGGCGAACGCTGCTTCGGGTTCGGATAGATCGGCGCCGATAACGAGGGCCTGCACGCCATATTGGCTGCGAATTTTCTCGGCTACGGCTTCTCCGCGTTCGCGTCCCGAATTATAGTTGACGACGACGTCGTAGCCCTGTTGGGCGAAATAGGCCACCGTCGCGGCGCCAATACCGCTACTCGAACCGCTCACTAAGCAGACGGGATTGGACATTAGCGGCCTCGCTGCTGTTTGATGGCGTCTACGACGCGATCGACGTCGGGTATGGTGGGAAACTCGAGCGGTGGGCTGAACGGAATGGGCAGGTCGGCCGCACCGATGCGCAACACGGGTGCATCGAGATAGTCAAAAGCCTTTTCGCCAATGCGCGCGGCAATCTCTGCCGTTGCACCGTAGCTTTGGGGTGCTTCATCGATGACGAGTGCATAGCCGGTTTTGCGCACCGAGGCTATAATGCGCTCTTCGTCAAAGGGGACGAGCGTGCGCGGATCGACGACTTCTACCTCAATACCCTCTTTAGCCAGTTCGTCGGCGGCGGCCAATGCGACGGCAACCATGCTCGAGGTGGCCACTATAGTTGCATCCGATCCAGGGCGTTTGACTTCTGCTTGGCCAAAGGGAATGATGAAGTCGTCTTCCTCTGGCACGAGCCCTTTATCGTTATACATCATTTTGTCTTCAAAAAAGAGCACCGGATTATCGTCGCGAATCGCGCTCTTCAGCAGGCCTTTGGCATCGCGCGGGGTAGCGGGCAGAGCTACCTTCAAACCCGGTACATGAGCAAATATTGACTGTAGGCTCTGCGAATGCTGGGCTGCGGAAGAACGGCCCGCTCCCATGGCCAGACGAATGGTCATCGGGACTTTACACTGGCCGCCCGTCATATAGCGGATTTTCGCCGCTTGGTTGACGATTTGGTCCATGGCTAGCAGGGCAAAATCACCGAACATGAGCTCGGCGATGGGGCGCATTTCGGTCATGGCCGCGCCAACGCTGAGGCCGATATAGCCCGCCTCTGCGATGGGGGCGTCGAGGACGCGTTGGGGGCCGAATTCTTCAAAGAGCCCCTCGCAGCATTTGAATATACCGCCCGACGGGCCGACGTCTTCGCCGATGAGAAAGACGGATGGATCACGTCGCATCTCCTCGCGCATGGCTTCGGCGATGGCTTCGCGAAAGAGCATTTCACGTTCAGGCATAGAGGTCCTCATAGGCTTGTTCCGGTGGGGGCAAGGGGGCATCTTTGCCGAACTCGATTGCCGCCAGCACCTCGCCTTCAACTTGTTTGTACACGGCGTCGAGCTCGTCTTGGCCGGCCACACCCTGCGCCGTCATATAGTCTCCGAGTAGTTTGATGGGATCTTTGTTGTCGCGCCACCATTCGGCTTCGTCTCGGGTTCGGTAGGTCTGCGCATCGCCGACGTGGTGTCCGTGGAAGCGGTAGGTCTTAGCCTCTATCAGCGTTGGTCCTCCGCCGGTGCGCGCTTTGTTGACGGCGTGCTGCACGCAGTCGAACATGGCCAATACGTCAGAGCCATCGACGATAATCCCCTCGAGGCCGAGTCCCTTGGCTCGATCGGCAATGTCCTCCACGCCGGTAACGGCCTGGTAGGGTGTGTGCTCGCCATACTGGTTGTTTTCGCAGATATAGATGGCCGGTAGGTCCCATGCTGCGGCCATGTTGACTGTCTCCAGCATGATTCCTTGGTTTGAAGCTCCGTCGCCGAAAAAGCAGACGGAAACTTGGCTGCTGCCGCGAAGCTTTGATGAGAGTGCCGCGCCCGTTGCTATGCCGAAACCGCCGCCGACAATGCCGTTGGCGCCGAGAATGCCAACCGACATATCGGCGATGTGCATGGAGCCGCCCTTGCCGCGACAGTATCCGGCTTCTTTGCCCATAATTTCTGCCATCATGCGGTCGAGTTGACCGCCCTTAGCCAGGCAGTGACCGTGTCCCCGATGCGTGCTCGTGATGTAGTCGTCGGTGCGCAACGCCGTGCAGGCTCCAACCGCGACCGCTTCCTCGCCGATGTAGAGGTGGGCTAGTCCCGGCATGAGTCCACGCGTATACACATCCCAGACGTGCTCTTCAAATAGGCGGATCTCGCTCATCTTCCGGTACATGAGCCAAAGCGTATCGGCTGGAGCGCGCAGAGAAGGGGCTTGGCGTGCCTTGGCAACCTTTTTCGGTTCCGCTTTTTTTGACGTTTTCTTCTGTGCAGAGGGCTTTTTGGCCATGGTGCTCAGAACTCCGTTTTAGAGATAGGAAAGTGCAAAATAACTACAGGCTGAGGGAGACCGTCAAGAACAAAAAAAGCCGAGGCATCATACGATGCCCCGGCTTTCGCATTACTCGAGAGAGGCGGGTTAGCCTTTCTTCTCAAAATCGGCTGCGTGTTCTTCTTTCCACTTTGCCCATTCGTCCGGGTTGTCGCGCAGCTCAAAATACTTTGTGTTGACGTCGACAAAGCGGCCTTGATCTTCGGGCATGTCTTCTTCGGCGAAAATTGCTTCGACCGGGCACTCCGGCTCGCAGGCACCGCAGTCAATGCACTCATCTGGATCGATATAGAGCATCGGCTCGCCTTCGCCATCGGTCGGGTGGATGCAGTCGACGGGACATACTTCAACACAGGCTTTGTCCTTTACGTCGATACAGGTCTCGGTAATATAGTAGGCCATAGGTTCCTCCTATTGGGGTATTTCTTCGCTCTTAAAGGTCGAACAATCGCAAAGATAGGTCCGGCTTTTCTTTTGTCAAGCGGCTTTAATTGGCCAAGTTGGCTAGCAGCGTTTCAGGGGTGAAATCGCCCTCTGCGCGAACGCGTAGACTGAGCCTTTCACCGCTGGAAGTGTCTCGTTCTACTGCGTAGGATGCACTGCAAAAGAGCGCGGTTAAGACGGGATCTAAGGCTTCCCGCAGTGCGCGTTCGCCGTCTTCGGTGTTGGGGGCTCGAAGGCGGTCGTTGGCGGTGATTTTAAGATCCCCGCCTCGAAAGGCGACCTTGCCAGCTAGCTCGGTTGCCGTCTCGAGGCGGTGGCACGCTCTAAGCGCAGCGCGCAAAGCGCCGGCAAGTCGCTCGGATAATTCGCCGCCTTGAGGTTGCTTTCGTGTGTATAGTAGGCCCATTTCGCCTAGGTCGCTGTCGAGGCTATAGTTGGCTTCATGGCCAATAAGCAGGGTCAGCGGCCCGTTGCCAACGTGGTCGTAATCCGCTACGTCGACGAGCACTTCATCGGTATTGTCTACAATCCATTCGTTGAACACGCGAAAGGCCTCTTCGCTGGACAGGCTCTGCGGATCCTGCAGGTACACCTTGATGTTGATGCGCTGTAGCTCTTCCATATCCGGCTCTCCTAGGCTAGCTCTGCGGCGATTTTATCGTAGCAGGTGTAGGCGCCTTCGATAAAGAGCTGCGCCTCCTCGATGCGTCTGTGCGCTGCGGTTGCATCCAAGCCATGTGTCCCTTCTTGATGTGCCGTGAAGAAGTAGTTGGCAAACTGCAGCGAGAATAATTCGCTGTCGAAAAAACGCGTGCGGAATTCGCTGACTACACTGTCGGCACTGTCGGGGATATCGTAGAATTGCTCGCGCACCAACGCGCGCGCCGAGCGCACGATCGCTCGATAGGCGATCTGCACTGCGCCGTCAATATCGCCTTCTTCCAATTTAACTTGTGCTTCAAATACCTCGCGTTCGGCAGCGGCAATTTCCATGACGGTTGCAGAAACGACTTCGCCCGCGCATTCGCCCTTGCCGAGGTCGTCAATGGTGAAGGTGCGCGTGTCGCCCCAGTCCTGGTAGTACCAGGAATTTTCTTCAAATGGAGGTACTAAAGTAAGGTCGTCGAGCATGGCCTTGATATCGCGTTTGCCCATGCGCTGGATGTAGCTCTGAAAGGATTCGTTTTGCTCTCTTTCTTCTATGTATCGCTGCGATAGACGTTCGACCACCTCGGGAATATTCTTTGAGGGAACCGCCCCCATAGCCAGGCCAAACGAGCCAGCGTTTTCTCGCCACTGGCCGCCGAGGACAACTTGGAAATGCGGTCCGGTGATGCCGGTGATCTTGCGGCTGTTGCCGTAAAAGCCGATATCAGCAGCATGGTGCTGCCCACACGAGTTGAAACAGCCGCTTATTTTTATACGTAGGCCCTCAATCGCCTCGTCGAGCTCGACGCCTTTAAGGGCAATGCGCTTGCGCAGTTCGGCCGCCAGCCCGCGCGAAGAAGCGATGCCCAATTTGCAGGTGTCGGTGCCGGGGCAGGAGGTGATGTCAACCAGCGTGCCAGCTCCCGGTTGGTCTAGTCCAGCCGCCTGTAGGTCGGCAAAGAGCTGAGGCAGGTCCGCATCGCTGACCCAACGCAGCACGATATTCTGCTCGACGGTCGTGCGCACCGTGTCGCGGACGTACTGTTTGCAAATGGCGATCAGGTCTCGCATTTGTCTCGAGGTCAGGTCGCCCAACGGAAGAGCAATGGTTGCCACGCTGTAGCCGGCTTGTCGCTGCGCGTACACGTTGGTGCGCTTCCATGCAGTAAATGCGTCGTCTGCCGCGCCGTTGGCCAACGGCTGGGGTGCTTTGAGGGCCTCTTCGTCATAGGCGTGTAAATCGCTCAGATAGGCCGTCCAGCGCGGATCGTGTGGCAGGATCTTGCGCTCTTCTTCGACCAGGCGGCGAAATTCCTCTATGCCAAGTTTAGCGATGAGAAATTTGATGCGCGCTCTGTTGCGATTGCGCTTCTCGCCCAAGCGTGCGAAGACGCGAGCAATGGCTTGAGCCGTAGGCAAGAGCTCTTCCTCGGGGAGGAATTCGCTAAACAGCTGGGCCTGATGTGGCACGGCGCCTAGGCCGCCTCCAACATAGAGCTCAAAGCCGCGCTGTTGAGTGCCGTCGGTTTGGCGCACGGCGGCTACGGCGCCCATATCGTGCATGTTGGCTAGCCCGCAGGCTTCGTGACGGCACCCCGAAAAGGCGATCTTAAATTTGCGTCCAAAGTCTTGGCAATCTTCGTGGCCGAGGAGAAAGCGCATCGTGGCCTGCGCATAGGGGGTGACGTCAAATAGCTCGGTGTGGCACACACCGGACAGGGGACAGGCTGTGATATTGCGCACGGAGTTGCCGCAGGCTTCGCGCGTGGTGATACCTACGGCCGCTAGGCGACGCATGAGGTCCGGCGTATCGTCGATATGGACGTAGTGTAGCTGAATGTCTTGGCGCGTCGTTATGTGGAGGATTTCGTCAGAGTATTCCTCGGCCAAATCGGCTAATACGGCCATTTGTTCGGTATTGAGCCCGCCGAAGGGGATTTTGATGCGCATCATACCCGGCGCATCCCAGGCGGTGTCAGGGCCTTTGGTCGGGACATCGGGATAGCGCAACTGCTGGGTTTTGGCGCCGTCGTAGCGCTGCCCGTTGTCGTAGCGCTGCCCGTAGGCTCCGCGCCGTAGGCGCGTTTCGGCAAATAGCTTCTCTTCGATTTTACCCTGCTTTCGCAGGTGTATTTGCGTTTCGAAGATATCGATTTCCTCGGCGAGGTCGGCTGCCATATGGCCAGCTAGTGCCTCTTTCCACGTCGTTGAGCTCATGATTCACCTTGTTCAGAATAGGGTGTTGTATGTGTACAAAGTGGTGCTAGTACGGTGAAAAAACTTAAAGTAGGTAGCCCCTACCCTTTGTCAAGCGAATCGGTGGGGCGCTCCAGCACCTCCTGTAGATATGCGCGCATTTCGTCGCCGCATTCAGGATCGGCCAGCGCGTAGTCTATAAAGGTTTTGAAATAGGCGCGGTGGTTGCCAATGTCGTAGCGGATTTCATCCCCCTGTAGGCTCAGGGCACGCACCATACAATCAGCCTCAATTTGCGCGGCAATGGCGTCTGTGAGATAGACTTCCCCACTGGGCGCAGGGGGGATACTGTGTATGCGCTGGAAAATATCGCTGGAAAATATGTAGCGCGCACTGATGGCTAGGCGGCTGGGCGTCTGGTCAGCCGCGGGTTTCTCTAAGATGTCCTCTAGCCGACAGTCGCTGTGATCGATTTCGTCAGCCCGTGGAACGACAATGCCATAGTGGTGGACTAACTCGTGGGGCACCGAATAGGCGGCGATGGTGCAGGCAGATTGGTGCGCTTCATGCGAGCGGATCATTCGCTGGAGGAGGGAGGGCGCGTGCGGCGAATGGACGATGCTATCCCCAAAGGCAACAACAAAAGAGGCGTCGCCGACAAAGCTCTCGGCGGCGGCGACTGCATCACCCGTTCCGAGCGGTTTAGTCTGTCCGAGGGGGACCTGCTGACGGGTAAAGAAAAACTCGACTCCGCGCTGGCGATAGTCGAAGCGGCTTATGCGTCCCATCGCATTGCGCTCTCGCTCCAGGTGCATCATGAGTTCGGAATAATCGTCAAAGTGATTTTCAATGGCGCTTTTACTGCGATTGGAAACAAAGAGGATGTCGGTGATTCCAGCTTCGATCAACTCTTCGACGACGTGAAAGATGATGGGCTGTCGGCCGACGGGCAGCATTTCCTTGGGAATCGCTTTGGTAGTGGGGAGCAAACGAGTGCCCAAACCCGCTACGGGCACGACGGCTTTAGTGATCTGCATGGCGGTCTCCGCTGGTGGAATTGAAGGGAGAAATATGCTGGCAGGAATGGTATTTGACAAGCGTTCGAGCCCGAGGTATCATACCGTACTTCTGCGAAGTTGAAAGGAGAGATGTAATGAGCCAAGCGCTTCGTTATCCAGAGCTTAGTGAGGATCTAAAGGCGCGCGGTTTTGGTGCCATGATGCGGATTTTCGGTCCGGGTGCCATTATCGCATCGGTGACGATTGGCAGCGGTGAAACGGTATTCGCCTCGCGCGGAGGGGCTATTTTTGGCTATGCCCTGCTGTGGTGCTTTGTTGGGGGCGGACTGATGAAATTCGTTCAGGTCTATACGGCTGCCCGCTACATCACGCTAACGGGTGAGCACCCCATTGAGCGTTGGGCGCATTTGCCGGGACCGCGGGGGTGGGTCGTCTGGCTGCTTGCTATCATGACCATCCTCTGCTTTCCCCTGTGGTTATCGGGGTTGCCCAAGATGTTGGGCGGGCTCGTCGTGTGGATTATCGGGGCCGAAGGCCAGGCCATTTGGGGGGACGACAGAGTGTGGGGCACCGCATTTGCCCTGTTGGCTATCGCTATTACCATGGTGCAGAGTTACGGTGCATTGGAAAAGGCACAGACCATTGTCGTTGGGGTGTTGCTGCTGTCCATCCTGACAGCGGCAGCGGCTGCGCGCCCCGATTGGCTCGCAGTGGTTATGGGGACCATCGTGCCGACGATGCCGGCCTATGAAAGCTGGATTGCGGTTAAATATCCTGCCATTGCCGGGCGGTCGGCGTGGCTCGAGTTGGGAACATATCTCGGAGCGATTGGCGGCGGTTCGCAGGATTATTTCGGCTACATCGGCATGCTGAGAGAAAAGGCGTGGGGGCTCATGGGACGCGTGTCGTCTGCCGGTGCACAGGGAGTGAATATTGCCGAAGACGACGATAATACCAGACTCGGTCGCCAGTGGCTGCGCGCGCCGCTGATAGATTCGGCGGTTTCCTTCGGCTGTGTCGTAGTGTTTACTATGGCATTTATGATCCTCGGTGCGGCCGTGTTGCGTCCCGAGCAGATAGTGCCCGATGATGCCCAACTGCTGTCCGTGCAGGCAAGCTTTCTGGTACGACTTCACCCCGTATTACTCTATCTGTATCAGTTCGGCGTATTTACTGCATTTTTCGGCACGATTATGGCCGCATACGAACTGTATGTTCGCACGACGCACGAGTGTTTGCGCCCCGTCTCGGAGCGAGTCCGCACGATGTCGATTGGCGCGCTGCGTCCTTGGGTCGTGACCTACTGTGGCCTAGGAGGGATCGCCATTATGTGGGGCGGCGGTAATCCGGTGCAAATCGTCACGCCAGCGGCGATTTTTGGCGGGGTGCTGACGTGCGGTCTCTGGTGTCTACTCATGGTGTGGACGGACCGCAACTTTCTGCCCAAGGCCCTGCGTATGGGAACGGGATTGCTGCTGCTCAATCTGGCAAGTGGGCTGTTCTTGACGACATGGGGCGTGCGCGGAGCCATCGATTTCTTTTTTGGATAGCGCAATGGACGATGCGATTTGGTCTGCCGTAGAGAATTTGGTAGGGCGGGAGACTCGCTTGGCGCTCGCCGTTACCGGTGGGGGATCTGCGCTGCTTCATTGGCTGTTTGACCATCCAGGTGCCTCGCGCGTGCTGGTAGAGGCCCAGATTCCCTATGCCAGCGCGGCGTTATCCGCCTATTTGCAGCGCCCGGGGCCGCATCGGGTCACGCGCCAGACGGCGCGCGATATGTCGTGGGCTGCTTATGAGCGCGCTCGTCGGGATGGATCGCATTCGGGACCGCATTGGGGGATCGGGCTGACGGCTGCCCTCGCTACGGGTCGGGAGCGTCGGGGAGAGGATCGCGTTCATCTGGCGCTGCGCACGGCAGATCGATGCTATTTCCATCATTTAATCCTCGATAAGGGCGCGGCGGGCCGCACCGAACAAGAACAGGTCGTGAGCCGCTGGGCTTTGTCGCATATCGCCGAACAGTTGGACATTTCTTACGAGCCACTGTTGCCCTCTTGGACTGAGCGGTCCTCCGAATGTATGGATCTGAGCGATCCGCTCGGGCTGCTGCTGTCGGGATCCCTAGACGTGGTAGAGGTAACGCGAGAGGGGATATGCTGCGTCGACGTGGAGCCTGCCAATCGCTTACTCTACCCTGGTTCGTTTAATCCGCTGCACGAGGGGCACTGTCAGCTAGCCGAAGTGGCTGGCCAGTTGAGCGGTCGATCGGTCGCGCTAGAAATTTCCGTGCGCAATGTCGATAAACCGACCCTTGAGCGGGCTGCATTAGAAGAGCGGTTGGCCGAGTTGCAGGGGCGCTTTGCGGTTTGTCTGACCCGCGAGCCCACTTTTTTTGGCAAGGCATCTCATTTTTCTGCGCCGCACTTTGTTATCGGCTGCGATACGGCAATGCGCTTAGTTGACGGCAAGTATTACGAGGGAGGGCACGATGGGATGGTTCAATCGCTCTTAAAGATGCGCGCAGACGGCGTGCTGTTTTGGGTTGCAGGGCGGAGCATCGACGGTGTGTATAGGACGCTGTCCGACGTTGAAGTGCCCGCAGAGTTAGGAACATTGTTTTGTTCCATCCCCGAAACGGCATTCCGCATGGATATCTCATCAACGGAAATTCGCGCCAGACAGCGGGCGCAATAGGGAAAAGGTTATGGGAAGTTCTGAACACGAATATATCGAGCGACACGAGAGCAAGCTCGTGCGGATGTTGCAGGACATGGTTCGCGTGCCGACGGTCAATCCGCCCGGTGCTCACTATGGAGAGATGGTTGACCTGTTGAGCGAGCAGAGTCGCCAGGCTGGATTGACTGTTAAGGTACACCAGGTGCCGGACGCGGAAGTGGAGGCCCTTGTTGGATCGGCCGATTATCCGCGCTACAACGTGCTGGCGCGTTGGGATGTAGGAGCCCAATATACGGTGCATTTCAACGCACATTACGACGTCGTTCCGGTCGACGGGACGTGGCGCTTTGACAGCGCTTTCACGCCTGGTATCGCCGCTGGTTCGATATACGGGCGCGGATCCGGCGATATGAAGGGATCTATTGCGGCGCTGCTCATGGCGATCGCGGCGCTGCGCGAGAGCGGGACGACGCCGGCTTTCAATATCGAATGCTCGTTTACTGCCGACGAGGAAACGGGAGGGCAGCTGGGAGCTGGCTACATCGTGCGAGAGGGCTTATGTCAGGCCGATTATGCCGTGGTCTGCGAAGGAGCTGCTGGAGTGCATGTTGGGTGTGGGCACAACGGCGTGCTGTGGCTGGAGGTCGATCTGGCAGGTAAGTCTGCCCATGCATCGCGGCCGCAGGACGGCGTTAATGCGTTTGAAGCGATGGCGGCCATGACAGTTGGTCTCGAGCGGTATAAAGGCCATTTGACGGCTGCGCAGCGTCGGTATCGGGATATGAACGGCGTTGAGCGCAGTCCGACGCTGAACGTCGGCGGCGTCTTTGCCGGTGGGGGTGGAGACAAGATCAATACCGTCCCTTCGCGCGCCCATTTTTCACTCGACCGTCGACTCGTGCCCGGAGAGCATATAGCCCAGGTCGAGCGCGAGCTGCGCTCTGCGCTGGAACAACTGGCTGCGCAGCGTCGGCCGGCGACCTGCCAAATACATACGCCGCTGCGCATCGAACCCTGCGTCGTCGACAGCGAAGAACCGCTGTGTCAGGCATTTGCCGGCGCCGTTCGCAGCGTGCGGCGTAGGAACGCAGGCTTTCGCATTACGACGGGGTTTACCGACCTGCACTACTTTGTCGTCGAGGGCGGTATGCCGGGCATCGGTTACGGTGTAAAGGGAGAGAATGCACACGGGGTCGACGAGCGCGTGCGCATTCGCGACGTAGTTATGACGGCCCGTACCTACGCTGAATTTATGATGCGCGGCATCGAAGCGGTGCGATGATTAGGCGTTTTTTTTGGCTCTTCTACGATCATTTGGGCAGCGTCATCGCCTTAAATTTGCTCTGGAGCGCGCTAAACATTCCCTATGCGCTGATCGCCTATACGATTGCTAAGATCAGTTTGCCCATGGGGCCTTGGGTGGCGCTAGGCGGTATGGTCATCGCCGTACAAGTCGCCCTCTTTTCTCCGCCTTCCCTCGTGCTGTATTGGGCTGGTGCATCGTGGGTTCGTAGGCGTGAGATATCTCTGCGCGAAATGTGGTCGAGGCTAAAGGGCCAGTATGGGCGAGCACAGTTGCTCCAGCTCATTTTGCTTTTTGCGAGCTCGGCGCTGCTGCTCAACGCGGCGTTCTATCGCGATTTCTCCGGTTTGTTTGGACTCTTTCTGAGTGCGCTTATGGCGTGGGTGCTGATCGCCCTGCTGCTTGTAAGTCTATATGTCGTACCGGTTTTGGTGACGCAGGATACAAACGTTGGCAATACGCTGCGTCAGAGTGCACTCCTCGCGGTAACGCACTTGGGGCATTCCCTCCTACAGGGCATTGTATTCTGCCTGTTCCTCGCAGTGGGGGCGCTGAGCGGAATCGGTTTATTTTGCGGCGTTTTTGCTGCTTGGGGTCTGTGGTTTAGCGTCTATTTACGCGGCGTGTTGATCGAGTATACGGGCGAGCGCTGGGAGGACGAGGAGCATCGTTCTCTGCGCGATATTATTCGTCCATGGGAGAGTTGAGCCGGCAACGTGGAACTAACGAAGATCGTCAATAGCCAACAGATGTACGAGGTCGATCGCAGAACGATAAACGAGTTCGGCACGCCGGGATCTGAACTGATGGAGCGGGCCGGTCGCGCGGTCGTCGAAGCCATTGCCGCGCGCTGGGACGGGCTGGCTGGTCTTCGGGTGGTTGTGGTGTGTGGCAAGGGAAACAACGGCGGAGATGGATATGTGATAGGCCGTCTTCTCCACGAAAACAGTGCGCTCGTACACCTGTTTCTCGCTGCCGATCGGGATCAAGTTGATGGAGATGCGGCCGAACACATGCGGAGGTTAGAGGCGTCCGGAGTCCAGGTCGCAGGAGTCGAGGGTGATGGAGGCCGAGCGCTGAATTCGGCGCTGTCCGAGTGCGACTTAGTCGTCGACGCTCTGTTGGGCATTGGCCTGCGTGCTGCTCCGCGCGAACTGGTCCATCGAGTGATTGGACAGATCAACGATGCTGCACGGCCCATAGTCGCAGTCGATTTGCCCTCGGGCGTGGATGCCGATACGGGAGCCGTGCCGGGGATCGGTGTGCGTGCAGGGCTTACGGTTTCCTTTGGTTTGCCCAAGTTGGGACATCTACTCTATCCGGGTAAAGCGCACTGCGGAGCGTTGCAACTAGCGGATATCGGCTTTGCAGAAGAGGCGCTGCGCGACGTCGAACCAGCTGCACATTTACTCGACGATCATGCCGTCGGTGCGCTCCTGCCGCGCAGACCCGGTGACGTGCACAAGGGGCGCTGTGGCACGGTAGCTATCGTCGCAGGTTCAGTAGGTATGACGGGTGCGGCGGCGCTAACGGCGGAAGCGGCGCTGCGCGCTGGGGCCGGGCGCGTGAGTTTGGGGGTGCCTGCGAGTCTAAATGACATCATGGAAATCAAGCTGACGGAGGTAATGACGCAGCCGCTTGCCGAAGTGCGTCGCCACCGCTGCTTGGCGCTAAGAGCCCTCGGGCACATTGAGAAATTCTGTGCGCAGGCAAGCGTGTTGGCGCTCGGTCCCGGTTTGGGCCGCCACCGCGAAACCGCTGAGTTGGTGCGCCGCGTCGTGCGCCGCAGTCCCTTGCCACTGGTATTGGATGCAGACGGACTGAATGCATGCGTTGGCGCGGTCGAGTTGTTAGCCGAGCGAACGCAACCGACGATTCTCACCCCGCACATGGGTGAATTTGCACGTCTAAGCGAGTTATCTCGCGAGGAGATACGTGCTCATCCAATCGAACTAAGCAGAGAATTTGCGGTGCGGTATGAGGTCACGCTCGTGTTAAAAGGTGCACCCACGTTCATTGCATTTCCCAACGGGCGCGTTATTGTCAATCCGACGGGTAACGCGGGCATGGCCACTGCCGGAGCGGGTGATGTGCTGACGGGATTGGTGGCCGGTCTCTGGGCGCAGGGGATGGAAGCTGATCATGCCGCTAGCCTGGCCGTTTACGTGCACGGTGCCGCCGGAGATCGGGCTAGAGACCGCCTAGGCGAGTGGAGCTTGACGGCGGGAGATATCGCCGCTGAATTGCCGGCCGTTATGGTGGAATTAGCCCGCATATAGCGGGGTTTTACTTGACACGCACAAGCCTATGCAGTACTCTATTGAAGGCCGCTGGAGACGACCTGTTTGAGGCGCTATCTGCCGGTTGTTTATATGGCCTAAGTCTTTGTTCGTTATGGTTATACCCATATCAGAGACCCGGATATGTCAAGCGTAAAAGAAGCTATCGAAGAAGTAATTGAAGAGTCCTATTTGATGGGGCTTTCCGAAGAGGAGATTCGCCTAGATTTCAAACGCTTCATCGATACCTGTTTTGCCGTTTTACAGGCTAACGTGAAAGATCGTGAAGCGATTGGCGAACTGACAGAAGAGCTGGCGCGCGAGAAGACGTGTATCTTGATTGCCGATCACGCGCACGAAGGCCAGGGAGAAGCTGCTGTCGTCGGTGCGTCTGATGCGAGCACCGAGGTCTTTGCCGAGAAAGTTGCCCGACGCAAGCGTCTCATACTCAAGGCTATTGCTGATTACGACCCGAACTTAGTCCGTCTCATAGATGCACAGCGCTTTCAGGGCGATGTGCGGCGAGAGCCGAAGGTTCGCATACGCAAGACCCGCGACTGGGAGCAGTACCGTCTGCTATTTTTAAAGCTGGGGTACGCTGCTACCGTAGCGTTGGTTGTGTTGCTCATCTACTTAGGGATCATACAGAGTCCCTAATGCTGTGGCGGAGTGCTCTATATCATGTGCATCTCCGCCTGCTGTTTATCTTTTCTAATTCGGAGTTCCGCAAAAACAGAGATGTGCTCCGGCGCGTCTCTGTTTTTGTGTGTGCTCTCAACCGCTTAGCGAAGACGAAATACGCATGCCCAAGCGCACTGATATAAAGAAGATAATGCTCATTGGCTCCGGTCCGATTGTCATCGGTCAAGCCTGCGAATTTGACTACTCGGGAACCCAGGCGTGTAAAGCGCTGCGCGAGGAAGGCTATGAGATTGTGCTGGTCAATAGCAATCCGGCGACGATCATGACCGATCCGGAGATGGCCGATCGTACCTACATCGAGCCCATCACCCCGGAAGTCTGTGCCAAAATCATTGCTGCCGAAAGACCGCAGGCTTTGCTGCCCACGCTGGGCGGGCAAACAGCGCTCAATACAGCGGTGGCGCTCGCTGAAAATGGTGTGCTCGATGAGTATGGCGTCGAGCTGATTGGCGCGAAATTAGACGCTATCAAGACGGCGGAAGATCGCGAGCTGTTTAAGGCTGCGATGGACCGGGCTGGTCTCGAGATGCCGCGCGGTTTTTTTGTGCATTCGCTCGAAGAGGCGCTGCGCCACCAAGAGGAGTTGGGGTATCCGACCATTATTCGGCCCTCCTTTACCATGGGAGGAAGTGGGGGAGGAATCGCCTACAACGCCGAAGAATTTGAGCGCATCGTTTCGCATGGGCTCGACTTGAGCCCTATTGATGAGGTCCTCATAGAGGAATCGGTGCTGGGTTGGAAGGAATATGAGCTCGAGGTTATGCGCGACCACGCCGACAACGTGGTTATTATCTGTTCGATAGAAAACTTTGATCCGATGGGCGTACACACGGGAGATAGCCTAACCGTCGCGCCGGCTCAGACGCTGTCCGACAAAGAATATCAGATCATGCGCGACGCGGCGATTCGCGTTATTCGCGAGATCGGCGTCGATACGGGTGGTTCAAATATCCAGTTTGCTGTCAATCCCGCCGACGGTCGCATGACCGTTATCGAGATGAATCCGCGCGTGTCGCGCTCGTCTGCGCTAGCCTCTAAGGCGACGGGATTTCCCATAGCGAAAATCGCGGCAAAACTGGCCGTTGGTTATAGCCTTGACGAGATCCCCAACGATATCACGCGCGAAACGCCGGCATCCTTTGAGCCTACTATCGATTACGTCGTAACTAAAATTCCCCGTTTTACCTTCGAGAAGTTTCCCAGCACGCCCGATGCGCTCGATACCCAGATGCGCTCGGTCGGCGAGACGATGTCGATTGGACGAACCTTTAAAGAGTCCTTGCAAAAGGGCCTTCGTTCGCTCGAAATTGGGCGAGCTGGATGGGGTGCTGATGGCAAAGATTTTTCTTCGGATAAGGTGAGTGACAAGGCACTGCGCGAAAAACTCTTGATGCCCAACTCGCAGCGCATATTCTATCTGAAGCTCGCGATGGAAAAGGGGTATACCGTCGAGCAAATCAACAAGTTGACGGGTATTGATCCGTGGTTTCTCGATCATTTGCTACAGCTGATTGAATTGGAGGGCGAACTGCGCTCGGCGGGCACCCTAGAAGATGCTGCGCTGGTGCGTCGTGCAAAAGAGTGGGGCTATAGCGACCGCCAGTTGGCCTACATAGTCGGACTCGATGAGGGGCGCGTGCGAGTCATTCGCCATGAAATGGGCATCGTTCCGGTCTATAAAACGGTTGATACCTGTGCCGCCGAATTTGCCGCCCACACGCCCTATCACTACTCGGCCTACGATCGCGAGGACGAAGTTGTTCGCACGGACAACAAAAAAATCATGATTCTAGGGGGCGGTCCCAACCGTATTGGTCAGGGAATAGAGTTTGATTATTGCTGCGTTCACGCCTGTTTTGCCCTGCGCGAAGACGGCTATGAGACCATTATGGTTAACAGCAACCCCGAGACCGTCAGCACCGACTACGATACTGCCAACAAGCTCTACTTTGAGCCGCTAACGGTAGAAGACGTGCTGCACATAGTGGAACGAGAGCGGCCCGACGGTGTCATCGTGCAGTTTGGTGGGCAGACGCCGCTTAATCTGGCCGCCGAATTGGAGCGCGAAGGGGTGCCTATTATCGGCACGACCCCGGCCAGTATCGACCTGGCAGAAGATCGCGAGCGCTTTGGTAACCTGCTGCAGGAACTCGATATTCGCCAGCCGGAAAACGGTATGGCCAGCAGCTTTCCCGAGGCTCGAGCGGTGGCCGAACGCATTGGTTATCCGGTGCTGGTCCGTCCGTCTTATGTGCTCGGTGGTCGGGCCATGGTCATTGTCTATGATGCGGCGAGTTTGGAAAACTACATGCGTGAGGCGATCGACGTTTCGCCCGAGCGTCCGGTGCTCATCGACCGCTATTTGGAGGGAGCCGAAGAGTTCGATGTCGACGCTGTCTCTGACGGCACAGATGTAGTTATTGGCGGGATTATGCAGCATATCGAGCACGCCGGCGTGCACTCGGGTGACAGTGCCTGTGTATTGCCTCCGTACAGTATAACGCCGGCGAACTTACAGCTGCTGCGCGATTACACGCATGCACTGGCGCGCGCGCTGAATGTAGTGGGATTAATGAATGTACAGTATGCTATTCACGATGATCAGGTATACGTGTTGGAGGTCAATCCGCGCGCTTCGCGCACGGTGCCTTTTGTTAGCAAGGCGATCGGTCGTCCCCTTGCCAAGGTGGCGGCCCGAGTCATGGTGGGAACGAGCTTAGCCGACCAGGGAATACGCGAGGAAATTGTTCCCGAACACATTTCCGTCAAAGAGGCGGTCTTGCCCTTCATAAAATTCCCTGGGGCCGACAGCGTGCTCGGACCGGAAATGAAATCAACGGGAGAAGTCATGGGGATTGGGCGCGATTTTGGCACGGCCTTCCTCAAGGCGCAGATGGGTGCCAATACCGTCTTGCCGTCGGAAGGACGCGTTTTTATTAGCGTTGCCGACCGAGATAAGGCCGCTATCGTACCGGTGGCTAAGCGCCTCGTCGAGGCTGGTTTCTCGATTGTCGCTACGCAGGGGACGCGCAATTTTCTGGTCGAGCACGACGTGCAGGCCGAGGTCATACGCAAGGTGCACGAAGGTCGACCGCACGTCGAGGATGCCATCCGCAACCGCGATATTGCGCTGGTGATTAATACGCCGCTCGATGAGCCGTCCCAGTATGATGACTTTGTCGTGCGCCGTGCTGCGGTTATGAACAACGTGCCCTATACGACTACGCTGGCTGGTGCGCGCGCTGCGGCCGAAGGCATACTCGCGCTGCAGCGATCCGGTTTGGGCGTGAGTGCGCTGCAAGATTATCACGCCATTTCGTGAGCGGCATGCGCCTCTACCCTCTTATAGTGCTCGTTCTGATCGGCACTTCCGGTTGCGTTTATTTCAATACGTTTTACAACGCGCAGAAATATTTTCGTCAGGCCGAGCGCGAACGGCGCACGCACGAGAAACTGCACGCCGGATGGGAATTGGAGGAGGGCGCGACCGAAGATTATCA
>JAYOKQ010000084.1:0-1115 GCA_038119905.1 Gemmatimonadota bacterium | reverse complement strand
TGCCGCGCCCACAAAAGGCCGATCAGCTCTACGATCAGGCCGCGCGCAAGGCATCCCGCGTCTTAGAGCAGTATAAAGAGAGTGACCTCGTTGACGACGCGATGTTTTTGATGGGCCGCTCTTTTTTTTGGCGCGGCGAGTACCTGCGCGCCGTGCAGTCTTTCCGCGATTTAGAAACTAATTTTCCCGCTAGTGAATATTTTGATAGAGCGCGCTATTGGCGTGCGCTGAGTATGGAAGAGCAGCGCGTCTACGACCAGGCTCAGCAGCTCTACCGGGCGCTCTTTGAGGAAGCGGATCCCGAAATCGCCGCTCAAGCCGGCTGGCGTTTGGGCGAGATCTCCCTTGCCGCAGAAGATTACATCGCTGCGGCGCAGGAATACCGCTCTGCGTTGGATGCTTTTCCCGACGCCGATATTCGGGCGGCACTCTGGCTCCGGTTGGGTACGGCGATCTTGGCCCTGGAAGACTCGACCCGCTACGGAGAGGCAGGCGAAGCATTTGTACAAGCATTGCGCGGGGATCCCGACCTGGATCAAGAATATAGGGCGCGGCTCAACGGGGGCCGTGTACGCCAGCTTTCCGGTGATATGGAAGGGGCCCTATCGGTCTACGAAGCGCTGCTCAAGGACGGTGATTTTCGCTCGTATGAAGGACGCACGCGCCTGCTAATTGGTGCCCATTACCAGGACAATCGCGACGTTGCGCGCGCGCTCACTGAATACGAAAAAGTACGCGATGATTTCCCCCTGAGTCCCGCTTCCGCGATGGCGTTGTACCGGACGGGCTTGCTGTTTTTGCAAGAGCAGGGAGATATCGAACTGGCGCGAGATTATTTTGACGAGACCAACCGCGAGAAGGCGGGATCTCAGGGAGCGCAGTTGGCGCAGGTTATGCGCGGACATTTAACGCGTTTGCAGGGATTACAGGCCAGCGTGCACCGCGCCGATTCACTGGCTGCCGACTCGGCTGGGGCCATAGCCGGCCCCGTCGTGCTCGTAGAAGGCTGGGAGCCGCCGCCAGCCAACGGCGATGAAGAGTTAGAAGGCAAATCGCCCCAGATCGTCGTCTCGAATAATCTGGAAGTTCTCGACAACTTATTTACTATCGCCGAG
>JAYOKQ010000083.1:0-19839 GCA_038119905.1 Gemmatimonadota bacterium | reverse complement strand
TTGGCCAGCTTATCGACGCCCTGAAGCAGCGCATCGCGCGCAGCCATGTCGAATTCGAGCTGTTTTGCGGGCATGTAATAAACCTCCTAAGAGCTTGTTTTAGGTGGATTTGTGATTATTATAGCGTTGTGTCGACATTTTTTTAGCACTCGTCGGAGACTGAGTGCCAAAAAGTCGCGCTCAACTACGTAATATATAGAGGTCGCTATTCCCACGCAAGCCTATTGTCGTTATTTTGACGGTATGGAACGCTTACACGTCTATAGAGCTGCTCAGGTGTCCTATGCGTGCGCGCGGCGTTGGCAGCGGGAGCGAGTCGAAATGTGCTATGCCGGTACGGCAGGCGATGCGCTCGCGCTGCTTGAGCACCCCTCCACCTATACCTGTGGTCGCGCGACGCATCCGGAGCATCTGCCGCGTCCGGATTGGCTCAGTGTGCGCGCAGTCGATGTCGTTGATATCGAGCGGGGCGGCAGCATCACCTATCACGGTCCCGGTCAGTTGGTCGGCTATCCGATTATTGATCTGCGCCAGCGGGGGCGCGACGTGCACCGCTATCTGCGCGAGTTGGAAGAGCTCATTATCGTTGCGCTGCGCTCTTTGGACATCGAGGGAACGCGGCGCGAAGGGTTGACGGGGGTCTGGGTGAATGGCGAAAAAATCGCGGCGATCGGCATTCACGTCAGCCGCTGGATTACGTCGCATGGCTTTGCTCTCAATATGGCGCCGGATATGGATTTCTTTCGCGCGATGCGGCCCTGCGGTCTGAACGGAGACCAAGTTACTTCGTTGGAGCGCGTGCTGGGGCGCCACGTAGAGCGCGCGGTCGTTGAAGAGGCGATTCTAGCGGCGATACGAGCGATTTGGCAGACCGAGCTACTCATAGAAGACGTTGTCGATTTGTAGCAAACGACCCGGCATAACACGACGAGTTAGTGGGATAGATTATGGAAGAGAAAAAGCTGACGCACCTCAACGAAGAGGGGCAGCTCAAGATGGTCGACGTAGGTGGTAAGGAAAAGACGGCGCGACTAGCTCGAGTCTGCGGCGAAATTCGCATGCAGCCGAGCACGGCGGCTCTGATTGGGCAGCATCGCGTGGCCAAGGGCAACGTGCTGGAAGCCGCGCGCCTGGCCGGCATCATGGCGGCCAAGCGAACGGGCGAGCTCATACCGCTATGTCATCCGCTCAACATCACGGCGATTGACATTGAGTTTACCGTTGGCCAAGATCGAGTCGAAGTGGAAGCAGAGGCGCGCATAGACGACCGGACGGGCGTCGAAATGGAAGCGCTGACCGCGGCCAGCGTAGCGCTGCTGACGATTTACGACATGTGCAAAGGCGTCGATCGCGGCATGGTGATTTCCGAACTGCGTTTGATGGAAAAGCGCGGCGGTCGCAGCGGTGTCTACCAGCGGCCCGAGTAGGTCCGCTACTTGGCGCCGTTCGCTGGTGTTTTGTTGGGTAGCTTATCCATCAGCACGATGTCGACGCGCCGATTCTTGTAGCGTCCATCGGCGGTTGAGTTGCTGGCGGTGGGCCGACTCTCGCCGTAGCCGATGGCGTGCAGCTGATCGTTGGGAATTCTGAATACCTCGTTGAGGAAAAGGCGAACTCCTTCGGCGCGCTGCTGGGACAGCCGCATATTATCGCTGGCCTTGCCGTTGGAGTCGGTATGTCCTTCGATGACGAGGGGGCACTGCGGGAAAGAACGCACAAAGCGCGCCGCATAGCGCAGGCGTTCGTACATATCGGGATCGATGACGGGTTCGCCCGCTTCGAATTGGATGGTCTCCAGCAGCACTAGCTGCGGCTCCAGATAGTAGCCTGGATTGAGCGGGTAGGGCGATTCTATATCGCTCTTGTTCACTAGCCGGACCAGCGTTAGTTCGGTGGTATCGCGCCAGGCGCGCGTCGTCTTCAGCAGCCCCATCAGCTCACCTTTGTACAGCACCTTGAAAATACTGCCGGGCTGCACGCCGTCGCGCGTGCCGAAATTGACGATATAGCGACCGCGACTCACGCCGGCTTGGGGGCCGCGCACGCCGGGGGGCAGATGTACGTGCTGGATGCGGTAGGGCGAGGGTTCAAAGCGGAGCCCGACGTTTTCCTCTATCCCCTCAGTTGCCTGGTTCTCCCCGCCCTCTGCTGATTCTGCGGGCGTGGGTTCATCCTGCGCACCAACGGTTCCCGTCCACGCTAGGCCGAGTGCAATGAATGCGCAGAGTAGCGTCGAGCGCGCCATGGTTAATGGGGGGCGTTGGCCAGCTGTAAGAGCACGGCCTTTTGGCTATGCAGGCGATTTTCAGCCTGCGTGAAAATGAGCGATCGCGGATCGTGCAGCATCTCGCCGGTAATTTCGTATCCGTGGTGGGCGGGTAGGCAGTGCAGGATTTTTAGATCCAAGTCGCGCACTAACTCTGCGTTGATTTGAAACGGCTGAAACAGCGCGATGCGCCGCTCTTTTTCCTCGGCAAAGGCGGGATCGGTGAAAAATTCCATATCGATCCAAGTATCTGTATAGACGACGTCGGACTGCTCCAACACGCTGCGCAGTTGAGCGGCGTCCTCGCCGTACTCGTACAGACCCGCGGCACGAGCCTCTTCGTAGAGTGCTTCGTCGCGCGCTGCTGGATTGACTTCCGGACACATGCAGGTGATGTGCATGCCCGTTTTGAGGCCAGCCGCTATGAGTGAGTTGGCGACATTATTGAGCACGCCGACGTAGGTTAGGCGAATGCCTTCCAGGCGTCCGAGTGCTTCGTAGACCGTCATTAAATCGGTCAGTCCCTGCAGCGGGTGGTAGCGGTTGCAGCAGCCGTTCATAATGGGCGCTGCGGACGCTTCGGCTGCGCGCAGCACGTCGTCGTGCTGCATGAGCCGCGCTACGATAAAGTCGGCATAGCTGCTGAGCACGCGCACTTCGTCGCCCAGATCAGCCAGACCGAAATTCGTGTTGCGCCAGTCGAGATAGAGCGCGTGTCCGCCCAGCTGCGTCATGCCAATTTCGCCGGCACAGCGCGTGCGCGTGGAGGTTTTCTGGAAGAGCAGGGCCAGCGTCTTGCCGCTGAGCGCAGCGCTGTAATGGCGCGGATTACGCTTGATATCAATGCCGCGTTCTACGGTTTGCTGAACGTCCTCAGCTGACCAATCTTTCAGCGTGACTAAGTGCAAAAGAGCGAACTCCTAGGATAAATGGCGCTTTATTTCGGCCAGTAGTAGTTGCGTTACCTCTTCGAGTCTGCCCTGCATGCGACAGCCCGCTGCGCGCACGTGCCCGCCACCGGAAAACGCGTTGGCAACGATGTTCACGTCAATACCCTCCTGTGAGCGCAGACTGACTCGGTAGGCTCCCTTTTCGTATTCCTTAAGCAATACGGCGACCTCGACTCCTTTAATCATCAGGCCGTAGTTTACAGCCCCGTCGGGATCTCCTCCGCGCATTGCTTCCTCGTCGAGATAGAGGACGGCCACGCGCTCGTTGCAGTGTAGCGTCAGCGAATCGATTGCCATTCCGAGCTGTTTGACGTAGGCATAGCTCCTGTTGCTAAAGAGCTGGTCGGACAATAGATCAAGGCGAATATTAAAGCGCACCAGCTGGGCGGCGACTTCGAACGTAGCAGGTGTCGTCAGCGAAAAGCGAAAGCTACCCGTATCAAATAGGATGCCCGTATAGAGGGCTGCTGCGATCGATTCGTCGAGTGACCAGTTTGCCGCTTGGGCAAAGTGGTAGACCAGTTCACAGGTCGAGCTGACCTCGGTCGTAACCACGCTAGGCTGACCAATTGGCTGGCTGCTCTTGTGATGGTCGAGTGTAAGCGTCGGCAGGTTGGTGATGTGCGCGGCTACCGACCCTATGCGCTCTAGGTTGGGGCAGTCTAAAACAATAGCGTGCGTATACTCGTTCGCGGCGAGTTCGTCGATATGCCGCACGCGGTCCCAACCGTCGAGAAAGGAGCACTGGTCGGCCGGTGGATCCGGCAGGCCAATGTCGGCCTCCTTGCCTATGCGCTGCAGCAGTTGCTGCATCGCCATGCTTGCACCGATGCCGTCGGCATCGCTGTTGACATGTGTCGTCAGCAGAAAGCGCTGTCCCTGTTCGACAAAGTGGATTGCTTCTGTAAAATCGACGTCCAAAGGGATCTCCGGTTAGGTCGTTGCGCTCGGTGCACGCAGGACGTAGTGTACGCGATCCGAATGTTCCGAACCTGCGTCAAAAGAAAATTCTGCCAGCACGTCGACGAGTTCAAAGGCACTGGCTTCTATGCGCTGTTCTATATCGGCCAGACGGTAAATGCGCTGCACGTGCGATTCGCTGTAGACCGAGTCGTCGCCCTCAAAGCGAATCTCGAAATCGTTGTGCTGTAGCCGCTGTTCGGCGTTGTAATAGCTGTGGCGCTGATAGGAAAAGCCCGGTCCGCGCTCGACGTCGCGCATATCGCTAAAATAAGTCAGCGAGTTGCGCTCGGTGCACACGTCGAATATGAAAAGGCCGCCGGGCAGGACGATTGAGCACACCTGAGATAGCGCCTCGTCGATGTCTCCTAGTTCTAACAGGTAGTTGAAACTATCGTACATGCACACGGCGCTGTCGAACGGACCGAGTCCTGACAAATCGCGCAGGTCGCGCTGGACAAACTCGCCGTCGTCGCCGCGTAGTGCCGCTTTTTCTTGTGCGATGCGCACCATGGACTCGGAAGCATCTGCGCCGGTAACGGCATATCCCAGATGCACCAACTCTGCGCTGACATTGCCCGTGCCACAGGCCAGGTCTATCAGGCGCTGAGCGCTGGGCGCATGGCGCTGTAGAACGTCGCGAATAAAGGCGCCCCATTCGTCGTAGTCGACGTGTCGCATGACGTAGTCATAGATTGGCGCTAGCCCTTGATAGGGCAGCTGGCGCACTTCATCGTCATCCATATCGGCAGCCTCTCTTAAAAGCTGAGGTCGGCAAAGGGGTCGATTTGCTCTTCGCTCAGTACGCGATAAAAGCGCTGGCGCTCGCTTCGGGCTGGCGCGCGCGTCGGCAGCCCCAAAACCTCGACTTCAATTCGTCGCGTTGCCGTTTCAATGCGCACGTGCTCGCCCACGTGGACGGCTTGGCTCGCTTTGGCCGTCTTTTCGCCCGTCGGACTTACAATGACGATACGGCCGTCATCGCAGGCGCGTTTGGCTTCGCTGCGCTGCTTAATTAAGCCCGTGTGTTTGAGGTATAAATCCAGTCGCGTCATCGTCTGGTTCGCGGAGAAAGTCGCCGTCCAATCGCGTTTCAATGTGTATTTGCTGGCGATAGTCGCGGATTAAATCGCGCATCGCGCGCTCGGTGCGCGCCTCGCGTATCAGGCTTTCGAGCGTAGCTTGGTCATCGTTGATGCGGAAGAGAAAGCCCTCGCCCTGTAAGAAAAAGGGTTCGCTCACTTCGCCTAGCTTAAGTCCATCTATATACGGCTTGAGAAAGGCGGGAATCTGATCGCGGGGAAAGGTGCCCCACAGACCGCCTTGCATGGCCGAGTTCGGATCGTCGGAGTGAGCGCGCGCCAGTGCGGCAAAATCCTCCCCGTCCCCTACGCGGCGGCGCAGGTCGCGCAGGCGCTCCTCGGCGCGCTGCTTGTCGCCTTCAACCGTTTTGGCTAGCACGAGAATATGGCTAGCGCAAATTGCGTCTTCGCGCTTTTCGTTGAGCTGGATCAGGTGGTAGCCATAGGGCGATAGCACAGGTCCGCTGCGTTCGCCCTGTTTCAGCTCAAAGGCAACCTCTTCGAACTCGGGGACCAGCGTGCCGGCGCCAAAGCATCCTAAATCGCCCCCGTTAAACGCCGAGCCGGGATCCTCCGAAACCTCGCGTGCGAGCGCGGCAAAATCCTCGCCTGCCTGCAGGCGCGCTTCTATCGCTTCGGCGCGTGCCAGCTTTTCCCCTAGTACGTCTTCGCTGGGACGAATTTTGGCGCGAATGTGGCTCAGCGATATCTGCATCGGCAGTGTGTCGCCCAGCGTCTGGCGAAAGGCCTCGACCTCGCGGTGGGTAATATGCTGGCGAAAAGAGACGATGCTGCGCATCTGACGATAGAGTAGACGATGTCGTATTTCCTTGCGGTAGCGCTGTTTTAATTGGCGCTCAGTAAGGCCGACGCGCTCTAACATTTCTTCAAATTCGCTGTCGCTCATATTGCTGCGCGCCATGCGGAACTGCTGTCCCAGCATCTCTTCTATTTCCGTCGGATCGACCTGAATACTGTCCCGCTGCGCTTTGAGAATGAGGACCTGCTCGTCGACCATGTCTTCGAGTACTTCTAAGCGCAGGGCTTCAATCGAATCGGGTGGCGAGTAGACCGTAAGATTGCGCGCATCCATTTCGAAGCTGAGTCGATAATTGAGCTCCGACCACAGGATGACGTAGTTGTCTACCGAAGCGACAATGCGATCGATGAGCTCGGCGGCCGATGTGCTCTGCGGAGCCGACCACAGCATCGCGGCACTCAGGGCTAGAGTATGGAAGAGTTTTTGCATAGTTTCACTGGGCAACAAGGCCCCAATCCTCGCGTTCTTTTAGTGTTTCTATCAGCTGATTCATGCGCTGGTTGTGCTGCTGCCAGACAAGCGTTTCGACGATTTGCTCTCTGACTTGTTCCAGCGGCTTTATGCTCTCGGTGTCGTAGCGCTCGAGCACTTCTATCAAATGATACCCGTATTCGGTGCGTATAGGCTGCGATAGCACATTCAGTTCGAGGTCTTCGCACGCATTCCACAGGGCAGGATCATCTCGGCGCGATATCACGCCTAAATCCCCACCGCTGCGCCGGGTGTCAGCATCTTCTGAATAGTTTTGCGCTACTTCGGCAAAATCCGTTCCGCGCCGCAGGTCGTTGTAGCGCGCGTTGGCTTGTCGCTGACTGGCAAGCAGGATGTGGCGCGCGCGCATTTCGGGCTCTTCGCGCTGGAATAGCTCGTCGTTTTCCTCGTAATACTGCTGAATTTCCCAGTCTGTGACGCCGACTTCTTCGCGACCTAGCTCTTGGTCGAGTAGGGCGGCGATGAGCAGGTTGCGCCGCGTGCGCTCTAGCTGCTGCTGTAGGCGCAAATTGTCCTGCAGTCCGCGTTCGAGCGCCTCCCGGTAGAGGAGTTCGCTGCCGATCCAATCGCGGATGGCGCGCTGGCGATCTTCCTCGTCGGCGTCGTAGGGTAACAGCGCCGCCAGGGCACTGGCCTCGAGGAATGTATCGCCCACGTGCGCGACGACCTCTTCCTGTGGCCCAGACGAACTACAGGCGCTCAGGAGAAAAATAAGTGCTACGAACGCGCGCATGTCAGACCATCTCCTGCAGGGCATCGCGCGCCTTTTCCAGACGCTCTATTTCGTCGCGTCCCTGCACCTGAAGTATGATCTGCAGGCGCTCACCCAAGTCGAAGTCGAGCGGCTCGGAGCATTTCTCGACGAAGGTCTGGATATCGCCCGGGGTGATCTGGCGTTCCTGTGGAAAGGCCATGACAAAGCGGCTCTTTTCGAGCTGCACGCGCTCCAAGCCTAGTTGTCGGGCCATAATCTTGACTTCCATGATGCACATCAGCGACTTGGCTGGATCGGGCATGCGGCCAAAGCGATCCTCCATCTCTTCGCGTATTTCGAGCAACTCGATAATGCGCGGGGCATCGGCCAGCCGCTGGTAGAATTCCATTTTCTGATCGGCATTCGGCACGTACTCGTCGGGAATGTACGCACTGACGGCGATTTTGACATCGGGTTCCGGGTTGTCCGGTGAGCTCTCTCCCTTGAGCTCACGCATGGCCTCGTCGAGCAGCCGGCAGTATAGATCGAAACCGACGGCGGCGATAAAGCCGTGCTGCTGTGCTCCGACGAGGTTGCCCGCGCCGCGAATTTCCATGTCGCGCATGGCGATATTAAAACCCGACCCGAGGTCGGAAAATTCCTCGATCGCCCGCAGTCGCATGCGGCTTTTCTTGGGCAGCTTCTTGCCTTTGGGCACCAGTAGATAGGCGTAGGCACGCTCGTTGGAACGCCCGACGCGGCCGCGAATCTGGTAGAGCTGGCTGAGGCCAATGGTATCGGCGCGGTTGACTAGGATAGTATTGACCGACGGGATATCAATACCGGACTCGATGATCATGGTTGAGATAAGACAGTCGTACTTTTTATCTAAAAAATCCATCATGATCTTTTCGAGCTGACGCGGTGCCATCTGGCCGTGGGCAATGGCGAAGCGCACGTGCGGTAGTAGGCCCTGCAGATACTCGGCTAGGCGGTACAGCGGCTGTATGCGATTGTGCACGAAGTAGACTTGGCCGCCGCGCTCGACTTCGCGGTGAATGGCTTCGGATATGCGCCCTTCGTCAAAGGGGATAATCTCGGTGTGTATGGGCAGGCGGTCCTGTGGCGGCGTATTGATAATGGACATGTCGCGCGAGCCCATCAGCGACATGTGCAGCGTGCGCGGAATGGGCGTGGCCGTCAGCGTCAGCACGTCGACCAGCCGCTTGAGCTGTTTGAGCTTTTCCTTGTGGCGCACGCCAAAGCGCTGTTCTTCGTCGACGATTAGCAGGCCGAGGTCGCGGAATTTTACGTCCTTGGAAAGGATGCGATGCGTGCCGATGAGAATATCAACTTTGCCATTTTTGACGTCTTCGATCACCGCTTTTTGTTCCTTGGGCGTGCGGAAGCGCGACAGGGCTTCAACGCGTACGGGGCTGTGCGCCATGCGTTCGGAAAACGTCTGGTAGTGCTGTTCGGCGAGAATCGTTGTCGGCACTAGTACCGCGACCTGTTTCTGATCGCAAACCGCTTTAAAGGCGGCGCGGACGGCCACCTCGGTTTTGCCGTAGCCGACGTCTCCGCAGACCAGGCGATCCATGGGGTGCGGAGATTCCATATCGGTGCGCACTTCTTCCATCGTGCGCAGCTGATCTGTCGTTTCTTGAAAGGGAAAAGATGCTTCTAGCTGCTGCTGAATGGGACCGTCGGCGCTAAAGCGAAAACCGGGTAGCGCCTTGCGTTCGGCGTAGAGCTGAACCAGTTCGCTGGCCATCTTAAAGATTTCTTCGCGCGTGCGCTCTTTGAGCTTCTCCCAGGCCGTTCCACCGAGTCGACTGAGCAGGGGCACATCGCCTTCGGCGCTAGAATACTTGCGCAGCCGATCGAGCTGTTCGACCGGCACGAATAGCCGGTCTTCCCCCTGATAGGCAACCGTCAAACAGTCGTGGTCGCGGCCGCCTATCGACAGACGCTTGATGCCGGCATAGCGGCCAATGCCGTGGTCTACGTGCACGACAAAATCGCCGCGCTGCAGTGCGGCGTGGTTGGTTAACGGCGTGGCGGTGCGGAACTTTCTGTAGCGGAAGCGCCGCTTTTGACGGCTGAACAGCTCGTGGTCGTTGAGCAGGACGAGGCGTGCTTCGGGAAAGGTGAATCCCTTGTGCAGCGTGCCGAGCCCAAATTGAATTTCTGGCCAATCGGCAAAGATCTCGCGCAGGCGGCTGTCCTGCCCCTGCGTCTCGCAGCGCATGTGAATGGCGAAATCTTCACCGCTCAAACGGTCCATCTCTCGGTGCAACAGGGAGATTTCGCCCTCGTATGTTCTGGCTTCGCTGGCATTGAACTGCACCGCCTCGTCCCCACGTCCGAGCGGAGCCGGTATCAATCGAGTGCAGTGGGCTAGGCGTTCGCGCAGCCAGTCGGCGTCGCGCAGCAGGTCACCGACCGGAACGAGGGCCTCGCGCGCCGCTAACCGCTCGTACTCGCCGCGTGGTCGAGCGATAGCCTTGTCGACTTCGGCGTAGACCTCGTCTTCCTCTTCGCAGAAGACGAGCGGATTGTCGAGATATTCGAACAGGCCGTGATCGCGCTCGTAGAGCAGGCCCATATAGCTCTCTACGCCCTCGAGGGAACCGCCCAGCTCAAATTGGTCGCGCAGCGGTTCGAGGGCGTCTTCATACTCTTTGGCCGCGGCGATTCGCTGGACGTAGTCCTCGTAGAAGGGCGAGCAGAGCACGACCTCGCGCGCCGGCGGTATATAGGCTTCGTCGCAGTGGCCGTGCGAGCGCTGCGTGCCCACGTCAAATAGGCGAATAGATTCGATCTCGTCGCCGAAAAATTCGATGCGAAAGGGATGCTCGCTGCCGAAGGGATAGACGTCGAGAATGCCGCCGCGCATGCTGAACTGGCCGAGCCCGTCCACGGTGGCGACGCGCTCAAAACCGCAGTCGATCAGATGAGACGTTAGCTCGTCGGGCGATTTTTCCTCGCCTTTTTTTAGGTGCAGCGACGCCAGTTCCATGGCGTCTGGGGGTATTAGCGGAGTGAGTAGGGCTTTGGCCGGTACAACGACGATAGAAGCCTGCTGGCGCTGCAGGCGCATGGCGGACTCGATGCGCAGACCGGTGATTTCAACATCGGGGCTGCGTTTTTCGTAGAGGTCGGCATCCCAGGCGGGAAAGTAGCGGACCACTTCGTCGCCGGCGATGGCCTGCAAATCATCGCGCCACTGTTCGGCGCGGTCTTCATCGGCAGCAACTACCAGCACGGTGCGCTCAAACGTGCGCTGGAGGTGGGTCAGCAGGAAGGCGGCCAATGCGTTGGGCAGGCCGCCCAATAGCACTTCGCTGTCCCCGCTGCGCAGTCGCGAAACTACGGCGTTAAAGCTGGGCGTCTGCGCCGTCTGGCGCGCTAAGGCGTCGAGGGAGTGAGCCGGGTCCATACAGGTGAAGTTAAACGGTGATTTCGCGTTAGAAGTGGTTTATTTTTCGCAGGTTACAACTCGCGTAAAATACGTATAAATAACGCATTCAGCAAGAATTAGGGATGGTTTGGACCTGTCTTAAACCCCGCCGTCTGCCCGCCGTTTGATCGCCTGTTTGTCGAGTGCTTGTAGCTGACGGCGAACGGTCCAAAGCAGGTAAATGGAGAGTCCGGTAACCACAGCGAGCATAAAAGCCAGCCCTAGCAGAATCGGCAGGTTTTCGCGGTCTACCAGGACAATGCCCGCACAGCAGATGACCCAGGCGATACCGGTGCAAACGCAGAGCGTGCTGCGAAAGCGCTTCCACTGGGAGCGCACCCAGCCTATTTGTCGCAGATCCATGGAGTCCATCTTTTTAAGATCGTCGTTGATTACCCGATAGACAATCTCTGTGGGGCGGTACATACAGGTATTGCGCAGTGGCACTTTGACCATTATAGTGTGTAGAAATTGTAACATTTGTAGCACTGCTTATTCAAACGGGTGTCAGTACAGGATCTAACAGCTGCGTTCTCTTACAGAGGAGAAGGCCGTGGACGTACTCGTTGTAGATGATTCCGCCTCAACGCGAAAAGTTCTGTTAAAGATGCTGCTGGGACTCGGATACTCGAGTGTGAGTGAAGCGGAAAACGGCACAGAAGCCTGGGAACGACTGCAGGTTGGGGATATTGACCTGATGATAACAGACTGGGATATGCCCGGTATGTCGGGACCCGAGCTAGTCGAAAAGGTGCGCGCCGATGCGAACACGGCGAACCTACCCATATTGATGTCAACTGCGCGTTCAACGCGGGACGACATGGTTGCTGCCATACAGGCGGGTGCCAACAACTTCATATCAAAACCGTTTAGTCGCTCGCAGCTCGAAGCCAAAATTGCTGCCGTATTGGCCCCTTTGAAGGTTCTGATTGCGGAAGATTCAAGGTCTATGCGTCAGATCCTCAAGAATATGCTGTTTGCTCTGTCCTATAGCGATGTGCACGAAGCGGTCGATGGCCAACACGCTTGGGAGCAGCTGCAGGAGACCCGTTTTGATCTGTTGATCTGCGATTGGAATATGCCCGAGATATCGGGTTTGGAACTGATTAATCTGGTGCGTGGCAATCCCCAAATGGCTGACGTGTCCATTCTTATGTCGACGGTGCGGAGCCGTCAACAAGACGTAGTTGAATCGATTAGAGCGGGTGCTAACGGCTATATTACCAAGCCCTTCTCCTTGAATGAGCTTGGTGGCAAAGTCGAAAAGCTCATTACAATCAGAGCAGAGGGTATCGCAAAACGGGCGTCCTACTCTCTAAAATCTATGCTCGAAAGATCCGCTCGTTCTGCGCTATATGAAGCAAACTTTCCGTTCGTTTTATTTGTCGAAAAGAGCATTGACCCCGCTATATTGGGCCGTCCGCTGAACAAGCCCGTTGTCTCTCTTCTGCAGACCAAACTGCAGGCGCTTGAAAAGGCGAGCACGCAGCGAGACGGTGGGTTGCTCCGCTTTGTATTAGCGGAGGAAGCCAAGGATGTGATCGAGATTGTGGGAATTCATGGCGCAGATGTTCAACTCGTTGTCATTGCACACGAACGCGCCGGCGGGGGTATAACGCTGGCTCAACGCCTTCGCAGAGAAAGATCATCGGTTCCCGTTGGTCTGCTCGTCGAATCCGTGCTGCAGTTTACCGACCGCGAGCGGAAAGAAATATCCGGGGCTGGTATTTTTTTTATTGAGAAGCGGTTTTGCACCCCTAAAGTGCTGGAGCCTCTATTCCAAAAAGCACGTCCAGGGATGAATGTAGGTGATCTGGGCTGGATTCAGCGCTTTGGGTACTACGCTCCTCCTGAAGATCTACTTACCTAAAACCTACATTTATTATATATTTTCGACTCGCTTGACTGTTGGCGCATACGCTCAATTTCTTTCCTCCATATTGTCATTTTGTGCGCCCTTGTCTATTTTGCCCATTCGATATTGAAAATTCAGCTGTAGCAAACCGCGTCTCTCTGAGAACAATACACCTCATGAAATTAATGATCGTTGAAGACTCGACCTCTATGCGCAAAGTGTTGCGCACTATGTTGCGAGGTTTGGGCTACGATAATGTGCACGAAGCTGAAGATGGAGCCGAAGCTTGGGAACTGCTGCGCGGCGGTGGGTTCGACCTGCTGATTTCTGATTGGAATATGCCCAATATGTCGGGGTTAGAGCTGTTAGAGCAGGTGCGTTCGCACGCAGCAACGGAAAGTCTGCCGGTGATTATGGCGACATCGCGCACGGAAAAGGACGATGTCATTGCCGCGATGAAAGCAGGGGCGAACAATTACATATCCAAGCCGTTTAACCCGCCCCAACTGCAGGCTAAAATCACGAAGGTAATGGAGTCGCATGCACAAAAGAAATCCGAGCAGCATACCCAGGCACTAGAAAAAATACTGCTGGGTTCGAGTTCCCTAGAGGCGAGTATGGGCGCCGTGCTGCCTTTTGTCATTTTTGTAGAGCAGAGCACTGATCTGACCGTGCTAAGCGCACCTGAGCATCAGGGCAACGCGGATTTGTTGCGCCTCAAGCTAGACGTGTTTCACAAGATCAACAAGGAACACGCCGGTGGCCAAATGGCCTATTTGGTCGAGGATAGTGCGCAGGACGTCATGAAGGTTGTGCGTCGCGCGCGCGATGTAATACAGCTGATTGCTATTGAAGACGACATAGAAGGTGGAGGCGCAACGCTGGCCCGCTTAGCGCTGATCAATCACACGGCTTCCTATAGGGTGCTCCTTTTCGTTAATAGCATGTTCGAGTTTTCCATAACTCAGCGTGCGGCCATGAAAAAGATGGGCATCGCTTTGTTGGAGAAAAAGCTTGTGAATGAAGATATGCTGACAGAAGTGTTTGTAGAGCATATACCGATGATCGCCACTAGGTCTGCTGCAGAGGAACTGGTCCAAGTTGCTGGAACAGCTGCCGATCCTGCCGATGCGGTAGACGAGTGGAGCTTGGACAGCGAGGAGGAAGCAGACAATGCGTCACCCCATGGGGCTTCTTCGGTAGAAGACGCCATGGGATCGAACGAGAATTTGCCGCGCCTGCCGCTGTTTTTTAATCGCCTGCAGAAACTGATGCGCGATCCGTCCGAAAATTTGGCGATATGGACGGAAATGGTAGAAATGGACGCGCGCTGCGAGGATATGGTTGTCGATCGCGCGCGCGCGGCTACCACTAACACGCGGAATCCAGTGGAGGATGCCACCCGCGCCGTCGGCCTGTTAGGCAAGCCAGAAGTGCGCGATTTAGCGGCTGCGGTAGCGCTCTATAATGTGGCTGAAAACGCGTTTGAAGACGCACAGCTATTGGCGGGATTTTGGCGGCATAGCGTCGCATCCGGCATTGTTGCGCGCATGCTGACTATGCCCTTTGACGGCAGTAAGCTGAGCGAATACCAGCAGCATTTTTTGGATGAGTGGCGCCCCGAGGGACAGGTCGTCGCCCTGCTTAAACAGTTCAACCTCACCGGCCGTTTTGAACTAGGCGATGGAGAGATTCCCTTTTTTGCGGGACTGATGCACGACATCGGTCACTTGGCTGTCGCTAGCAGCCTGCCTAGGCAGTTTGAAAAGGCGCTCAATATAATGGCGACGCGTAATTTTCAGGTTTCATTCCACGCGGTGGAAGCCGAGATGGAAGTCGAGGCGAGCCACGCTTCGGCGGGCGCGATCCTAGCGAGCAACTGGCGTTTGGACGCGTCGCTCATCCGTTCGATCAAGGCGCATCACCAGCCTGAACAGGGCGACCATTACGCTTGTTTGACGGCCGCGTCTGACTTTATTGCCGGAGCTGTTGACACGTTTCCTCAGGAAGCAGTTTTTCCCCACGCCGTGCTGGTCGAGGGATTGGCTGGCGCCATGAGTCCGGTCGTCAAGCTAACGCCAGAAGATCGAAAGCAGCTGACCGAGTATTTTGTTCCCAGCCAAGCGTTGGAACACATGAACATGAGTTTGGAGAGGGCGATTGGACTGACCGCGATACTTGCTCCGAGTATTAAACGCATGTCGAGTCGCTTTGTGCGCGGTATGGCTAAGGCGGCGGCAAAGCGCGCTAGCAGTTGATGTAGATTGTTTCTGTAAATGGGATTGGCGGGGTGGAACACAGCGTGTTCCACCCCGTTTTCTATATGCGCCACTCGCCCTGTGTGCGCACGTAGCGTTGAACGGCGTCCATATCGAGCTCGCCACCGAGGCCCGGTTCCGTTGGAACGGCGATGCGTTCCCCGCTGCGCTTGGGCATATCTACCACAAAATCGTCCACGTGCAGCGGCGTCGATAGGATATCGTGTGGCACGGTGGCTGCGTCGGCGACCGCTGTGGCGTGGATATAGGCCAAGTCGAGAATACCTAAATCGACGCCCGAGCCGTGCCAGCACGGTTTGTCGGCTGTAGCCGCTACGTCGGCCATGCGCACGAATTCAACCATGGAGCTAGGTGAGCAGTTGAATATATCCGCTGCGTCGGCTTCTAGGGCTTCGATGATCGCGCGTGTCGACCCCAGGTGCAGGGCGATCTTCACGCCCGTTTCCTCGCGCAATGTCTTGTATGAGTCGAGCTGGTTTTTGGGCAGTGGATCCTCTATGCACAGCACGTTGAGCTCGGCACAGCGCTGCGCCAGCATGCACATCTCCTCGTAGCTGTCGTAGCGCTGCATAGCGTCAACGATAAAACGCAACTCGGGCGCCACGTCGAGCATGCGCTGCAGGCGATCGACGACATCCATGCCGTGCATGACTTTGATCTTTAGGCAGGAGTAGCCGCCATCGCGCGCGCCTGCGGCCGCCGCCGGAGCATATTCGGGGCTCTGCAAGCCGGCCCAGTAGGAGCTAACGACTTGGTCACGACAGTAGCCGCCGAGCAATTCGCCCACGCGCATGGAGCGCACGCGACCGACTAAATCAAAGACCGCCGTCTCTATGCAGCGATAGACATTGCCCCCGCTCTGCAGCGGTATGCGGCGCAGATTCAGGCTGAGTGGATCGAGGCCGAGCAGGCCCCGGCAGGCTGATTCGAGCTCGTTTAGTGCGGTGCCCCGCGGCGATTCGCCTACCCCATAATGTCCGTCGTCTGTGTGCAGGCGGATAATACACTTGGGCACCAGATCCCACTGTTCGTGCACCTGGGCATACTCGGGACTGTTGACCATTTCTTGATGTACGAACTGGTCGACTTCCCACCACTCAATGCGATCTATCTTCATGCTGTGCTGCCTTCGTTGTGCCGTTGATAGGCAATGGCGTAATACATATGCGTCTGACCGCTGCCGTTGGGCTCGGAGCGATGCCACGTGTAATTGCTAAAGAACAGCCCATCGCCTGGACGCATTTCGATGAGTTGCTCGCGCGTAAAATCAACATGGCTGTCGGGAATGCGGTGGCGTTTGAACGGGGTGAACGAGCCGCTGTTCACGTGGCCCCACGGCGGATCGTCATAGTAGGATTCGTGCTCGATCAATTGCCAGCCTCGATGGCTCTTGGGCACGATTGCCAGCGCACTGGCGTCGACGCCTACAGAGGTGAGCGGTATCCAGCAATTGCAGCCCAGCTCGGGCGCAATTTTCCAATAATACGAATCCTGATGGTAGTAGCTGCGACCGCCCTGCGCTTCGCTCAACTCACCGTGCTTAATACCGATTTGATCGGTAAAGCGCTCGACGGGTCCCCCTAATATGGCGGCCATTGCATCGGCTAGATTGGCGTGGTCGGCAACCTCGGCAAAAACGGCCTCCTGTGAGGCCGGTTGCTGTATGCCAGCCGGCAGCGGTGTATCGCTTTGGGAGCGGTAGCGCTCGGGATCTAGGACTTGAAAATGTCCGCTGGGCCACGCCGCTAGGTGTTGGCCGATATCCAACGCGCGTTGCCGGGCTGCCTCTATGAGCGCTGGCGGTATGAGGTTGGGAATCAGACAATAGCCCTCTTCGCGGTAGTGCGTTATGCTCGCGCTTGAAACGATAGACATGATTCTCCTCCGTCGCCGCATTGGGCACCGAATATAGTGAGAAGGCCGTTCTGCGCCCAGTGCGTATTCGCGTTCTATTCGGTAGGTGATGAATCGGCGCGCAGCACGTAGGTGCGATCGTCAAATACGACGTTATCGCGGAGCGGTATGGTATGTGCGCCGCCGGTGAGGACGAGCTGGCCATTCAGCACGCTGGCAGCACCCCAGGCCTGCTCGGTGGGCAAGTTGGGGCCCGTGCACCAGCTGCGCGTCTGCGGGTTATAGATGCGAATGCCGCCGTCGCCAAATCCGCCGATAAGCCAGACTTCGCCCTGCCAAGCCGCTAGTAGGGGACCTTGGCCGATGGGGCCAGGCTGGGGCAGGGCGTCGTCCCAGCGGCCGGCCTCTACGTCGTAGGCGTAGAAGCCGTCGATACTAGCGCAGTAGACGGTGCCGTCCAGGTCGCATCCGTGGCCTTGGCGCGTGGGTTCGGGCAGGGGCGTTTCAAGGCGCCAGGTTGTCTCTCCGGCACCAATGCTCTCTACGGAATCCAGCTTGGGGCCGCTGTTGTGTGCCGCGCCGCCGATGGCGTAAATGCGCCCGTTGCAGTGGACGACAAAGGGATCGGTGCGCGCATGGTTGAGCTTGGGACCGGGCTGCCAGGAACGGCTGGGTGGGTCGTATATCAGCACGGTGTGGAGCACCTGGCCCTCGCCGTCCCAGTGTGGATGGCGCGTTTCTCCGCCGACGACCCACACGCGCCCTTCCAGCTCGGCAATGCCGCAGTAGCGGCGCGGTTCGGCCATGCGGCTGACTACCTGCCAGTAGCTGCCATCCCAGGCAAATAGCTCGTCGAGGACGTGGGCGCGCGGTGGCAGGCCCCACTCGCCGGCCCAGCCACCGGCCACGTAGAGCTGGCCTCGGCAGGGCGCGGAGAAGATGTCGTGATTGCCGCCGCCCGGCAGTCGTCCCGGGCGTTGGTGCCAGCGCTGCTGCCACGCATCGGGCGCTGGATTTTGGCGATACAGTGCGTCTTCGGTAGCTGCCCACAGTGCGCCGTGTGCATCGCTATAGACGCATCGGGCGGCAGCCGGAAGTTCGGCTAGTGGGCGCGCGTGCACGGAGTCGTCTGCGGCGGTATCGATCTCGAGTAGCTCGCCGTTGTCCAACGCGACTAGGAGCAAATCATTCGGCGATCGCCCTATGGCCGTAACGGCCCACTGCGGGCGCGGCGATGCGACGACCTGCCATCCCCGGTGCATTTCGCGCGGACAGAATCGCCGCCACGTTTCCGGACCGATTAACCAGATATAGCCCATACTGTCGGCAAAGAGCGCGTCCTGCGGTTCGGCGGAAGTCCAAGCGCTCTGCCACGTGCTCGATGCATTGGCCGGCAGCACGAGGACATGGCCGTTGGTTAGGCTCCAGAAGTTGCCGTAAACGTCGAGCGCACAGGGAGCCGGTGCGTGGGGTTCGTAGTGGAGAGGATTGGCAGCAAACTGGCCGTCGAGCCGTCGTCGTGTCGTGCAGCCCTCTACCCATAGGTCCCCGTCTGGCATGCAGGCTATCTGCTGTTGGCCCTGCACAGTGCCGGCAAAGAGCGGTGCGAGGTCGTCTATTGGAGCGCTTTCGAACGGATCGATTGCGCGCACGCGTCCGGCCTCTGTCCAGTAGACGCGTCCATCCGGGCCGAGAGTCGCTCCCGCCGGATTGGCGCGGGTAAGATAGCAAAGCTGGCCGTCGTGCAGGCGCGCTATACCGTCGGCCAGTATAACGATAGGATCTCCATCTGCACCGGTGGAGAACAGAGCGTGTGGCGCGGCCGCTAGTGGGCAGATTATTTCCATGGAGTTTGCCTCTGTTCAGGGCAAAAGGAAGCCGGTCGAGTCTGGAGAATCGACCGGCTTCGCGCGTGAGTATTTGTGGGAGCAGACTAGCTGCCCTGTAGCAGGGCGTTAAACGTCGCACTCGGACGCATGGCCGCTGCCGTTTTGTCCTCGTCGGGGTGGTAATAACCGCCGATATCGACGGGGGCGCCCTGAGCCGCATTGAGTTCGTCAATAATAGCGTGTTCGCTAGCGGACATCGCTTCGGCGAGCGGAGCAAACTGGGCCTGAAGAGACGGGTCTTCGCTCTGCTCGGCCAGCGCCTGCGCCCAGTAGAGCGCCAGATAGAAATGGCTGCCGCGGTTATCGAGTTCGTTTACCCTGCGCGAGGGCGATTTGCGCTCGATTAAGAAGGTGCTGGTTGCCCGATCGAGCGCAGCGGCCAAGACCTTGGCGCGGCTGTTCTCCGTTTTGTAGCCGAGATCTTCCAGCGATACGGCTAGCGCGAGAAACTCGCCGAGCGAATCCCAGCGCAAATGGCCCTCTTCTACAAACTGCTGCACGTGCTTAGGAGCCGAGCCACCCGCGCCCGTTTCAAAGAGCCCACCGCCGGCCAACAGGGGCACGATTGAGAGCATCTTAGCACTGGTGCCCAATTCCAGAATGGGGAACAAATCCGTCAGGTAGTCGCGCAGCACGTTGCCCGTTACCGAGATCGTATCCTTGCCTTCCTTGGCGCGCTGCAGGCTCAGGCGCATGGCGTCGACGGGGGCAAGAATCTGAATGTCGAGTCCCGCTGTGTCGTGGTCGTTGAGATAGCTTTCGACCTTGGCGATTAGGTTGGCATCGTGCGCTCTGTCCTTGTCGAGCCAGAAGACGGCGGTAGAGCCGGTCTGTCGCGCGCGCGTTACGCCGAGCTTGACCCAGTCGCGAATAGGCAGGTCACGCGTCTGACACATGCGCCAGATGTCGCCCGCCTCGACGGCGTGTTCCAGCAGGATCTGGCCGGATGCGTCGACGACGCGGACCGTGCCGCTACTGGCCATCTCAAAGGTTTTATCGTGCGACCCGTATTCTTCGGCCTTCTGTGCCATTAGGCCTACGTTGGATACGTTACCCATAGTTGGCACATCAAAGGCACCGTGCTCTTTGTGAAAGTTGATCGCCTCTTGGTAGATACGCGCATAGCAGCGGTCGGGAATGGTAAATTTGGTGTCTTTCTGCTGGCCGTCCGGCCCCCACATTTGGCCCGATTCGCGTATGGCCGCCGGCATCGAGGCGTCGATAATGACGTCGCT
>JAYOKQ010000082.1:0-19905 GCA_038119905.1 Gemmatimonadota bacterium | reverse complement strand
ATGGTCGGGGTGCTCGGATTCGAACCGAGGACCCCCTGCTCCCAAAGCAGGTGCGCTAGCCGGACTGCGCCACACCCCGACGACGCCTTTAAAAATAGAACAAGACGCCGACAAAATCAATGCGCGCGGCGCGTTGGAGAAGCGCGAGATAGCAGCCTGTTTTGCCGAATAAAAACCGTATGGTTTATCCAATAGAGACTCCGAGATGTCAGGTTTAAGCGACCAGTTATCCACCTATAAACAGCAGGGATATCTCGTCGTGGCCGACGCGCTCGATTCTGGCCAGGTCGATGCGATCAATGCGGCCATCAATGAAGACCTAGCGCGTTCTAGTTCGTTCTGGATAGAGCGTGAGGAGGGGCACGTCGCGCTCAACGTGCACATGCTCTTAGCCTACGAGGCGATGGACGTTACCATGCGGCCACCGCGCCTCATGCCGATCTTGAGAGCGATTATAGGGGATGATATCTGCGCCGAAGAGCACTCGGTGCGCATTCGCAAACCCTTTGCCGGCGCCCCCTACTGTCACTGGCATCGCGACGGCGGTGGTTGGCCCCAGCTGTTGCCGCGACCGCCGTACTATACGCGCTACGTCTCCGTTGCGTTTTATCTGACGGACGTGGACGAAACGACGCATACCTTCAGCGTGTTGCCCGGGTCTGGGCAGGGCGATGAGCTGCCAACATTGGATTACTACGACTTGAGTGAGGCGCACCACATCGAGGGACGAAAGGGCACGGCCGTCGTGTTTAATGCGGGTATGTTTCACGCCGGCAACGTGCGGCAGACGGACAGCGAACGGCGGACTATACACACGTACTATGGTCGTGCTAGCGACCCGCCGATTAGCAATTACACGATTTTTCCGCGCCGACTGTGGGAAGGCAAGGACGAGGAGACGCGGCGTTATTATGCGCGCCCCAACGCCATTACGCAGCTGCTACAGGATCACTTTTGAAGAGGTGAATCCGAGTGGCGTTAGTGGGATGATCTATGGCGATTGAGCTCGTCGCGTAGGTCGCGTGCAGCTGTGCGCGCGGCTTCGGCGAAGCCCTCGCCGGAATCGGCAAAGATGATGCCGCGCGACGAGTTGATCAAAATGCCCGCTCCGCTTTGGTCCTGTCCATTGCGCACGGCTTCTTCTGCGCTGCCGCCTTGGGCGCCGACGCCGGGAATGAGCAGCGGCATATGGGGAGCCAATGCTCGCACGCGCGCGAAATATTCGGGCTGCGTAGCGCCGATTACCAGACCGCAGTTGTCGTGCGTCGTCCACTGCTGGACGCGCGCGATGACTTCTTCGTAAAGCGGTCGATCTCCTAGTGTTTTCTTCTCGAAATCATCTGCACCCTTGTTGGACGTAAGGCAGACGATAAAGGTGGAATGCTCGGCGTAGGACAAGAAGGGTGCAACGCAATCCTCGCCCATATAGGGTGTGACCGTGAGGCCATCGGCGCCGAGTTCTTCGAAAAACATCTGCGCATACAGCTGGGCCGTATTGCCTATATCGCCGACTTTGGCATCGACTAGGACGGGTATGTGCGTGGGAATATGCTCGATAGTCGCTCTCAGCGTTTCCCATCCGGCCGCTCCTAGTGCACCGTAAAAAGCGAAATTAGGCTTGTAACAGCAGACTAGATCGGCCGTTGCATCAATAATTTTTTTGTTGAAATAGAGGACGGGATTGTCTTTGGAGCGCGTGCAGTCGGGCAACTTGCTCAGCTCGGAATCGAGCCCGACGCACAGCAACGAGTTATTCTGGTGCGTCGCCTGGTGTAACTTGCTTTGGAAGCTCAATGGGGTCTCCCGCGGAAAGCGTGTCGAGATAGGTTTCGTCTATGTAGAGCGAATCAATAAAAGCATCGTCTATGGCCACGGGCTGTGGACCGAGCAAAAAGTGCACGCGGCATTCGCGCAAAAAATCACCGTCTATATCGGCCATCATCACCAGTGTAGCTTCAAAATTATCCAGCACGATATCGCCCCCGTACAGCCCTGTTATACCGGCTGCGCGCACGACATATGGGTTGGCCGATTCGCCGCCGACGCGGTCTGAAATTTTGGCTTGGTCGAGGTCCTTACCGTAGCCAACCAAGCCATACTGGGCAATGTAGCTGGTATCGGACGAGGCGGCGCTATAGACAATCCGTCCGTCGCGTGCGACAATGCGCGGTGACATACTAGGCTGTAAATCGAGGCCCCGTGCGTCGACGATCAGTCCGGTATAGGGCTTGGGCGGCACGTAGGTGGCAGGCGGTGCTTCAGGGGGTGCTTCTGCCAGCACGCCAGCCGAGGTGAGCGAATCGTTTTGGGTTGGTGCGAAGAGAGCCGGATCTGGCAAGGCATAGCTGATGGGCAGATCGACTGGAGGACTGTTCGGTAGCACGGCTGAAGAGAACGGTCCGAGCAAGGGCAACTCTAGGGCCAGTTGGTATTGACCGTCGGCTAACTGGCGCTGCGATCCAGCGCGCACTCGCGCTCCGCGTATTAACCCCTGTACTCGCACGCTGATGGAATCGTTTTCCACCATGTAGTTCTGTACGCGGGTCTCCGAGTCGACCTGTACCTGACCAACCATCTCTAGCAGGTTTCGATAAGCGACTACCTTGGCTCCGCGAAATCCCATCAGGCGTTTCTGTACGGGGTTACTCAGATGGTCTGGGGCCACGGCGTTGCCATAGACGACGAGCACCTTCTCGGTCCAGTCGACAAAGCCTTCGAGCCGCTGACCGTCGGCGCTCTGCACGTTGAGCGGCTCTTCGACGTTCTGGGCAAATAGAGGCGCAGCCAATGCGGCCAATGCGATAAAAAAGATCTGTATCATAGGATTGATAATACGTGCTATCGAGCGTGCAAAAAAGGAAAAAATAAACGGGCATCCGGCGTGGCAAACGACCGGGCCGTAGATTGTTGGAGTGGGTCTATAAGCCGAGTTCTGTCCACGCGCTTTTTACGGCGCGCTGTGCGAGCATTTATCTGGGACGACAGTTACCTATCGCCTCGTTGCGGCCTACCCGGGAATGATAATGAGGCGGACCACCTCTCTTCCCCTATTTGGCCTTGCTCCGGATGAGGTTTGCCGTGCCACCTGTGTCACCACAGGCGCGGTGAGCTCTTACCTCGCCATTTCACCCTTACCCGCGCGAGCGCGGGCGGTATCTTTCTGTTGCACTTTCTGTAGGGTCACCCCTCCTGGGCGTTACCCAGCATCCCGTCCTGCGGAGCTCGGACTTTCCTCACCTCTGACAGCTTAGGTCAGATAGCGCGTTCGCCCGACCCACTCCTAAAGCGTATGGCTTATTCTGAATCGTCGTCCCACACCATGATAGAGCCGCAGTTTTCGCAGTTGATGATGCGCTCACAGCGGCGAACTTCGCTTCGCTGTTGGGGCGGCATCTGGCGAAAACACGTGCCGCAAGCTCCCTTGCGCACGGCTGCGACGCGCTTGGAGCGCGGTCCACGACGGCGTTCGTATATGGTCAGCAGGCGCTTGTCGATCGTCTGAGCGACTTCGCTGCGTCGCGCCTCGACTCCGTCGACAAGTTCTTGCATCGAGTCGAGCTGCTTTTGCAGTTCGTCAATCCGCTCCTGTTGCGCCTGGCGGATTTCCTCGAATGCGCTCTGCTCTTCGCCGATTTGTTCTTCGAGTTTTTGAATGGATTCGAGCGAGGTAAGCAATAGGCTTTCGTGTTCAGCTAGCGCATTCTTGCAGGCTTCAATTTCCATCTGCAGCGCGTCGTACTCCTTGTTGTTGGTCACGACGGCAAAGCGCTCTTCGTGCTCTTTCAGGTTAGCTTTAGCGCTTTCTATGTCGAGTTCGCTCTGGCGCTGTTTTCTCTCCCAATCGGTCTTTTCCTCTTCCATTTCTTGCATGGACTGACCGGCTGCGTCGATCTCGGCCTGACGCTCGCTAATTTCGGCGGGATATTTGTCTTTGGACTCTTCGAGCGACTCCAATTCTTTGTCGACTTCCTGGAGCTTTAGAAGCTGTAGCAAACCTTCTCTCATGGGTGACTCCTCGTATCCTCTCCATGCCGCATATTCCGGGACTCTTCCGTGCCCGGAAAAGAAAAGTGCACCGGAACGGTGCACTGTGAAAAATCGTATGCGTTACGCGTGTTTGACAGATACTGACCGCAGGCCGTTGACCAGCGCCATGTCGCAGCAGTTCGTCGTCTGATAACAGGTTGAGATCATGGGCGCCCGCAGCGAAAAACAGACGTCGCCCCACGGGCGCATCCGTGCGTAAGTCATTGCAGATAATAACGGTTCAAATTGGTGTACGGTCAAGATAGCTACAGCAGTTCGCGCGCAGCATCGGCCACGTGTCCCGGTGTAATTCCGTATTTTTTTAGCAGGTCATCGTTGGCCGCCGATTCGCCAAAGGTATCGCGTATACCGATGCGCCGCATCGGTGTGGGTTGCAATTCGCCCAAGGCTTCGGCGACCGCGCCTCCGAGCCCGCCGATGATCGTGTGATCTTCCGCCGTGACGACGCGTCCGGTGCGGGCGGCGGCCTCGGCAATCGCTTCGGCATCGAGGGGCTTTATCGTTGGTACGTGCACCACGTGGGCCGATACGCCATCGGCCGCTAGTAGATCAGCTGCCTCTAAGCAGCGCACGGTTTGCGCTCCGGTCGAGAAAATGGTCACGTCCGTTCCTTCGCGCACGACGATTGTCCGACCGATTTCAAACGCATAATCAGCGGGTAATACAACAGGTTCGGGGTCGCGCGTCATGCGTATGTAAACCGGGCCCTCGCTGTCGTTGGCCGCGATCATCGCGGCGCGTACTTCGACGGCGTCGATCGGCGAGATGACGGTCATATTGGGCATGGCGCGCATGACGGATATGTCGGAAACCTCTTGGTGCGTTTTTCCGGTTTTTCCCGTCAGCAGGCCAGAATAAGCGCCGGCGATTTTCACAGGTAGGTTCGGCTGTGCCACGACTACGCGCAGCTGGTCAAGGTCGCGGTTGACCAGAAAGCAGGCGAAGCTGCTCAGCCAGGGGACCAAGCCGCAGGAGGCCATGCCGGCAGCTACGCCCATCATATTTTGCTCTGCAATTCCCATCTGCAGAAAGCGTTCGGGGCGTTCGCGCGAGGTTTTGTCGGCTTTGGTTGAGTTGGCTAGATCACCGTCCAACACGTAGACGCGTTCGTCTCTGTCGATCAATTCTATCAGCGTATCGCCAAAGGCATCGCGCTGTGCATTCAGCGCATCGCCGATAGTTAGCGGCAAGTGCAGTGTCGTCATGCGAGTGCGGCCTCCTGGGCGGCAAGTTCGTCCTGCGCCTGTTTGAGATCTTCGTCTGTAACGGGTTTGGAGTGCCAGTTGAAGTCGTTCTCCATATAGGATATGCCCTTGCCCTTGACGGTGCGAGCGATGAGTACGGTCGGTCCATCAAGGTGGTCCCTAGCCTGCTGACACGCGTCGATAAATTGGTCCATATCGTGCCCATCGATCGATATGGTATTCCAGCCGAACGACTGCCAGCGTGCTTCCGGGTTCTCCTGCGGTGGTTTGCGCGCCAACTCGCCGTATCCTGCCTCGGTAGACCAGCCGTACTGCTGTAGGCCGTTTAGGTCGAGGATCGCCGTTAAATTGTTGACTTGGTAACGACTGGCGACGAGCGCGGCCTCCCAGATCTGTCCCTCCTGTGAGTCCCCATCTCCAAGCATGACATACGTGTGAAACGATTCGCCTTTTAGACGAGCTGCCAACGCCATGCCCAGGCCCGGCGAGAGTCCCTGGCCGAGCGAGCCGGAAGACATGTCGATGCCGGGTAATAGGTCCATAGCGGGGTGGCCCTGCAGACGTGAATCGATGGCATCAAAAGTTTTGAGCTCTTCTATCGGGAAGTAGCCCCGTAGCGCTAGGGCAGAGTATAGGCCAATAGAAGAATGTCCCTTGGAAAGGATAAAGCGGTCTCGATCGGCTTTATGCGGATCGTTTGGATCTATGTTGAGCACCTCAAAGTAGAGCGCTATGAGCATGTCGGCCGCCGACATGGGCCCGCCTAGGTGGCCGGCGCCGGCGTGGTGTACCGACTCGACGACGAGGCGGCGCAGGTGTATGGCCTGGCGCTTGAGCTCCGTTAAGCGATCGGGAGCAAGGGACATCAGAGACTCTCCTTTGCCGAAGTGGATGGGGCTATAAACAGAGGTGAAGACGGCGAACCCGGAACACTCGGACCCGCCGCACGTAAGTTATGGGGTTCAACCCGAGAAGTCCAGATCTACGCGGTATCAAGACTTCCACGGTACATCAATGCCGAACTCAGCGGCACAGTCCGCTAGGCGCTGGAGATCTTCTTTGGCCATTGGCACGCCCTCTTGACGGTAGGTCTCTTCGCGTCGGTGCTCAACGACGCCGGGTAGGGTCGTCTCGTCGTAGCCAGCTACGGGAATCATTTCCGCGGATGCCAGCCGATTGAGCTCGTCGACGCCGCGTCGCACTTCGTCGGCTGGTGCAAAGAGTCCCAAATCCATGACGACGATTAGACCTCCTAGGCGCGCGCCGGGCCACTGTCGGGCAATTTCTTCGGCGCGCGGATCTGCCTGTCCGACAAATGCGCCGCCGAGCAGCGTGCCGATGGCGGTATATCCCATGCTCTTGAAGAAGGCGGCTGGTATCTGTGACTCGAGCGCCTCATACTCCTCGCCGCGCTGATAGTCGGCCAATATGCAGGTGGCACCGTCGAGGATAACGGGCGCGCCTTCCTGCCCGGGAAAACCGAAACAGAGGGGGGGATTGCCGTAGTGGGCCGCTCGTTTTCCTTCGTTGCTAGCGTAGTACTGCGGATAGGATCCCTGAACGGAATAGGCAGTGCAGCCCTCTTCCATGGCGCGTCTAACATAGTGTCCCGCCGATCCGTAGTGTCCTATGCAGCGTGCTGCGCCGACGGCTATTCCTTTTGACTTGGCCTTTTCGATCGCCCCTTCCGTAGCGAGCATCGTCGGCGCATAGCCCAACCCCCCATCGCCGTCGACGAAGATAGCCGTGTCGGTTTCGCGAACAATCTCAATATTGGGTTGGGCGTTAACGCGCCCATCGCGGACGGAGCGGCAGTAGCCGTAAATGGCGCGCGTGCCGTGTGAGCGCACGCCGCGCAAATCAGAGTTGCTCAAGAGATGGGCCAACTGTTGGGCGTGTTCCTCCGGCATGCCGGCAGCCTGGAGGCAGGCTGCGCCTAATGTGCGTAGCTGCTCTACGGGAATGCGTTCAAACTCTTCGGGTGGTCTGTTCATGTGCGAGCTCCTATGCGGTAGAAGAATGCCCAGAAATGTAGCCGATGGAATGCGCACTCGCCAGAGTGTGTAGAGCTATGTGGCGGCCGGTGTCAGACGGTACCCGCTGTAGAAAAGGACCGCGAGGTGATTGACAAACGATCCGCGTTGTGGCACCCTAATGGGAGGGTTTGTGACTGCAAAAAGTAAATCCGCTTAAGAGAGCGAAGTGAGAGACCATGGAAGCGATGCGAACGGATGACCAAGCGGCTATTCAAGTGCCGAAAATTCTCGAAAAAGATCAGGTCAATTTCTTTATCGAGCAGGGCTACCTAGTGGTGCCCGATCTAATCGATAGCGATGAGCTTGAGGAACTGAAGAGAGATATCGTCAGCGTAGCTCGAGGGCATTATCCATGCGATAATATCGAACCGATTTCTGAAGACGTAGACGATGCGGAAGTGCTCAAAACCGTCCTGTGCATTCACCAGCCGCACTTTGTCAGTCCGATTATTGAGAAGTACGTAAAGCACCCCAAGATCTGCGGTGCGTTAAGCCAGATCACCGCGGCGCATCTGCCCGGATGGGATGGCAGCGTTAAGTGCATGCAGTCGATGTATTTTGTCAAGCCGCCGCAGTTTCAGGGGCAGGCCTGGCACCAGGACGAAATCTATATTCCCACGCGCGACCGCTCGTTGATCGGTGCCTGGATTGCCGTTGATGATGCCACGCAGGATAACGGCTGTTTGTGGATTATTCCCGGCTCGCACAAAACGGGCTATCTCTATCCACAGCGCGAACACGAAAACCCCGACGAATTCGATTTTGCGCCGGAAAGCTACGGCTTTGACGAGCGCGTCGAAGTGCCGGTGGAAGTAAAGGCGGGAACGCTCGTTTTCTTCAACGGTTACCTGCTGCACCGCTCGCGAAAAAACACCAGTGATGTGTATCGGCGCGTGCTGGTCAATCACTACTGCAACGCCTGGAGTCTGCTGCCGTGGAGCCTGGAGGAAGGCGAGCGCGTCGCCAATGCCGATCGCCGCAATATCCTACCCGTCGCCGGGATTGATCCCTACGCCTGGAAGGGCTACCAAAAGCCGCCGAAGACCGTTAGCATGCGCCAGTGTAAAGCGATCCGCGACATGCAAGAAGATGGGTAATGCGGGTCGCCGCTATTTGCACGACGTACTATGCCAAGTCGCATGCCGATGCTATTGTGGGGAAATTTATCAAGGGCATGTCGACGGATGAAGGTTTTTTCCCACCGGAAGTTGATCTGGTCTCCATTTACATAGATCACATTTTGGAAAATGACATAGGGGTCGAACTGGCTCGTGCTCACGGCATTCCCATCTATCCTAGTATCCGACGGGCCTTGCTAGCCGGCGAAAATGAGCTCGCCGTCGATGCCGTGCTCTTGATTGGGGAGCACGGTGACTATCCTTGGAACGAGCGCGGACGTCACATGTATCCGCGCCGCTATTTCTTCGAGCAGATTGCCGGCGTACTGGCCGAGTCGGGCCGCGCGATTCCCGTCTTTAACGACAAACACTTTGCCTACGCATTCGACGATGCGCTATGGGTATGGCGGCGGGCCGCTGAGCTTGAAATACCCCTAATGGCAGGCTCGTGCTTGCCTTTGGCTTGGCGCGATCCGTCGCTGGAATACGGCCGCGGAATCGAACTGGACGAGGCGTTGGCCATCGGCTACGGGGGTATAGAGGCCTACGGCTACCATACGATAGAGACGCTGTTATGTATGGCTGAGCGCCGCGCCGGAGGGGAGCGCGGCGTGCGCTGCGTCCAATACGTAGAAGGGGACGATGTGTGGCGCGCGCGCGATGCCGGTCGTTTTTCTGGTGCATTGGCCGACGCGGCGTGGACCGCGATGCAGGGGACCGATCCTGTTGAGTCGGCCGCCGAGCGGCCAGTGGCCTTCCTCTTCACGCATGCAGACGGGCTGCAGAGCACCTGTCTCATGCTAAACGGCGCGGTGCAGAGTTGGTCCTATGCAGAGCGTGGAGCCGCTGGTTTGCAGGCTACCGAATTCTACCTGCAGCCCGATGGTCCCGGCGCGAGCTTTGGCTATTTGTGCCGGAATATCCAGGTTTTTTTTCAGACGGCTAACGCGCCGTATCCAGCCGAGCGCACGCTGTTGGCTACTGGTATGATTGACGCGGTGATGAATTCGCGTTACGAGAGGGGACGAACGATAGAAACGCCCTGGCTCGACGTGACTTACCGAGCGGCTGATGTCGATCCAATACGGCCATCGGGATCTCGGCCCTGCGGCGCGAGTTTAGATCGCAGCGCGCCCGATCTGCTGATCGAGTGGCGCGACTAAATCGATATGGTAATGGTTTGTGAGAAATAACAAAACCGCCGGGGCACGCGCTCCGGCGGTTTTATATGGTGGGCGATACTGGATTTGAACCAGTGGCCTCCGGTATGTGAGACCGGCGCTCTAACCAACTGAGCTAATCGCCCGCATCGGGCAAGATGGTGGGCCCAGTAGGACTTGAACCTACGACCAACGGATTATGAGTCCGCCGCTCTAACCAACTGAGCTATAGGCCCGCAAAAGCAGAGACAAAATGTAGATGTTTTCTAGGCCGGGTCAAGAGGTTTGTGCTTCGGCATGACGCTGTCGCTCTTGATTGAGTCGCACGAGTTCGCCGCTTAAATGGAGCACTTCGCTGTCTTTGCCGGCTTGTTCGGCTTGGGCGAGTGCCTGGCGCGTTTCCATAATGCGGCGCTGCAGAGAGGTCCGCTGGAAAAATGACACGGATTGTTGCCACTGCTCGTCGACCTGTTCCTCAGAAAAGCCGAACATGGCGCATTCGGAGACCAATCGGCCGAGGCGTTCATCTTCCAAATGGTCGATCAGCAGCGACAGGTCTACGTCGCTTGCTTCGGCAAAGCGCGTGAAAAGCGTCTGCAGAAGCGTTTGGCAGGCTGGCGACTCAAGGGCAGCCGGTTCGAGTGCGGTGGAGGTGGGGCGAATATAGTTGGGATAGTGCAAGAGCAGGCCAATGAATTCACGCTCGCGGCGCGGGGGCTCGGGGCCCTGATCGACTGTTGGTTCGTTGGGTTGGGCAGTGGTTGGTCGCTGCTGGCGCTGTACGACCTGTCGCATTTCTTGTCGTAGGGCCCCCTCGTCTACGGCGAGTCGCTGTGCCACTTCGCGCATCATTAGATCGCGTCGGACGGCATCGCGCAGCCGCGCTATGAGTGGTTTAAGGGTTTCTATGGCTTGCGCTTTGCCCTGCATGCTGCTCAAATCGTATTGCTTGCCGATTTGATTGAGATAGAAGTCGAGTGCTGACTGGCCCGTTTCGGCCATGTCCAACAGCGCATCAGGACCTTCCTGTTGGACAAAGGTGTCTGGGTCGTGCTCACTCGGCAGGGAAACGACGCGTGCGTCGGCACCGCTGCCCAAGACGATTTCTAGGCCGCGCATGGCCGCGTTGGATCCGGCAGCGTCGCCGTCGAACAGTAGGACGATGCGATGCGCGTAGCGTCCCAGCATGCGGCAGTGCTCCTCGGTCAGGGCGGTACCCGAAGTGGCAACCACATTTTCGATGCCCGCCTGTACTAGGCTAAGCAGATCCATATAGCCCTCAACCACGATAGCTGTATCGCTCCTGCGGATGGCGTCGCGCGTGTGCGCCAATCCATACAAAACGCGACTCTTATGGTAGATGGAGGTTTCGGGTGAGTTGAGGTATTTAGGTTCCTGCTCAGGCTGCAGCGCGCGGGCACCAAAACCGATCGTGCGGTCGGATAGATTGGCTATGGCAAACGTTGCGCGGTCGCGGAAGCGATCGTAATACCCGCTGCCGCTCTGTCGCTGCAGGGCCAGTCCGGCTCGTTCCATCGCTTGCGGACTCAAGCCGCGCCGTCCAGCGACTTTGAGGAGTCCGTCCCATTCGGAAGGCGCATATCCCAGGCCAAAACGTTCAATTGTTTCGTCGCTCAGACGACGATTGCGCAGATAGGAAAGAGCGCTTTCTCCGCTTGAGTCGTTGAGCAGCATGTGGTGATAATACTTGCCGGCCAGATCGTTGGCTCGATAGATTTCGTCTGCCGCTTCGTTTGTTGCACGTGTCTGCGCATTGTCCTGCGGCAGTGAAATGCCGGTGCGCTGGGCCAAGAAGGCAACTGCTTCAACGAAGCTTACGCGATCGATCTCTTGTATAAACTTGAACACATTACCACCAGCTCCGCAGCCGAAACAGTGATATATCTGTCGCTCTGGATTGACGCTGAAAGAGGGTGAGTTCTCGTTGTGAAAGGGGCAGAGCCCAAAGAGGTTGCGCCCCTTTTTGTTCAATTGGACGTGTTCGCCGACGATTTCAGCGATATCGATCGAGTCGCGGATGCGCTCTAAAATATCTTCGGGGATTCGAGGCATGGTCTCTCGAGTTGTTCCGTGGGCTTGGATTGGGGTGCCAAAAGAGTGGGCAGGTAAAATATCCCTTGGGAAATGACAGGTCAAGATCAAGTTGGCACGTCATCTTGATCTTTTTGGATCAAATATTCATATTAGGATTTTCTATTTTTTTGAATGTTGCTACGCTGCTTATTCGCCGTTGTAGGGGTTTCCGATAGAAATTATCGACCACAAGACCAGAAGCCAGAACGTGCTCGACTTTATTTTAGAAATCGCTTGACTCCGTTGGTTAATATTATAAATTTACGTCGACTCTCTCTTGTGGAGAGGGTCTCTATATCATTGATTATGATGAAGGATTCCAATACTTGTGCTCTCGAGAGAGGGCCGGGACCAGTAAGCTGCTTCCGCTACCGGATTTGACCGTGGGTGGAACCGACAGCATCGATGAGGAGGATATCGGATATGTCGAGAGGCAAAAAAGTCTTTTTTACGAGCTTGGCTCTTTTGAGTTTTGGCTCATTTCTCATGCAGGCGAGCCCCGTCTCGGCGGGACCGGTTGCAGGTGAAGATAACCTCGCTCCGGGTCCTGTGGGCGAGGTCAGTGTCGAAGCTGACCTGGGTGCTGTTAACGTCGCCGTTTTCTGGACGCTGGCTGACGACGATAACGTCCGACAGGCCCCGACGGGCACGGATCTGTCTTCGGGCGGTTCGTTTGTCAATACCAACGATGTGGCTGGTTATGTCGTGTGGCGTCAGATCGTTGGCGGTGAACTCGAAGAGATCGCCGTTGTGGGCTATGGCGAGACCTCATACGTCGATGAGACGGTCTCCGCCGGTCTTTCCTACTCCTACTTGGTGACGGCCATTGACGCTAGCGGCAACGAAAGCGAGCCCGTTGAGTCGATCATCGTAAACTTGGGGCCGCCGCCCTCCGGTGGTAAGCCGGAAGTCCCTCCGGGTTCGGTCGTCAGCAAAGTTGCTCGCCTTAAAATTGCTGGTGATTTGATCATTCCCCCGTTTGTTGCTCGCGTCGTAACGCCACCGGCCCCTCCCGCTGCTCCGACCGCGGAGGAAGTCGATGCATACCTCGACGAGGTTGAGGCGCAGCAGGAAGAGGTGCTCGGCGAACTCGAGCCCGAGCAGCGTAGCGCGGCATTGTCCATTCGCGGCTCTATCGCAAGAGCGGCTGGTATTGATGAACGTCGAGTCCTTATTAAAGGTGTCCGCTCCGGAAGCCTCATCGTTGATTTCGAAATCCTCGACTTGGGTGATGCTGATACAGAAGTATCAGCTGAAGACGCTGTGGCCGACCTCGAATCTGCCATCGAATCCGATCCCGAAACGTTTGCCAACGATCCAGAATTGGCCAGCGTTGCCGCTAACGTAGGCGCCGTCGAAGAAGTGGTCAGCAGAAACGCTACTTCAGTAGACTTTGGTGCGATCGCAGTGGACGACTTCGACTTTGAAATCTTCACCTTTACGAATACGGCAGACGATCCCGAAGCGGTCCTCAGCATTTCGACTATTCTCTCGGGCTCTGGTTACACGGTCTCTCCGGCGACGTTGAGCTTGGCCGTGGGCGAAACAGGCGAAATCGAACTCGAGTTTGATGCCGCTTCTGTGGGCAATGTTAACGGCGATTATCCCGGTTTGTTGACCTTCCTGTCGAACGATCCGAACCAGCGCGCCACCGATGTTAGCCTCTCGGCCTCAATTGACGAGGGCTTGGACGAGGCCGCCATCGCGGTGAGCGGTGCCGTGCCCGCCAATTTTGGTAGCGTTATCATCGGCACGAGCCGCAGCCTTAAGATCAACATCACGAACGCCGGTGATCTCGACCTTAGTGCCGATGTTGCTTTGGAAGGTGATGCTGAGTTCGCTTCGGATGATGCCGGGAGCTACTCGATCGCTGGCGGTGATACGCAGGTGATCACGGTTACCTTTACGCCGACGGTTGCTGGAGCCGCCAGCGGTGAGTTGGTCGTCACCAGCGATGATGCCAACAAGCCGGAAGTGCGCGTGGCCCTGTCGGGTAATGGAGCAGAGGCGGGCGATCAGCAGATTTTGGTTGACGCCGACGGCAACCAGCTCTTTGGCGACTTGGACGGCAATGGAGACATCAACTTCGATGACTTCTTTATCTTTGCCGATAACTTTGGTCTGGCCTCACCGGATCCTGCCGCCGACTTTGACGGCAATGGCGCGGTCAACTTTGACGATTTCTTCCTCTTTGCCGATAACTTCGGCAAGTCTGGAACCTACGTCAGCGCCGGCTAAGTTTCGCCTTCACATTTTGTATCGCGAGCGGCATGCTACCTAAGCGTAGCGTGCCGCTCGTTTTTTATGCCTACTAGTGAGAACGATCCCGGCCTTGAGTATGCGAGGAGTAGGCTCGACTTAGCGCTCTAGTCGTTCGCGGGCCTTTAAAGCGTTGGGGCAGATGGATGGGAAAGAGTGCTACAACGCGTTTACAACTTCTCGCTGAAGCACCTCTTGACAAGTTCGTTTTCACATTATAGCTTTGTGGGTGTTGTAACTTCCCGCTCATTCGCATATGACATCCCGCACAACGGAGTATCAGAGCATAGCGCCAAGATAGGTCTTGCGGGAGGGATACGAGCGGTTCTCCCTGATCCATATTGGCTTTCGTGGCGCAGTAGATAGCATCCTCCCATAAAAGCTTAGTAAGTACGAGATAATGCACGGTTGTGTCGGCGAATCCTTTGTTAAGGACGCGACGCGCTCACCCGCCAACGAACTTAAATCGCACTCAACATAGCATATATCAGCTGTAGGGATGCGGTCTGTCGCATCGTCTACCCAATAATCGTCTGATCAAAAGACATACACTAGTCTGCAAAGGTCGCAAGGAGACAGAATGCCGCCTGCCAACAAAAACCAGAAAATGAATATCGTCGAGCTTCAGCGTATGAATATCCTGGATCTGCAGGAATTGGCCAGGAATCTGGAGGTTGCCGATTTCACAGCATTGCGCAAGCAGGAGCTGATCTTTGCTATTCTCAAGCATCAGACGGAGCGCAGCGGCCTCATTTTTGCCCAAGGTGTGCTCGAAGTGTTGGAAGAGGGATTTGGCTTTCTGCGCTCGCCCAGCTACAACTACTTGCCCGGGCCAGACGATATATACGTTTCTCATTCGCAGATAAAACGCTTTAGCTTGCGCACGGGAGATACTATTTCTGGGCAAATCCGCCCGCCTAAAAACGACGAGAAGTATTTCGCGCTGCTGCGCGTAGAGGCGATTAACTTCGAAGATCCCGAAGTGACAAAGAACAAGACGATCTTCGAAAACCTCACGGCCCTGCATCCTGCTGAACGTTTTAAGCTTGAGCATAATCCCAAGGATATGACTACGCGCATACTCGATTTGCTTTCACCAATCGGGAAGGGGCAACGCGGTCTCATTGTCGCGCCTCCATTTACCGGCAAGACTATGCTGTTGCAGAAGTTGGCTAACGCCATCACGACTAATCATCCGGAAGTGGTGCTCATCGTGTTACTTATTGACGAGCGCCCGGAAGAGGTCACGGATATGCTGCGCTCGGTCAACGGAGAAGTCATTAGTTCGACATTTGACGAGCCGGCCACGCGCCACGTCCAGGTCGCTGAAATGGTCATCGAAAAGGCGCGTCGCTTAATTGAGCACAAGCGCGATGTCGTTATTCTGCTCGACAGTATTACGCGTTTGGCTCGGGCCTATAACACGGTGACGCCGCACTCGGGACGCATCCTGACGGGTGGTGTAGATTCGACGGCTCTGCAGTGGCCTCGCCGCTTTTTTGCGGCCGCGCGCAACGTGGAAGAAGGCGGAAGTTTGAGCATTATCGCCACCGCTTTGGTCGAGACTGGCAGCCGCATGGACGAAGTGATTTTTGAAGAATTCAAGGGCACGGGTAATATGCAGGTCCAACTCGATCGCCGCCTGAGCGGTCGGCGCATTTACCCGGCCATTGATGTGACGCAGACGAGCACGCGCAAGGAAGAGCTGTTGCTGTCGGAGTTTGAACTGAGCCGTTCGTGGATTTTACGCCGCATCCTCAATCAGATGGGGGTGGTTGAAGGAATGGAATTTCTCATGGAGCGCATGGAAGGCACTTCGTCGAACGAGGAGTTCTTGAAAGCGATGAACGACTAACGTCCGGGTACAGATCTTGCGCTTTTCACTGCGCGGCTTATTTTTAATGTTTCTTATAGCACGTTATAATCGCTCTTTGGAGAGCGTGGAGGCAATAAAGTGAAAGCTGATATTCATCCCGACTACCATCCGGTTATTTTTCTAGATTCTAGCTGCGACTTCAAGATCCTATCGGCTTCGACGCTTAGTTCGGAGGAGACAATGGAGTGGGAAGACGGCAACAGCTACCCGGTGATTCGCGTAGAAGTTAGCTCGGCATCTCATCCCTTCTATACGGGCAAGCGCCAGCAGGTGCTGGATCGCGGTGGACGCATCGAGCAGTTTCAGCGTCGCTACGGTAAGAAGGTCGAAGCAGCCGAAGAGGCGCCTGTCGAAGCGGAAGGTGCTGCACAGGCTTAGCGAATCCCATCGCATAGAAAAGGTGATAGAATGCGTCCTTCCGGACAGCGCTCTATCACCTTTTTCGTGTACAGAACGCGCCGTGTAAATCGCAGTATGAATGATTTTTTAAGTAGAATGCTCATTACATCGCTGATGTTTAGCAGTGTTTTTTTATGAGGGACTGATCATGTTGGAGAAACTGCTGGAGTTGGAGCGGCGTTTCGAAGAGCTCAATACGCAGCTCTCCGCTCCGGAAACGGGACAAAATCCCGCGCTTTTCCAGAAGTTGGCGCGTGAAGTCGGCGATATGCGCGAAGTGGTCGATGTGGCTGGTCGCTATCGACAGGCTCGGTCGCGCTATGACGAAGCCGAGGAGATCATTGCTGCGAATGAAGACGAAGAGCTGGTCGAATTGGCGATCGTTGAGCGAGATGAACTGGCCGAGGAGATCGACGAGTTAGAGGCCCAGTTAAAGGTGCTGCTCATACCGAAAGATCCTAACGATAGCCGCGATGCGATCGTCGAAATTCGCGCCGGTGCTGGGGGCGATGAGGCGGGGCTTTTTGCCAGCGATATTTTTCGTATGTATCAACGCTTTGCCGAGCGCAATGCCCTGAAGACGGAAACGCTCTCTTCGAGCCTAAATCCCTCTGGCGGCTTTAAAGAAGTCGTGTTCTCGGTGACGGGTAAAGACGCCTTTGGTCGCCTAAAATACGAGAGCGGCGTGCACCGCGTGCAGCGCGTGCCCAAGACGGAAACCGCCGGGCGGATTCACACGTCGGCCGCCTCGGTTGCGGTGCTGCCCGAAGCGGAAGACGTCGAAATCGAAATAGACGACGACGATTTAAAGATCGAAGTGTACCGCTCGAGCGGTCCGGGAGGGCAGAGCGTAAATACGACGGATTCAGCGGTGCGTATCACGCACGTGCCGACCGGTATTGTCGTTGCCTGTCAGGACGAAAAGTCACAGCTGAAAAATAAGAATAAGGCGATGAAAATTCTGCGCGCGCGCCTGTACGATAAAATTATGTCCGAACAAAAAGCTCAGCGGGATGCAGCGCGCGCCGGGCAGATTGGTTCGGGTGATCGCAGTGCCAAAATACGAACCTACAACTATCCTCAGGGACGCGTTACAGATCATCGCATCACGCTGACCTTATATCGCTTGGAAGAAGTGCTCGATGGAGATATCGGCGAGTTCGTGCAGCAACTGGCGCTTGCGGCTCAGGAGGAACGCCTGCAGTCGGCCGACCAATAGGATTCCATGTCGACTGCGCGCAGCTGGAAGCTCTTAGAAATACTCGAAGAAACCACCCGTTTCTTTTCCGACAGAGAAGTTCCCGATGCGCGCCTGCAGGCCGAGCTGTTGCTAGCCGATGTGCTCGGACTAAAGCGCCTCGACCTCTACCTCCAGTTTGATCGGCCCCTACACGTCGAAGAAGTCGATCGCTACCGAGACTTTGTTCGCCAACGACTGCGGCGCGTGCCGCTGCAGTATATCATCGGCACGGCGGCCTTTCGCCATCTCGAGCTGTCCGTTACCCCCGAAGTGCTGATCCCTCGCCCCGAGACCGAAATCCTAGTTGATATAGCGTTAGAGAAAATCGCCGATTTAAGCGCGCCGCGTTGTTTGGATATGTGCTGTGGTTCGGGCGCTATTGCCCTCTCACTGGCCTATGAAAACACCCTTGCACAGGTAGTGGGATCCGATGTGTCCGAAACGGCGCTCGCCGTGGCCGCGCGAAACGCCGAACAGTGCGGGCTGGCCAATCGCGTCGAGTGGCTCTCTGGCGACTTGTTTGGCTCTGTGACGGAGCGTCTTTTTGAACTGATTGCCTGTAATCCGCCCTACGTGCGTCATGCAGATATCGCTTCTCTGCAGCCGGAAGTGCAGCAGTTTGAACCGCATTTGGCGTTGGATGGTGGTGAAGATGGACTGGATTTCTATCGGCGCATAGCCCAAGACTCGGCCAACTTTCTTTCGACAGGGGGATATCTGCTATTGGAAGTAGGGGACGGGCAGGCTGAACAAGTAGCTCAACTGCTGCAAGATGCGGCATTGTATAGCGGAGTTGATGTGCAGGCTGATCTCAACGATATTCCCCGCATCGTCATCGCTCAAAAAACTGCTGAGACCGATCATGGCTAAGAAAAAACGCTCGACATTCGTGTGTCAGTCCTGCGGACACAGCGCCGCTCGCTGGTTTGGACGCTGCCCAGCCTGCGGTGAATGGAACAGCTGCGTTGAAGAAATGCCCGTCGAGGAAGATCGTCGCCGCGAACATATTGCGGCGGCCGTGCGCGCCGAACTCCAGCCCATTACCGAAGTTCAGAGCCAAGACCACGAGCGCATGCACGTGGGGATTTCCGAATTTGATCGCGTGTTGGGCGGGGGCATTATGCCGGGCTCGGTCGTACTGGTAGGCGGAGATCCGGGCATTGGTAAATCGACGCTGCTGCTGCAAATGGCCGGTCAGCTATCGGCAGAGGGGCTCGACATCGCCTACATCTCCGCGGAAGAGTCGGCGGCTCAAATCCGCCAGCGCGCCGATCGTTTGGGATCGCTGTGCGACGAACTCAAAGTGCTGGCGGAAACCAACCTTTCCTCCATTCTTGATCAGCTCAAACGCGCTGCGCCGATGGCGATCGTGATCGACTCGATTCAAACAATTTATATGCCGGAGTTGGAGAGTGCGCCGGGTAGCGTTACGCAGGTGCGTGAATGCGCTGCGCGCTTGGTCTATATGGCCAAGGAGACTGGAATTCCCGTTTTCCTCGTTGGCCACGTTACCAAAGAAGGCACGGTTGCCGGTCCGCGCGTGTTGGAGCACTTGGTCGATACGGTGCTCTACTTGGAGGGTGAACGGCATCACCATTTCCGCATTTTGCGCGCTGCCAAAAATCGCTTTGGTTCGACCAACGAGATCGGCATTTTCGAAATGCGGGACCACGGTCTGAGCGAGGTGGCCAATCCTTCGGAAATTCTGCTGGCCGAACGCGCCGAGGGCGTGGCAGGTTCTTCAATCGTCTGCAGCGTAGAGGGCACGCGGCCGCTGATGGTTGAAATACAGGCCCTAGTTAGTCGCTCGAGCTTTGGCTATCCGCAGCGCGTGGCGACTGGAATCGACAGCAAGCGCCTTTCGATTATTATCGCCGTTTTGGAAAAGCGCTGCGGGCACGATCTATCGGGAGAAGATATTTTTGTCAACGTCGTGGGCGGATTGCGTTTAGATGAGCCGGCCGTCGACCTGGCTGTGGGGTTGGCCATTGTCTCCAGCTTTCGCAATGTGCCGATCGAACCTAAAACGGTGGCCATGGGTGAAATTGGCCTTGGCGGAGAGATCCGCCCGGTAAATCAGGTGGAGCGTAGAGTTGCCGAAGCGCGTAGCTTGGGCTTCGAGCGCTGTTTGGTCGCGCGTAGCAATTTGAAAGGGTGGAAGCGCCCTGAGGGGATGGAAGTGATCGGTGTGGGCGGTCTGGAGGCTGCTGAGGACGTTGCCCTCCAAACCTAACGAGTAGTTTATAATAGCTTACCGTGTCATCTCCGATACGGTGACGTGTCCTCCCTGGCGCGTTTGGGGTATCTGTAGTCGATCCATTTATAATAATAAATATTTGTTATTAAATGACTTAAATAGTTGATGGCCTCAGTGGCATGGGATTTGTATGTCCATATGAGCAGCTTAATCAAATTTAATTAAAAAAGAACTTGATTCCTGCACAAAGATATACTATTATTATGTTCAGTTA
>JAYOKQ010000081.1:0-19926 GCA_038119905.1 Gemmatimonadota bacterium | reverse complement strand
CGGAGCTACTTTGGCCATCGCCGGAGGTGACAAAGATCTCCAACTCCACCACTTCACCCATCAATCCCTCCGCCAGCACCTGACCACCAATGCGCTCTTTTCGCGCGCGCGCATCGGCGCGCAACCCCCGCAGCTCTTCGTAGGACGGATGGGTATTTAAGTTGCGCATGTAGCTACGCACGCTGGCGGCAATGCTGCTATAGACGGCGAGGCGAAAACGCGAAGTCTGCACGCCCGTGGCAGCCATTCCCTGCAGATCGCTACGCCACACGCGCTGACCATAGAGATTGTTCCCCTCGCGGGCAAAGCGCGACGTGCCCCATCCGGATTCAATGGCTCCCTGAGCCAACACCAGCGAAGGCGGCAGGACATCGACGCGTCGCAGCAGTTCGCGCAGCGAATCAGCGCGCGTGCTCAATTCGGTAACGGATCGATCCAACGCATAGTATTCGGCCATAGCCTGCAGAAAGCTAGGATCGGCCCCACCCCTGCTCAGGCTGACCAGGCGCTGGCGACGCGCCAGTACGGTTTCGTTGTGGAATTGAACGATCGGCAATAAGATGGAAAAGAAGAGTGCCTTTTTCTGCGGCACGGGCAGCTGACCGATATCGGGCGGCATCGAGACAAGCGAAGCCGCCGCATCGACGCGCTGCATAAGGGCGCGTGCCGTCCGTGTCGAATCGGCGCGCAGATGAAAAAACAGCCGACCTCCCTCGTCTAGGCGCGCATCATCGAGGGAATCGGCTTCCACCAGGCGGTAGCGCAGCAGGCGATCGTCAACCGCCGAGACGGCGACGAGCTGCGGATGCTGCAACAGTTCACCCGAACCGAGTGCTGGGCTTCCGACTACGGAGTCATTATCTGCCGCCGACAGCGGCTCGTTGCACAGAAAGCTTAACGCAAAAAGATAGGAGAGCCATTTCATACCCGGAATATGGCCACTCAACGAAGCAATAGCAACCGCCGCACATGGGTTCTATTGCCTGCACTCAAGCGATAAAAATAGGTCCCCGATGCCACGCCGACTCCGCGTCCATCCCGACCGTCCCAGCGCAGTGCGTGCATGCCCTGCTCGAGCGAACCGGAAAAAAGTGTCCGGATATTCTGCCCTAAACTATTGTAAATAGCCAGTTCAACCTGCCGGCCTTCACCCGCTCCGACGGCAAATGGAATGATCGTTTCTGGATTAAACGGATTCGGGTAATTAGGCAACAGGGCCGTCGACTGCGGCAGAGGACGAATTCCGTCAAAGCGCAAATCGACCAGCGCACCATCGGCGGCCAGATACTGGCCCTGAACGACGGTGGCCCCTTGGGGCAACTGCAGTAAGTACTCGGCCTCATGAATGGGCTGACGTGCATCATGCAGCGCAACGAGCACTCGCAGGCCTCCGCTTTCTTCCCAAGCATGCATCTGCACCTGACGCGCATCCCACACCGACTCAGCGAGTGACAGCAATGCAGGATCGCAGTCGAGCAGCAGCAGCGACAGCGCCGTCAGGTCGCGCGGAGTCTGTAATCGCAGCATACCTTCGGAATCGACTCGAGCGAGTGTGCCCTGTGGAACCGCTTTAACCGCCGGTTCATCGGTTAACTCCATACCGATGCGACCAAAATTTTCGGCCAGCAGCATAAAGTCGTCTAACCCGACAAACCCGTCTCCGTTAAAGTCGGCGCGGCGCGCCATTCTATCTGCTGAAACGCTGCTATTGAAATGGTCTACGAGCAGTCCAAAGTCGGCCAAGTTAATGCGATTGTCCTCGTTGGCATCGCCCACCGGCAGTAGCTGGCTGGTATCGCGGACAACCCATTCGAACGTCAGTAATGAATCGCCTAGTTCCCCTCCCACCTTTACAGCACCGCCCATCACGTGCCCTTTCAAATGGGTATAGGGCTTGACCAGCATCCGATAGGTGCCCGGCGGAATCTGCGCTAGAGCAAACCCCCCGTTTTCGTCGAGCGTGTGCTGAATACCGTCGCTCAGTCGATCCTCGTCGTTAATCGGCGAAACGAGCAACCGATTTTCTTCGTCGTAGAAGAATAGCGAAGCCTGCACGTTGGCATTGTTGTTTTGGCGGCCCTGTAGACCAATCCGCCCACGTACAGGGAAGTCGCGTATGGCCACCTCGACGGGTCTATCCGGTATAAAGGGGGGGATCCACTGTCCGTTTTCGTCAACGACGGCGCTGCTGCGATTGAGCAGCGGTTCGTCATCAATGCTGATCAGCGCAATGGTATCCACGCTCGTTACAAAGCGCAGTTCGCCCAGTAGCACCGGCTCTACGCCAGCCTCTATAAGGGGATTCCCCATGCTTTCGACCAGCGACAGGTTCACTTTACCAACGGCTCCGGCGTGCAGTTCATTCTCAATCGAACGACTCTCAAAGCGAGTCGAAACGCGAAAGGGCTGCACGCTAGCTATACTTTCGCTCTCTTCGCTAACCGTAGAATCCGTCAGCACGTCAATCAGACTGAGGCTGGCCGCATCGTAGCTCATATAGAGCGAAACACCGGTTAGAACGTGTGCAGTTGGCACAATATAGGCGCGCACAACCAAGGTATCGCCGATGCTAAACCGCGGTTCGTTCAGCACCTCCAATTCGAAAAACGGCGAGGGCTGCGAAACGGCCCACACAGTGTCTGAAGCAGCCGACTCAACGCTGGCATTGCCCGAAACAACGTAATAATAGAATGTGTCGGCTAGCGTAGCGGCCGGATCGACAAAGCTGCGGCTGCCTGCACTTAACGTATCAATAGCGCTGTAGGGGCCCTCTCTCGACTCGGAACGAAAGATGCTGTAGCGCGTAGTTCGCCCTAGCTGTTCGTCCAACTCTGGTGCCTTCCAAACCACTTCGATCTGACGCCCTAAGTCGCGACCCAAGTCGCGTGCTGCGACAGCACTCGGTGGATGGGGTGGATCGCCCAGGCGCGCATCTTCGTTGAGAAATATTTGCAGCTGACCTTCCGTCGCCGACAGCGCTGCAATATCGTTGGCACCATCGCCGTTGACATCGACGATAGCCACGCGCCGCAGCGGAACCTGCGATGCGATGATATCGCGCACGACAAAACCACTGCCGGCCTCGTTTTCCAAAAAGGCGATATAATCTCCAGTCGGGCTGGCCACCACGAGATCGCTGAATATATCGCGCGTTAGATCGGAAAAATACATATCGGCGATTGGCAGATTAACATTTACGCGCTGAGATAGCGATAGCTCGCCCTCGCCGTCGTTAATTAACACGGCAACATCGCGCGATGCGCGGTTGCCCACTAATACGTCGTTGTCTCCGTCGGCATCGAAATCGAGTACCTGCACCGTAACCGGTTCCAGTCCCACGGCGTAGTCGCGGCGAGCGGCAAAGCCTCCCTGTAGGTTACCTAGCAAAACGGAAACGGTGCCGTCGATACTGCTGACGACCACCAAATCACTCAAATCGTCGGCGTTGAGATCGCTGGCCGCTAGCGCCTGAGGTCCGGCCGGCACATCAATGGTCACGCGTGAACTAAACGTGCCGCGTCCGCCGTTCGAAAGCACGGTAATCGAGCCGTCGTCCCAGTTAGCCGTTGCAATATCAGCATCTCCGTCGGCGTCGAAATCGGCGGCTACCACGTCGGCCAACATATGACCTATATATAGATCGCTGCGCGCCCCATCAAACCCACCGCTGCCGTCGTTGGACAGCACCGAAATCGAACGTGAAACGGGATCGGCGACTAGCAAATCGGGCGTTCCACCATAAATAGGTGCTACGGCCAAGGCCATTGGTCGATCCCACGGCTGGTATGTTCCATTAAAAGTTGGATAGGCTACGGCCTCGGCATATGAGCCAACGCCATTATTCAAATGCACCCGCACCTGGCCCCCTGCGCTATCAGCCAGCGCCAGATCGGGCATACCGTCCCCATTTAGATCGGCGACCAGCAGGTCGGCAGCTCCGAGTCCAGCCGCTACGGGATCAACCGCGCGCAGCGACAGCGCCCCACCCGCACCGAGCAGATCTACGTCTACACGCGCGGAGCGGCCTAGCGCGTCGCTCTCTACGGTTAGCCGTCCCGAATGCACACCGGCTTCTATAGGAAAAAAGCGAAGTTCCACCGAGCGAATGCCTCCCGGGGGAATCACCAGCGGGGCCTCGGTATCTAGGGCAAACGACGAACCGGTTACGTACAGATTATGGACCGTTAGTTCGGCGTTGCCGCTATTGGAGATTTCAATGGTCTCTTTGCGGCTGCCCATCAGGTCCACCGTGCCAAAGTCCACGGTTGCACTGGACAGCGATATATCGGCTGCCGTACCCACGCCATCGACGGGCACTTGACGCTCTAATCCCTGTCCGGCCGCGACGATTAAATTCGATGAGATACCGCGCGCAACCAGCGGCACAAAACGCAGGCGAACCAGCGTTCGCTGTCCGGGGGCCAGCATGGTCGGCAGCTGGCTCAGCACGCGAAAGGACGAATCCTCGAAAAAGGCGTTGCGCAAATCGAGCGTCGCATTGCCCTCATTGCTCAACAGTACGGTCGTATCGGCATAGCTACCGATGCGCACCGAACCAAAGTTGAGCGCACTGGGCTGAATAGCAAGCTCTGCCTGCACGCCCATTCCTAGCAGCGCAACCTGAGCACTCGGTCGATCTGCATCGTTGCTTCTAATCACCAGTTGAGTCGATGCGGCACCTGAAACGAGTGGCCCAAAGCGCACCTGGAGACGCTCGCTCTGTCCTGCGGGGATCGTTACAGAGACGGCACTAATAGAGAAGGGGCTCTCGCGATCGATGTTTATGTTGGAGATGACCAACGGAGCCTGTCCATCGTTGCTAATATCTAGTGCCAGAGACTGGTTCGCCCCAACCCCAACTGAACCAAAATCCAAGCGCTCAGTGCTCAGTTCGATCCGCGCCTCGGGCGAGAAAGACATGGTCAGGATGCCTGCGCTGCGCGTTAGCCCATAAACGCGCCGATCGGTCCCCGGACCGATACCAATCCACCGTGCACTCGCATCCGCCAGTCCCGTGTTCATACTTGACCAGCTGAGAGCTCCGTCTTTGCTGCGGAAAAATCCACCCGTTGTCGTGGCGGCGTAAAACCCATTTTCATCTTCGGGATCTAGCGCCACCCAGCGCACGCTTAGATCCGACAGGCCAGCGTTGGCCGCCTGCCACGTCGAACCATTGTCTCTGCTGATATATACGCCCTTGCCATAGGTCCCCACGGCGGCTAGTCCACTCCAGGTAGACTCGGCTGAGAGCGCGATGCTGCGAATGCTCAGTCCGGCCAATTCCGGAATGGCCGACCAGGTGCTGCCGGCATCTCGGCTTACATAGAGCCCCTGGCCTGTTCCAGCATAGACCGTTTCACTTTCAAACGGATGTACAGCCAGCGAAAAAACAATGTCGGATTGGGTGAATCCCTCCGCCGAACGCCAAGTCAGACCAGCGTCTTCGCTTAGGTAGATTCCCTGGCCAAACGTCCCAGCATACACGCGGCCATCATACCCCGCACTCACCGAGAGCACGCCCACCGAAATCGGCGTCGATTGCCATGTGCGTCCGCCGTCGCGGCTAACGTACAGTCCGTTGTTAACACCGGCGTAGAGCTGAGTGGACTGCGCTGGATCGACGCCTATACACAGCACGCTGCGATCGACCAACTGCGCGCCGCTAGGCTGCCAGTTCGCCCCGCCGTCTTCGCTGCGATAGAATCCATTTACGGCGCCGGCAAAGAGCGTGTCGGAGCGACCGGGATGAAACGCCAGCGCGTTCACCGATGCGTCAATGCCGCTGCCCTCATTCGTCCACTCGTTCGCTCCAGCTGCGACGCGCTGCACGCTCAACAGACCGCATAGCAAACTCAGCAACAGGCCGTATCGTCGTATTATCTGCATCATAAGTACACCGTCAATTGCCCTAGTGGAGCAAGATCATCGAACGATGGTGGCGTTGGCCCCCTTCGATCAATTCAATAAAATACATGCCAGATCCAAGCGGTCTTCCCATCGCGTCCCGTCCGCTCCATCCCACCGTCCAGACCCCTACTTCTTGGAATTCATCAACGAGTTCATGCACGCGCTGACCCAACGTATTGTATACGCTCAGGCGGACCATACCCGGCGACTGAAGGGCGTATTCAATGCGCACCATCTCGTTGACTGCCGAGACAAATGGATTGGGAAAAACGGCCAAATCTACGCTGTTGCGTATATCCTCTGCCGCGACTCGACCCGTGCGATATAAGCCCGGCTCATCGATGGAGGCGGCCAACCAGCCCGTCTCCTCGTCGACCCGCGTCGGCACCGCCTGCCACTGCAACTGCTCTTCGTCCCAGCGCAAAATACCTTGCGGCGTCTGCGAATTATTGCTCGACAAAAAGTTGAGCGTTATGGGCGATTCCCAGGCACGTCCTCCCAGCAAGTCGATAGAATAAACCGGCTGATCCTCGCTCTGAGGCGGCGTCTCTTCTTGCCCGACGCGGTAGACGATCGCCATCTGTCCCGGACGCGCCGCCGTATCGGGCACATTGAGAACGAGTCCGAGGTCGGGACTGCGCACGTTGCCGCCCCCTTCATCCACCCAGGCCAATCCAATTTCTTGACGCCGGATGCCCTCGTTGCCGCCGCGATCGCGACCTCGCACTTCGGCCTCGGCAAAAAGCTCGCCGTCCTGCGGGGCGTGGGGGTAAGAGGCGCGAAAGGAACCGTCGCTGTGAGCCGTCACCTCCAGCGTATCGCCATTAACGCGGATCATGGGCATGCCCACGAGCACCTCATCGGCCGAGGCGACAATTTCTACCAAATCGCTAAAGATCGGATGGCGCCTAATTTCCAGCGTGAATTCCGGTGCGCGCTGGTCTTGTTCAATGAAAATATTCAGCTCGGCCTCATCCATATTTCCCTGGGGATCGCTGACTGTTATGGGCAGCGATCGCGTGCCGCTCTGTCCGGCTGGAATCGCCATATAGAGCCGCGCCCCCTCCAGTCGGGCCGTTATACCCGCCTGGGTCTGCACGCTCCAAGCCAACTCCCCAACGGGCGTATCTTCGTCGGTCACGAACACCGAAAGATCAATTTGAATTTCTGGATTGCCGGCCGTCAGCAGCACCTGCGGCAGCGAACCAATAACGGGCGCTTCCCCGCCGCGCAGCACGATCACCTCTAAGGTCGCCAATTCCGTATTGCCAACGCGATCGCGCACGACAAACTGGATTCTCTCGATGGAGGGACCAGCATTAGCTGCGTCCAGCGTCACTACGTGCGTGATGGGATCAATCGCTACAGCCAGCGCGCGCTGGCCGCTCACGCTCCACACGAGCGCCTCGTCCGGATCGTCGTCCACTACGTAATCATCTAAGTCAATTGACGTATCGACCTGCCCCTCTTCGACCTCGACGCGCGGCAGCGGACGCACCTGCGGCGACAGCCCCATGCCGTTGACCACCACCTTGATTGCAGATGCGATCTGCCGTCCCGTTACATCGGTAGCGACAACCGACAAGACATCGGTCCCTGTGAAGCTTTCGTTACTTAGATCCAGCGATAATCGTCCGGTCTGAACGTCTACCTCGGCCCGCACATTGTCCGTCGATTCAACCGACCAGGCTAGCTGCGGCACGCCTCCGGCGCCGCCGACGGCATAGTCCTGCAGCACGATGCTCGAATCTGTCCGTCCGGGAAAGAGTTCAACCTCGGGAAACGACTGCAGCGTGAACAGCGGCGGCAGTCCCACCGTGATTAGCCCCGTCCGCTCTAAACCACTCGTATCAATAACACGGACGACAACCTGCGTGACGGAGAGCGGAGTGTTCGTGCCCTCATCGCGGCGGATAGCTAGGTCGTGCGTCACGCGATCAAATTCAACGGCGACGCCCGGCTCGGCTTCAATCTGCCACACCAACTCACTCTCGCGGTCGACGTCGTCAAAAACGTAATCATCCAAATCGACGCGCACGAGCGCACCGACGCTGTCCAAACTCACCTCGGGCAACGCGGCAAGCTGCGGCGCTTCGCCGGTGCGAGCCAACAATACGGGCACAGCCGTTTCATCGCTCAATCCCTGCGGGTCGGTCGCTCGCAGGCGAATTTCCGCCGGCCGCACAAACGACGCATTCGTCCCCACGCTCAGCGTGCGCGTCGAACCGTCCAAGACGGCATCGACACCCACCGTAGGAAACACTTCCCACGCTAGCGTTTCATCGGCATGGTCTGGGTCAGCGACCCATTCATCGAGGGCATAATCGGCAATTGCTCCGTCGCGCAGCCCCACCTTAGCGGCCGCTGTAATGCGCGGTCCCAAGTCGTCTTCGCTGCGCAGGACCGCGGCCTGCAGGCTGCGCTGATCGCTGTTTCCCCGCGCGTCGGTAACCGTTATTAGCACCGAACCCGATCCGGCAAACCCGCTCTCTCCAGCAATCTGCAGTACGCCACCAGAGATGGAAACGACCAAACCGCTGTCCGCTGTAGCCGCCCACCCAAGCTCGGCAAACGGCCCGTCATCTGTCACGTATTCTTCAAGCTGAATTTCGCTGCGCTGTCCTCCGCGGAACCGCGCTTCGGGCAGCCTGGCCAGCTCGGGTCCAACCGACTCACCCTCGGCCAGCACCACGACTACCTGTCGCGTCGTAGCGCGCGCACCGGAGGTATCCTGTGCGGTGATATGCAGAATGCCTCGAGCGGCCTGAAATCCGCTAACCAGTATCTGGCCATCTGCAACCTCGGCGCCAATCGGCCCCTCGATCTCAAGAAATACCTGCAGCGCTTCGATTGGATCGTCGCGATCGACGACTATGCGTTCGAAAGGGATAGAAACAGGCCCGGCTCCTATGGCCGGATAAATTGGCGTGAGCGGAAGGCCTTCTGGCGCATCGTTGATCGGTGTCACCTCGACGATGACCGATACCGTATCGGCCAATCCCGTTGGATCGGTCACGATAAAAGAAACCTGTTCACTGCCAAAGAAGTCGGCCTCAGGTCTGAACGTAGCGATATGGCCGTCTGCGTTGATCTGGATATCGATCGACTGGGCCCCCTGTGCCTGCCAGTCTAAGTCACCGACTGCATGATCTAAGTCTTCGGCAAAGGCGTCAAAATCTAGTTCCTGAAACAGGCTGTCCTCGGCAAAACGTATGGTATCGGGAAAATCGACAATGTGGGGACGGGCCAGCACCTCGATGCGCACGGTATCGGCCGCTGTCAGTCCTTCCCCCACTTCAAACGCGGTAAAAATCATCGCGCGCTGACCGACAAAACCGGCGCGCGGACTCATGGTCACTTCGCGCGTTGTCCCATCGATCGTCGTGGGAATCTCACTCAGCCGAGAATGGGTCCAAAGCACATCCGTCACCAGACTATCTACGTACTCGTCTAAATCAAATACGAGCGACGACTCTCCTTCGATCAGGCGAACGTCGGGCATGGGCGAAATGCGAAAACCTGTTATCCGCACCGTGGCTTCTCCCAACGGCTGGGCAAAGCGCTGCTCCACACCGGGCGCCCCCACCTCTACGTAATGGGAGGCGAAATCATGGCCGCGTTCTTCTATGCGAATAGTCGACGATCCGCCGGGTGCGCGACGCACGACTTCCAGCTGAAAGCGAGCCGCTACACCACGATCAGCCGCAGTCTGGCGCGATGTGCTGCCAGCCGCTTCGACGTAGCTCAGGTAGATTCGATCGCCGATCTGCTCGACGCTGTTAGCCAAGGGAATACCACCGAGTAAATCGCCGCTATGAAAGGGCACGACGCCCCCCTCGGCATCCTCTTCGGCTGGCACGAGTGCAAACACGCTCGCATCATACGAGAGAAATAAGCTATATCCCGTCAGCGCTTCTCCGTCACTATCGATTGCGACTTCCATATCGATGATGGAACCCAACTCCGCGCTAAACGCACTCGCACCATCGGCCTGACGCACTTCGATCCTAGCCGTTGCTTCAGCCGAAACGCTGGCAACACAGAGAAACCACAGCAGTAAAAAGGCTCTTAGCCATTGATATGCATTCATCGCACGAGCACCATGCGCTTAGCCATCGTCTGGTTTGCGCTCTCTAAGCGGTAGATATAGACGCCGCTAGCCGCGGGTCGTCCCTGTTGGTCGCGACCGTTCCACTGCATCGCATAGTGGCCCGCCGCTAGCGGACCGTTCCAAAGGGTCTCTATGCGCTGCCCGAGCGCGTTGTAGATATCCAATCGCACCGGACCAGCACTGGGCACGGCAAAAGAAATATGGGTTTCTGGATTGAAAGGATTGGGAATGTTCTGCTCTAAGCGCATGGCCTGCGGCAGCGTGGAATGACTATATGCATCGTCGTCGCTCGTGCCCATAGGACGATCGGCCCGGTCGACAAAGCCGTCGGCTCCTATCGTCGGTGGTGCCGGATTGTCTACGCGGGCGCGCAGCGTCCACTCTGCCAGCTGACCCCGTTCGTTGACCAAGCTTCCGCTCCGCCCCACTAAAACGCGTCCCCACAATATCCCATAGGGCATTTCCGACAGTGCACTGAGGGAAGGCGTGCTATCCATGGGCCGCATATCGACCCACTCCCAAGCGCGGTTGTCGTAGTGCAACTGCAGGGCATAGGCGCGCGCCTGCTCTGCGCCGCCGGCCCGTATACTCCAGGTAATCTCATCCCCCCGTTCGACCTGCTGTCGGCCCCCTGCGTATTCAACGGTCACGCGTCCATCGGATTCGAGAGACTTATACACAGGCTGTGCCCCGCGCTGGAGAAAGTTAGCTCCCACCAGCGATAAATCGGCAATGTCAACGCGCCCATCTCCGGTGATATCGGCCTGTACGCTGCCGTCTTCCGAATCCGTAGCCGTGCCGAAAAAAGCCGCCACATAGTCCCAGTCGGCCAGGGTCACCTCGTTGTCGGCCACGCTGAGCCCATCTTCACCGACGTACCCAACGACGTCCCCACCCCACAGGCGCGGGCGTTCGCTGCGCCGATCGCTTGAGGGCTCAATACCCTCTATCAACTGGTTGGGATATAGATACAAATCGGCCGCAACGCCGCCGACATAGCCGTCGACGTGCACGTGTAGATCCCAGCGCCCAGCCGGAACCGCCGCCAATTCAAAACTTCCGTCGTCCGCAATCTCCACCTGTGCACCTTCGACGGCTGGGTCGACGTCGTTCGCTTCGACAAAGAGTTCGTCGACATACGGACGGTAATCGCCGCGAGCGCGCAGAGAAAACGTAGCCTGCTCCGTCATATCGCTGCGCCCCTCTAACGTGAGGATGCCACGCAGCGTAGCCCGACCGGCAATTAGTTCGCCTTGCGAAAGCACGCCAGCTTCTAAAGCCACTACACCCACGCCATCTTTTTCCAGACGCGATAGGGCGCCTCCGTCATCGTCCGTTACCAATTCAATGGCGGTCGGCATTTCTACGGCCAGACTGCGCACTTGGAATGTGGCCAGCGTCCGATCGAGTCCCAACCCACCAATCGACTCAATCCGCGGCTCAAAATATTCTAGGGTAAGGATAAACGGCGCTCCTTCTCCCCCCGTGATGCGATTGCTGACGAGCTTGGCCGCAGAGAAATTCGCATCAATTAAAAAAGGCTGTATGCCCTCGGATAGCGTATCCTGATCGACGATGGCAAAAGCCTCTGAATCGAGGCTGAAACTCGCCTGGACGAGATCGACTTCTGCCCCGGCATCAATGCGCACTTCAAACACCTGCGTCGCCCCGCCGTTGGCCATGCTAAACTGTTGTGGCAGCAGGACAATGGGATGAACCGGCTGCGTCTCTGCCGATGCTGTGACCTCTACTTTTCCAGGCACCTGCCAACACTGTGCCCCGGCAAAGCTATCTCGGTCGGTGATGGCCAGATAGAGCGAGTACTCCCCTTCGGCAATCCCCGCATCGGTAGAGAGCCCCCGCATAAGGTGGTCTATGCGCATATCCAAGTGGTCGACCGGCGAATCTTCGCTTAGGTCATAGTCCATATCGACGCCGATATCGGCGCGACCATCGCGCGAGTTTACTACGTAACTCGGCACAGAATTGACGGCATCATACAGCGGGTAGGGCCCAAGATCAGCGGCACTGAGCAGCACGCGAATGCGCGCATCATCATCCAGATCGACGTCCTGCCAAGCAACGCGCCCCGTCCCACCCGAACCGACGACCATGCGCTCCACCGGCTGCAGAGGAAAAATGGAGGGCGCATGTGCAAAGTAGACCTGCGATCCAGCGTCGTTTATATGTCCACCGTTCATCTGGGCGAGACGGCGATTTTCACCATCACTTATGAGCCCATATACATAGTGTACTTGTCCCTCACTCGGCACCCGGTCCCCGTCCATAGACCAAAGATCCCAGACGTACTGATTGTCTTGGCGACGATCCGGATCTTCGGTGATATTGCCAAAAATGAGCTGAGCGCGCCCTTCGTTGAGCGCCGTCAGCATCTCATCGGCCCCAGCAGGCACCGAAAAACCGCCCGGCGTATGGCCGTCGGCGGCGCTTTCTGCGCTGTAATACAGGTCGATATGCGCATCGCTATCTAAATCGCCGTCGCCGTCGATGCCGCTGCGTCCCCAGCTGAGGGTGACGTAGCGCTGCGGGTTTAGACCACCCGTGTGAATCGTATCCAACCCCGCGTGCGCGCGATCACTGAGCGGATCAAGACGCAAAAATGGCGCGTGCCGCACGTTGACCATCCCCGCGCTTCGCTGCACAATCACATTCTCGCCATCGTCGGCGACGCCATAGATGTAATAGGTATCTTGTGCGACGATATCGCCTTGGAGCACATCCCACAGGACGGTAGCATCCGTTTCGGCCAGTGCCTGCGGCATCAGCGCTTGCGCGTTGGTTAGGCGAATCGTCCCATCGCCGTCTATGACAACGCCATCGGCACTCAGCTCCCCTTCGCGGCTGTAAAACAGACGCACCTTCGGTATATCATCGATGTCAAATACGCTGTAGGTGATCGAAATTTGGTGCTGCCCGTTGCCGTTGGCCTCACCGCTCGGATCGTAGAGTCCCCCCGAATCCAGCGTCGTATCCTCTTCGGGATCTAGCTGAGTAAACTGCGGCACGTGTCGCACACTAATTCCGCGGCTTCGTCCCAAGGGCAGCGAACCCGTTTGCGCGGCTGTCACATAGAGGTAGTAGGTGCCCGGAGCCAGCCCACTAATGTCCAGACGCAGCATCCGCGATATCCCCTCGCGCTCCACATAGGGATCGCCCTCGGCGATATAAGCCTCAACGGCAACCGTTGCGTCGACTCGCTTAAGCGAATTAGAAGTCGAAAAGAAAAAGCGATAGTCAACGTCGTTGCCGTTTTCTCCATCGCCCAACCCAAGCATATTGCTCGATCCAATGGATCCGCCGTCAAACACCAGGTCGGGGAGCTTTTCCATCAGCAGGCGCTCTTCGTCGGGGAAATACTGCCCCACTGGACTGGACAGCGTGTCGCTTCCAGCTGCTAAAAAGGGAGCAAAGGAAACGACCTGCATAGACCCCAGAGTAGAAAAATCCTCGGACGAAACGAAGCTGACTTCGGGACCTTCCGCTAGGTCCGCTTCGGCGCCATCGGCAAAATCGATGCGACCGTAGGACACGACCAAATCGCTCGAGGCGTACTCGATGCGACCAAAGCGTTCAATTAGGTCGCTGACGACATCCGAAGTTTTACATGGAAACTGCACGTAGATCTGTCCACCAGCGGCGGCAATTGCTTCGCTGCCGACGACAATTTTCTGCGCTCCAGTCGAGGGTGCGACATAAAAACCGGGCCGCTCGTCGCTCACCGCTCGATACACGACGCGCACTTCATCTGCATACAGGCTGTCGCCGTCCGTGTCAGCCACATAAAGGCCCGGCGGCAGATTAATCGAAACCGCTGCTTCGTCTGGAGCATCGGCGGCGGCCAGCGTAATCAGCAGCTGCTGCCAGTAGCGGTCGTCGCCCAGACCGGCCAGGGGTATCAGGCTCAGCTCGCTCGGCACAATGTGCGCAGTCTGGGCCCCAGCCGATGTCAGCGGCAACCAGCTCAGTACGAGAATGAGTGCGATTCGTTTCATAGTTTTAGCGTGCAAAGCGGCACGTACTGCGCTCACCGCGGAGAAAATTTCCTCCGTGCGATGCGCCTAAGTCAGGTAGTATAGCGCTCGAGTAGCCCAATATATAGCGCTGCAAAGCCATTTAATCCCCTATACTTCGAATAATCCGGTGTTTTTACGCTTTACATCAGGGATATTAGCAAACCCCGTTCCAACTCGATTACCAATTCACATCTCGAATAAATAAAAAGGGCCCTCTACGGCGAAGCTACCCGCGCAGAAAGCCCCAATCCCACTAGTAAATGCGCGCTAGCGCAGCAGCATAACCCGACCGCGATAGCGCTGATCGGCCGCTCTGACGGCGATAAAGTAGGGGCCGCTGGCCACAGCGCGCAGCTTTTCATCCCGGCCGTCCCAGGCGATGTGCCACGGACCGGCACCCCGCTCTTGAGCGATCAATTGCCGCACTCGACGCCCCAATAGGTCGAATATTTCGATCTGCAGCCAGCCTGCTGTGGGCATATCCACCCCGATGGTCAACGTTGCGTTAAACGGATTGGGAAAGAAACGCGGTGCAGCCTCTAATGTGGATTCAGCAAACCCCTCGGTCACCGTCAGCCAGCCCGACCCGCTGACGCGGCTCCGTAGGCGACCGTTGACCTGCCGGGTGCGGAGCGACTGGGCCGCACCGCCCTGCGCATAGTGCAGCACGCGATTCGGCGTCGAGGCGACTAGCGCAAGTTCGAGCGTGACCTCCGCGGCGCATTCGATGCGGTAGGCACCGTCCTGCTCGTATACGAGCAGCGGCAGCGCCTGTTCCGTGCCCAAAATGCGCAGCGCCCCATCGGGGCTATCCAACGCCATTCCCCGACCAACCGAAGCAGCTGTAAACACGCGCTGTATATCCGCTCGATTACCCGCTCGATCCACGGCTACAGCGCGCAGATATCTGGGCTGTGCATCTGTAAGAGCGTGCTGCCACACCCTCTCTTGCGCCCCGCTATCCAAGGGTGCTAAGGGCTGATCATCCAGCATCAGCAGCACGCTGGCCAGTCCTTCGTCAGCGCGCAGCACCCAGCGCACTATCCCTTCCTCTAAAACCTCAGGATGCAGAGCGAGCAGCGGAGGTCGACGGTCGACCGCGACAATTTCAACGCGCACCTCTGCGACCAGACCATGGGCGTCACGCGCATAGAGGATTACGACCTGCGTTTGATCCACCTTTTCCAAGACGAGGTGTCCCGCTTCGATTCGAGCCGCTCCGTCTGATGCCACTAGCGAAAGTTCGAGTTCCTCTATTGGACTGTCACCGGGGACAACGCGCAGCGGCCAGCGCCCACCCGCTCCGCTTTCGACCTCTATGCGAACGGGCATCTGCCACTGAGGTGGCACCGGCTCGACTTCGACCTCGGGAACAACCTCAACCAATTCTTCTTCGTCCACCGCTTCGCTCTCTACAGCGGGTACGTCTGGCACTCGCACCTGCAGCACAACGGCCGCATGCTGGCCAGAAGATCCCTGTGCATCTACGGCAATCTCGTATAAACCCGCCGGCGCATCGACAAACAGTCGGTATCCTTCAACTCGGACCTCGCCGGCAGCGGCCGTTGCCTGCCAAGCTATTGCATCCACAGGCTGCCCTAACAGCTGCCGTAGATCATATCCGTCTGGCGACATCTCCACTTCGCCTTCTGGAACGAACAGCACGAGCGGTCGCACCCGCACCTGTACCCCCAGCGTCTGTTCGCGCAGTTGACCACCTCGCTGCGCTACGAGCCGAAACACTTCACGCCCAACCTGAGCGTTCTTTCCGTCCAGGTGAATACGCCGCGCCGCATCGAGTTCGGCCGTAACGAATACGCCTCCGCGCAGCGACCATTCGACGGTCGAGGGATCAATCCCCTGAACGAGCGCATCCAGCGAACGAGTCGTATCGACTTCACCCCGATACAGGGTGATATCCTGCCAGGAAGCGAGCGACCATTCCAGTGCACCGTCCACCGCGTCATCGGCCGGCGCAGACGTTTCAGGGGTAGGAGAGACCTCGTCGGCTTCCTCTTCTAGCGCGCTGAGCACATCGATGCGCACGATATCAGTGGCCGTATTACCCCAAGCATCGACCGCGGTGAATATCAGCACGCTGCGCCCGCTAAATCCAGTTTCCCCCCACAGCAAGACGCCCCCGTCGACCCATTCGACAACCAGCCCTTCCCCTCCACGCACAGACCATTCCACCGAACGATCCACGCGGGTCGACAGTTCGATAGAGAGACTGTCATCGGCGGCCAGCGCAGCATCGGGAATATCGGTCCAACGGATACTTTCCGGTCCCGGAAGAACTTCAACCGACCAGTAGGCACGTCGCTGATAGCCGCTGGCATCGGTTGCCACCAACTCGACTTCCGTCTGCCCGGCAAAGGTCGAGTCAGCGTATAGCGTCACCTGCAGAAGTCCCCAGCGCTGCGCGAGTCCCGCTCCTACGCGAATCTCCCATTCGAGTTGCGCAGCGGCGACCCCTTCCACCAACTCGGCAAGATCGTAGCTCCACTCCGATCCAGCCTCTATTTCCACCGACTCCCCAGCGGTCAATGTCCATGCCGGCTCGGTGTCGACGGGCAGATCATTAGCCCCTGCGGATTCGACAGACTCATCCTCCACTTCGAGCGGTTCTATCTCAGCGCTCTCTTCGGGGGAAGGACGTTCGCCCGCGCCTTCTGCCGTCTGGACTTCGTTGGATGGTGCGGTGACAGGGGGTAGCTGTTCTGCTGGTGCCTGCACTTGGAACGTCCACGTTGTCACCGCTACATTGCCCTCTGGATCGGCCACTTCCACATAGAGTATGGCTGTGCCCGGTGACTCGGCCCGCAGCCACGCGATATCGGCCGCCTCCGTATCCCACGCCACTTCAATTCCATCGCCGCGCAGGCTCCACGACAACCGATCGATCGGCGTATCTACATCGACGACATAGGCCGACAGCTCAACTGCGACAGCCCGATCTAACGCCAGTTCGATTTCGGGCCGAGCGGTCCACTGCGGCCCCTCGCTCAGGGCCACCACCCGCACGGGCCACAATCGCTCGCTGGAACCGCCCTGCGGATCGACGGCGCGCAGGAGAAGTTCGCCTGCTCCTTCCGAACGCCCTTCGACAACGAGCCAATTCCCGTCGCGAAAGAGACGCGCATATTCGGTGATGTATTCTTCTATGAGGACCGTTTCGAGCTCGTCGTCTACGTCGGCAACTAGGCTAGCCAGTGGCAGCACATAGCGCTGTCCAACAGCAACCTCCAATGGGTCGGATTCGGCCAGACGCGGCGAATCGTTGCGCGGCGCAACCGAAACGAGCCATTCGCTGGTCTGACAGGATGCAGACGGCGAGCAAAACGAAACGATTAAATTGGTCAAACCCGCCGCATCGGGAAGGGACCACACCACGAGCTGATCGCCCTCGATACGCGCCTCAACGAAGTCGCCCCCCTCAACTCCGAGCACGCCCGGCCCGCGATTTGTCGCAAAAAAATCTCCGAGTGCAAAGCGATAGGGTCCCTCGTCTTCCACCAGGTCGAGGGTACCCCCCGGCAGCACAGCGGCCGGTGTCTGTTCGATTTCCACTCTAAAGGATCCCGCGTAGCGCACGCCATCGCGATGAGTCGCCCAGTAGTCTATACGTCCATCTTCCCAACTAGTTACAGTGACGACAGATCCTTCGCGCGCAATGGTCATCGCCCCGTCGCTCTGGCTACCCCAGTCGACAATCGCGGTGACATCCCCCACGTAATAATCCGCTAGATCAAACTGCCACGGCTGGCCGGCCCCTTCCACTCGGTCGGGCAGCGACGTAAATCCAGCGCGCACCACGTTGATTTGGAGGTCCTGCTGGCCCATTTGAAAGCGCTGTTCTACCCCGGGCGCGCTGGCCAAGGTATAGACGGGCTGACGCTGACCGGCCGCATCCAGCGCAACGCTAACGATCCCTTCCCGCGGATAGGTCGGCACGCGAAAACGCAGCGTGGCCAGCGTGAACGTCCCCGAACCCACAGAGCGCTCTCCGCCGGAAACCAGTCCACCAACGGCGACGTAACTAAGCTGTCCCGAAGCCGAATCATAGGTGTTTTCGTATACCGTAGCCGGCCAGTCTGTTCCGCGAACAAAGGGCCTATTTTCCAGAGTGGGTACGATCTGTAGTTGGGATGGATCCACGTGCAGAAATACGCTAGCTGAAGTCAGCGGCTGTGCGCCGGCGGCTATCCAAATATCGACCTCGATGGTATCACCGGGCGCAACGGGCTCGACCCCGCGCATCCGAAGCGATACATCAGCGGCTTGCGCACCGATCGGGAGGATCGCCAGCATCCAAAGGAGCCACCTAAGTCCGAGCGCGCGCACGCGAGGTGCCCTAGCGCAGCAGCAGCATTTTGCGGACGGCACTCCGACCCGCGCTGTGCAGATGGGCAAAATAGGCCCCCGACGCCACTGCATAGCCCGCATCATCGCGCCCATCCCACGTAACCACGTATACACCTGCTTCGCGCGGTCCGCCCACCAACGAGCGCACGCGCTGACCGAGGCCATCGTAAATATCGAGCCGGGCATCAGCGGCAGCAGGCAGCGCAAAGCGCAGCTGCGTCTCCGGGTTGAAGGGGTTAGGCACATTGGGCAGTAGCGCAAAATCGATCGGCAGCGCACGCTCGGGCATCGTCCTATGACGCACGAGCGCCGCATCGACCCACTCAGCATCTCTCAGCTGTATCTGAGCATCGCCCGCACCCACGCGACGCAGCACAACGCGCGCGACGGCTCCCTCGCCGCTCACCCCCTGCTGGGCACCGCTGAGGGCCGCCCCCAGCGCAATTTGCCCAAACGTCGCCTGCGTGGCAACGACGGCCGGTCGGCCGGAAAAGAGAGGCAGCTCAAACCGATCCAGCTGCCAGGTGGCCTCGTCGAAAAGCAGCCGCAGCGCAACTGCACGAGCGGCCACTAGGTCGCGCGCCATCACGTCCACGTGCAGCCGTCCCTCGCGCTCAGTCGAAGCCGTAGACCACTGTGCAGCGGCACCGATCGGGGCGACCACTTTATATACGGGCTCAACGCCGCGACGATTAAAATTAGCCGCCACAATATTTAGATCGGAGATCCATACCAGGCTATCTCCGTCAATATCGGCTAGCCGTCCAGCATGTTCGGCACTGACCGTCTGCCCGAAATACGACACGACAAAATCGACGTCGAGCTGATCGATCTCATTGTCCGGTATCGATTCTCCATCCGTATCGACGTATCCGGTTACATCGCCCCCCAGCAAGTAGCCCATGCTTTCGACCCCACCGGCCGGATACATCGGGTCTATCTCCGACTGCTCCTGACCGGGATAAACCCGCAGTAGAGGAAAGTATCCGTCGAGATATCCATCGATATGCACGGCCAGCTGATACTCGCCCGTTGGCACCTCGCGTAGCTCATAGCGCCCATCGATCGAAAGCGAATCTTGTATGCCCGCCCGCGTGCTATCTAAGTCGTTGGCTGCGACAAAGAGCGAATCGTCAATCGGAACAAAGCTGTTGCGATCGCGCAGCAGCAGCGTGGCCATGCCCGGTGCCTGTTGGCGTCCCTGCAGAAAGATGCGCCCGCTGACCGATCCTCTCGGCAGCGTGCGAATGCGCACAGCCGTATCCGGGGGCAGCAGCGATACCACCTGTCCATCGCGGAAAAAGGCCGACTGGCGGTTGCCGAGATGATCAACGGCGATCTCCGAGATGCCGCTGGTATCTCGGCTGACTACTTGAATCGTCGCCAGCGTCATGTCGCCGTTGAACTGATCGGTATCGCCTTGATCAAAGTAGATTAGGTCGAGCAAATACTTGCCCGCACTCAGACTGTCAGTCCCCACCAAGAGCGTATCGCGCAATACGAGGCCGC
>JAYOKQ010000080.1:0-20295 GCA_038119905.1 Gemmatimonadota bacterium | reverse complement strand
CAGGGATCCTCACGGGACACTACTGCAACAGCGCCGGCGTCTGGCACACTATCGGCGGACGCTCCCTGCTGCGTTCCGACGAGTGGACGCTAGCCGACGCGCTGCGCGGAGCCGGCTATCGCACCGGTCACTTTGGCAAATGGCATCTGGGCGACAGTACACCCTACCGCCCGCACGAACGCGGCTTTGACGAAACGGTCTACCACGCAGGCGGCGGTATCGGCAATACCGGCGATGCTTGGGGCAACGATTACTTCGATGACACCTACTTTGTCAACGGCGAACCAGCGCCCTTTAGCGGCTACTGCACAGACGTATTTTTTCGCGAGGGAATGCGCTTTATCGCAGCCCACAGGGACGAACCGTTTTTCTGCTATATCGCCACCAATGCTCCACACGGCCCCCTCAACGTCGAGCCGCGCTACGTTGAGCCCTATCGCGAAACGACGCCACACGAAGACCGCGCGCGGTTTTACGGCATGATTTCCAATATAGATGAGAACTTTGGTCGTCTCGTTGACCACTTGGAAGGACTGGGTATCGCCGACCATACGATCTTGGTCTTCATGACGGACAACGGCACGGCCACCGGAGTGGAGCTCGATGGCGAACAGTTTCCGCTCGAAGGCCCCGGCTCATATAATGCGGGTATGCGCGGAAAAAAGGGATCGCCCTACGAAGGCGGCCACCGCGTGCCCTTTCTGCTGCGCTACGCCGACGGCGGCTTTGTGCACGGACGCGACGTCGATGCCCTTACGTCCTACGTCGACTTTATGCCAACCCTGCTCGATCTGTGCGGCATATCGGTCTCTCCCGAGCGCACCTTTCACGGCCAGAGCTTAACGCCGCTGCTTAACGGCGAGGAGACCTCCATCTGGTCGGAGCGAACAACCGTCTGTGATACGCAGCGCGTAGCGCGCCCCGTAAAATGGCGGCGCAGCGCCGTTATGCAGGGGCCCTGGCGCCTAATCGACGGCCGGGCGCTGTATAATCTGACCAGCGATCCAGGCCAGCGCAGCGATGTAGCTGCGCGCCATCCCGATCGCGTTATTGCCCTGCGCGCAGCCTACGAGCGCTGGTGGGAACTCGTTTCCACCCAGTTTGATCGCGACGCCCCCATCGCCTTGGGTGCAGACGACGACGCCGTGAAGATCACAACCCACGACCTGCGCAACGAAAGCTGCAGCGTCGCGTGGAACCAGGGCCAGGTGCGGGCTGGCCAAGTCTGCAGCGGCTATTGGGCCGTCGACGTCAAACGCCCCGGGCGCTACGACATCGAACTGCGCCGCTGGCCGGAAGAAACGGGCTATGCGCTGGGGGCGGGTATCGACGGCGACGACAGCCAGTGGCGCCGCGACAGCATCAAAGGCAGCGATGCACACCTATACGAAGGCGGCCAAGCTATCGACGTGCAGTGGGCCCATATTGAGATCGCCGGTATCACCCAGCAGAGCGAGATCGCCAGCGACGATGCGCACGTGCATTTTTCGCTCGAACTGCCGGAGGGTCCAACTCAACTATTCGCCGCATTGTACGATACCAAAGAGCGCTGTATAGCTCCGTATTACGCCTACGTGCGCTACGCGGGCAAAGCGTAGGTTTTTAGTCCCTGCTCAGACCGCTCAGATAGGCCTCCACTTCGGCGATATCGACCACGTCGCCCAAATCAATATCGATGTCCAGCATGTTGACCTCGTGCAGCAGCTCGCAGCGCTCGCCCACGGCCTGGCGCGGCACGACCACTCGGAAGGTATGCGCAGCGTCGCGACACGTTGCATACACACAGTGGCTCGTGCTCACTCCCGTAACGATGAGCGTATCCACGTCGAGGGCAGTCAGCATATCGAGCAGGTTAGTCCCCTTAAAGGCCGACGCATATTTTTTGCGCACGATGCGCTCGTCTTCGCGCCGTTCAACGCGCGGATCAAGTCCAAACAGCGGCATGTCTTCTGGATGTATATTGTCGGCGCATTTGCCGTCGTGCGGCGTAGGTGGATCGGCCGGATCGTAATCGTAGGTCGTGAAGATCACGGGAATGCCCGCCGCGCGCGCCGCACGCAGCATCTGACAGGACCCCTCTACGACCGAGTCGACATTGCTGCCCATCGGCGGCCGTCCCGGGCGCGTCCACCACAGCGCCAGATCGATGACGATGAGCGCCGGACGCGTGCCAAATCCGCTCCGCGTACCCCATCCCAGTTCCAAGTAACGCTCCTTGAGTTCGGCGATATGCGCCATTAACGGCCCGCGCAAGTCATCCGGTAGGCGCAGCGCAGGTGAGCCAAAAGACGGTCCCTCGGCAGGATGTGAATTCATATGCGTATGTCCTCTCTATAATGCATGCGTATTCTCTAACTAAACGCCTGAAGCCCAGACGCGGGCTGGTCAATATAGGACATCCAGGCCCAACGCACAGCATATCATCGTGCATATTGATGAGGTGGAACTCGGCTCTAACCCCATGCGTCTTGTGCTCAGCCCAATCCGCGGCGGAGCGCAGCAACTAACTTTTTTAGAAAAAAATCCATCGGGCTGGAATATCCTCCCCCTTCCCCCTGTCTAAAGAGGCATACAGGGTCCTCTACGTGGTTGATGCGATATGCCCACTGGGCGTTCGTTGGGGGGATGCAACGGACCGGGGAACAGGCCCTCAGGTTTTTTTAACTTTTATTAGGAGATTTGTTCACATGCGAATCAAATACGTTGCGGCCGTAGCTCTTCTGGCAATGGCGATGCAGGCGTTGCCAGCCGATGCGCACGGACGCAAAGGGCAAAGCGGCGTTGCACTAGAGCAACTGGGGCTTAGCGAAGAGCAGCAGGCCCAGTTGGAAGCCGTCCGCACCGACTTCGATGCGCGGGCACAGGCCCTGCACGAAGCGCACCGCGCCGACGAGCTAGCTGTTTTAACCGAAGAGCAGCTAGCCACGCTAACGGCCTACCAGAGCGAGGGCGACAGACGCGGTTACCATCGCGTCGACCTCGGGCTCAGCGAAGAGCAAATTGCGGCCATAGGCAGCCTTGATGCCGCCTATAAAGAGGCCCGCGCTACGCTAAAACAGGAGCGCGAAGAGGCCGTAGCCGGCGTCCTAACCGATGAACAACTAGCGACGCTTGAAGCGCTGCGCAATGCGCCTCGCGTGCGCGGTCAGCGCATTTCTCTGGCCGAACAGCTCGGACTCAGCCAAGAGCAGCAGACCGAGCTAACGGCCCTGCGCGGCGACTTCGCCGAAAGCGCACGGGCCCTGCACGAAGCGCACCGCGCCGACGAACAAGCCGTTTTAACCGAAGAGCAGCTAGCTGCGCTGACGGCCTACCAGAGCGAGGGACGTCACCGCGGTGGCCGGCACCTCGACCTCGGGCTGAGCGACGAGCAAGTCAGCGCCATTAACGACCTCGACTCGGCCTATCGCGAAGCGCGCGCCGCCCTATATGCCGCGCATCAGGAAGCCGTTGCGGCGCTCCTAAACGAAGAGCAGTTAGCCCTGCTTGAAGCGCTGCAGAGCGCACCGCCCTTCCGCAGAATGCACCGCGTTGGACACGGCGACCAAGCCGAAGGTCACAGCGACGAAGAGGGCGATGCCGATGGCTCACTCGACGAACTGGCCGATGCCGGCACCGACGAAGTCCAATCCATCTCGTCCTCCCTGCAGTGGGGCGGTAGCGGCGACCTGACGACCGCAGTCGAGAGCACCAACTGGGGATATATCAAGAGCCTCCAGGCAGAGTAGTCGCCATCCCAATGGACACATGAAATACCCTATGAGGACCTAAGATAACGGGGCTGCGGTAATAACCGCAGCCCCGTTATACGTTCTACAACCAATCTGCTACGCGCTGTGACTTAGAAACCGCGCTGACCGCCGCCGCCGCCACCCCACTGACCGCCACCACCACCGCCACCACGCTGACCACCACCACCACCGCCCCACTGACTGCGTCGCGCTTCAGCCTCTTCCATCTGCTGGTTGAATTTGGCCATCTGATCTTCGTTGAGCACGGCGCCTAGCGTTGCCATGACCGATTCGCGCATAGTTTCCATATTTTCGCGCATAGCCTCGCGCATGGCCTGCCAATCACCGCCGCTGGCTAAATCGGCCATCATGTTCTGCTGCTTGTCATAGGTGGCCTTGAGGCCGGCGCGTAGCTTGAGCAACTGATCGTCCGTAACAGCATACTGATCGTCAAAAGCGAGCGTTCCCAGCACCTGTTCAGGGGACAATCCTCCGCCCATCATAGCACGTCCACCGCCCATTCCACGGCCGCCACCGCCACCGGGCTGCGCGATAACCGGCAGCGAAATCAATACACCGCATAGTGCAGCACCCAATATCCACGATCTCTTTGACATGGCTCTTTTCTCCTTTTGGTAATGAGGCCATTGATGCTCCATTAGACAGTATTATACGCGGCTATATTCCCGCACTGTCGGCGCATCAGCAGAATATCAATACACCAGCTGCGAGCAAAACGGGGCTAAGATACCGGCAGATACACGATCCCACGCGTGCCATCAACTTCAACTTCCATACCTTCTTCTAGGACGCGCATAGCCTGCGCGGCATTGACTACCGCCGGCAAGCCTAACTCACGCGCGACCAGCGAGGAGTGACTAGCACCGCCGCCAATTTCTACCACCAACGCACCGGCAACGAGCATAAGCGGGGTAAGCTGCGGGCTCGCCGCATGGGTGACCAGCACATCTCCCTTATCGAGCACAAGATCGCTCTGGCCGGTTCGAACAAAGCGTACTCGCCCCTTATGCACGCCCGGACTGACCCCCTGTGCCACAATGCGTCGCCCTTCTTCGTCGTCAAAGTACCCCTTTTCAGCGTCGCGCTCCTCGGCCTGTCCGAGCACATCCGGCGCGTCGAGCTGGCGCCATTCTTCCCAGGTGCGTCGGCGACCTTTGGCCACTTCCTGCAGCGATGAGAGCGACGCTCCATCGTCGAGTGCCCCGAGCGCGCCCAATAGCTCGTCGCGTTCCAAAAAGAAGATGGCATCCGCAGAAGCGATAATGCCCGCACCAACCAAGCGCTCGGCCAATTCGAGCACGGCGCGCCGCATTAGAGGCCACCCGTACTGCAGGTAGAAATTCGCGTCTTCGCGCGCCGAGGCGTTTGTCTGATAATAATCGATGAGAGCTCTCATCATCTCGCGTTCCTCGCCGTCGACCTGCTGCAACACGCGCTCTACCGTCGTCTCGCGCAGCTCAGCAGCGCGCTGCCGCTGCGCTTCGGGCGCCACCAAGTCGCGTCGTGCAAAAGCGGCGATCATGCGACATAGCCCCACTATATCTTCGCCGGACGTAGGCCAAAAGAAATCAATGCTCGTCAACTGGTGTCCAAACTCTTCAGCATAGGCACGCACACCCGCTACAAGCCATTCGGGTAGCTCTTCAAGCGGAGGATCCGATTCGAGCACATCGACCAGTCCGTCTGCGGCTCGCACCTGCTGGGCCAGTTCGTAGAGTGCCTGTTGGCCGTCAAAGATCCGACTCGGATAGCCGCTGAACAGCACGCTAAAATGTTCGCGCCCTTCCGCTGGAATCTTTTCTTCGTAATGGGGACGAAAGCCCATCTCCTCAAAGCCGTAGCCAATCGGCGCAATGATGTACCAGATCTCGCCGGCTTCTTCGGCGAGCATCTCGATCCACTCAACCAATTCGCGCGCGCTCTGTTCGGCAATCGCTAGCCGGCGGTGCTGAGCCGCATGCTCGACATAGCCCGGCAACAGTTCGCTATGCCAGTGGCGCAGATGCGTCTTGCCCTCTTCCATATGGCGCAGGCGCTCCTCGCGCTTTTGTTCTTCGCTCTTTTCCGCTTCGCCCTCTTTCTTACCGCGGTGAGGAAAGTTTTGACGCGTATAGAAATAGCCGTTGACCAAGCAAAACCACGGGTGGGGCATCGAAAAAGTGGGGCGGTGTTTCCAGCCTAGTCGTCCCGTGCCAAACTGCTCGCGTGCCGCTACTAGCTTGGGCAGAATCCACGAACCAAAGAGCGGGGTCACCGCTTCGGGCAACCACTCGCCTAGGCGCCAGTTGCGCCGCCAGCGCGCGTTGGGGATGGGCGTTTTCCACTCGATACCCTCGCTCTTGTTGCGCTGCACGAGCGGCCGTGCCTGCAGCAGATAGAGCGCATCGTCAACCAGCGCCCATTCCACGTCCTGCGGATCCCCACCCAGCGCGTCTTCTACTTGGAGCGCCTGTTGGGCAATCTGGACCGCCTGCTCATTGGACAATGCACGTCCGGCACTCTCCATAGCGACGGCTTCGGTACCACCGTCGTCTCGGGCAACGATCTGCTCGACCTGTCCGCCAGCTTCATAACTGATGACCTCACCCCCGGTGCGGCCCACGATTATTTCATCGGCGGCGACGTGACCCGAAACGGTGCCCTCGCCCAAGCCCAGCGCGGCTGAGATATAGACCTGTTCGTAGTCTCCGCTAAGCGGATGTACGGTAAAGGCTACGCCCGCTGCGTGAGCAGGCACCATCGCCTGTACGACCACCCCCATACGCAGCGGCCGTACCGACATATCCAACGCACGCAAATAGCTCATAGCGCGATCGCTGTATAGCGAAGCCCACACGCCTTTAAGCGCGGTGATACATTCATCGAGCGAACGCAGGTTGAGAAAGGAATCGTGCTGCCCTGCAAAGGACAAATCGGCGCGGTCCTCTAGGGTGGACGACGAGCGCAGCGCGACCGATGCTGCACCCAATTCAGCGAACGCCCGCCTCAGCAACTCGTTCAGATCAGCGGGCATCTCCCCCTCGGCAATCAGCGCGCGCAGGCGCGCAGGCCATTCGCCTAGGTCCGCAGCCGATCGAGCATCGATTTCATCCATGATCTGGGCGGCGGCCTGTGCGCTGCCGTTATACCGTAGAAAGTGCACGAGTGCATCGCTAGTTAGAGCCATACCAGGCGGAACGGCAAACCCCGCAGCACTCAGCTGCGAAAGACGCGCAGCCTTGGGCCCGCAGCGCCAAGCCTGATCGCCGTGCGCTTGACCAAACGGCAACAAATAATCCATAGTCGCGCTCTCTAATCCGATAGCAGTGTGGCCAATGCCTGGCGATCTTCCGCGCTTAACTCCCACTCAACGCCGGCGGCGTTGGCGGCCACCTGCTCGGGCTGCGTTGCTCCCGCAATAACCGACGAGACAGCCGACTGAGCACACAGAGCGGCGATGGCCAATTCCAGCAGCGTGTGGCCGCGCTCCTGGGCAAAGGACGTGAGCGCCTCGAGTATGGTAAAGTTGGCATCCGTAAGCAGCTGTTCTCCGCGCTCGGATCCCGTCAGACGCGCCCCTTCGGGCGCCGGCTGATCGCGGCGGTATTTACCGGTTAACAAACCCGACTCGAGCGGAAAGAAGGGGATGACCCCAACGCCGTATTCTTCGCAGTAGGGCAACACTTCGCCCTCTATATCGCGCTTGAGCAAGTTGTAATAGTTCTGCACCGAAACAAAGGGTTCTAATCCATCTCGGCGCGCCGTCCACTCGGCTTCGCACAGATGCCAAGCGGCAAAGTTCGAGCAACCGAGGTAGCGAACCTTGCCCTGGCGCACCAGATCATCTAGCGCGCGCAGCGTCTCTTCTATTGGCACGCTGCGATCGACGCGATGAATCTGATACAGGTCTATATAATCGGTCTGCAGGCGGCGCAGGCTCTCCTCAACGCAGGTCATAATATGCTGACGTGATCCCCCCATGCCCATCGGCCCCTCGTGCATCTTCATGCCAAATTTTGTCGCGATCAGCACGCTGTGCCGACGTCCTTTGAGGGCCTGACCTATGTGGGTCTCCGATTCACCAGCCGAGTAGATATTGGCCGTGTCGATAAAATTCACCCCTACGGCCATCGCCTCGTTGAGCACGCGCGCGCTCTGCGCGGCATCGCAGCGGCGACCAAAGTTATTGGTACCCAACCCAAGCAGCGACACTTCAAGGCCGGAACGACCCAGTCGACGATATTTCATAATGCGTTCCTTTGGAATGAGAGAGAAAGAATTCTATGCGCACGGACCCGCATCAGCCGGCCCCAGTGTAATTACGTCACCGTTGACGATACATCGTCTGAGGCGCCGTCCTCATACTGCAGTTTATGCAATCGGTAGTAGATACCGCGCTGCTGCAGCAGCTCCTCGTGTCGACCCTCTTCGCGCACCTGTCCGTAATGCATAACCAAAATTTTATCGGCGTTGCGTATGGTCGACAGACGATGGGCAATAACGATAGAGGTGCGGCTCTGCATCAGTTTTTCCACTGCTTCCTGTATCCACATTTCCGTCTCGGTATCGACGCTGGCCGTAGCTTCATCGAGCACGAGGATGTCCGGATCGCTGGCTAGCGCGCGCGCAAAGGAAATCAACTGGCGCTGACCGGCCGAAAACGAAGCGCCACGCTCACCGACCTGATGGGCATACCCGTCGGGTAGTTTCTCGATAAAGCGATCGGCGTTGACGCTGTGTGCGGCGCGTTCGACCTCGGTCTGCGCGATGCCCTCGCTGCCCAGGCTGATATTGCGTTCGACGTCCCCGCTAAATAGGAAGACGTCTTGCTGAACGATGCCCACTCTGCGCCGTAGAGCCTGCACATCCCACTCGCGAATGTCGACGCCGTCCACGCGAATCGCGCCGCGCTGGATATCGTAAAAGCGGCAGACCAGATTAATAATTGTGCTCTTACCTGCACCGGTAGCACCGACAATAGCCACGCTCTGTCCCGGCTCGACGCGAAACGAAACATCGCGCAATACCCAGTCTTCGTCGTTGTAGGCGAAGGATACGTCGTCAAACTCAATGGCCCCCTGCAACTTTTCTGGCACGCGGCCGGCGCCGACCGGTTCGGGTGCGCTGTCGAGCAGTTCGAAGATGCGTTCCGAAGAAGCCATGGCGACCTGCAGCGTGTTGTAGCGCTCGGCAATATCGCGAATCGGCATAAAGAAGCGCGGCACATACTGCAGCATGGCCACCAGCACCCCCCATTGGATTTCGTCGGCAATGACCTGACCGCCGCCGTACCACAGAATCAGCGCCAGCAGCGACGAGCCAGCCAGCTCCATAAAGGGAAAGTAGATGGAGTGATAGAGCGTGCTCTGCACGCGCGCTTCGAGATAGCTGTCATTGCCGCGATCAAAGCGCTCGGCCGAGCGACGCTCAAAGCCAAATAGCTGAACCACCTCGATTCCGGACAGGCTCTCCTGCAGCGACGCGCTAAAGCTGTCAAATCGAGTGCGTGCGATACGGTAGGCCTGGAAGGTCTTTTTTTGCAGCCAGAACGTCACAGCGGCGGCTACCGGCAGCACGACGCAGGTCAGCGCGCCCAGTTCGACGTCCATATAGAAGATGTAGGCGAGAATAGTAAAAATGGTCAGGATATCGCTGCACATCGATACCACGCCGTCGGTAAAGAGCTCGTTGAGCGCATCGACGTCACTGGTGTTGCGCGCCATGAGACGACCGATCGGCGTGCGGTCAAAAAAGCGCAGCGGCAGGCGCTGCATGCAGGAAAAAATCTGTGCGCGCACGTCGCGCATGGCCCACTGGCCGACCATACTGGTGGCCCAGCTCTGCGCGTAACCGACGATGAACTGCACGACGAGCAGGGCAAAGAACGCGCCGATGATAAATCCCAAGCCAGCCCGATCGCCGGTCAGTATATAATCATCGATGGCGATCTTCGTTAGAAAGGGCCCCCCCTGACGCGCGGCCGACGAGACGAGAATCAGCGCAAAGGTCCACGTCACCCAGCCAGCGTATGGGCGCAAATATCCCAGCAGGCGCACCAGCAGCTTCGGATCAACGCCTTTAGTCTCGAGCGCCTCTTCCACGCTAGAGCGCCTCCAATTCGCTGCTCAGATTTTGCCGCCTGCACATATCGGCGTAGATGCCGTCGCGCGCGACCAGCTCTTGATGGGTGCCCAACTCGACCAATCGCCCCTCGTCAAGCACGGCAATCTGATCGGCATCCTTTACCGTGGATATGCGGTGGGCAATAATCAAGGTAGTGCGCTCGGCCATAATACCGCGCAGCCGCTTGAGAATTTCTTCTTCAGTATGGGTATCAACCGCCGCTAACGCATCATCAAGTATGAGGATCTTGGGGCGGCGTATCACCGCCCGCGCTAGTGCGGTGCGCTGCTTCTGACCACCCGACAGCGTCACGCCGCGTTCGCCGACGATCGTTTCCAAGCCCTGAGGAAAAGATGCTAAGTCCGTGGCCAGCTGCGCGATTTCTACGGCCTCTTCAACCGTTGTCTGGGCCGAATGCTCCGAACCGAGCTGAACGTTTTCGCGCAGCGTTTCCGAGAATAGGAACGTTTCCTGCGGCACGTAGCCAATGGCCTCGCGCAGATCGCCAAGGGGAATCTCGGCGATGGGACGACCGTCGATCAGCAGCTGCCCCTCGCCCGATTCTATGAGTCTCGGAATAAAACGCGCCAGCGTCGTCTTACCTGCACCAACCCGACCGACGATAGCCAGTGACGTGCCGGCCGGAACGCGAATGCTGACTTCCTCTAACGCCGGACGCTCATCGTAGGCAAAGGAAGTGGCGCGAAACTCTATTTCGCCGCGTATGTCCATCTGCTCCGCTCCACCTAACGCCTGCGGCTCAGCGTCGATCACACTCTGGATGCGTCCCATAGAAGCTACGGCGCGCTGGTACTCATCGACGATGCGCCCCAGCAGCATCATAGGACGCCCCATGCGGATCAAGTACGCGTTAAACGCAACAAAGGCGCCTAGGCTCATAGCCCCGTCGATAACGCGGAGCCCGCCCAGCCACAAAATGACCAGCATAGAAGCGCCGTTGAGTAAAAACGTGAAGGGAAAGAACAGTGCGCGTATCTTTACGAGTCGACGGTTATGGGCCACATACTCTTCGTTGAGCCCAGCGAAGTCCTCGATCTCAGCCCCTTCTAACGCATAGGCCTTTACCACGCGCATCCCGGACAAATTCTCCTGGATACACGCGACCATCTCGGCAAACTGCTCCTGAACCTTGCGATAGCCGCTGCGCACTTTCTCTCCTACCCAGCGCGTAGTCAGCACCATTACCGGCATGGGCAGCAGCGAGAGAATAGCCAGCTGCCAGTCGATAAAGCACATTAGAATTAGGGTGAGTACAAAGGTCAGGGCACCCGTGAGGGACATGCGGAAGGCGTGGTGCAAAAAGCGCTGGATAGCCTCGACGTCGTTGGTAGCGCGAGCCATCAGATCACCGACGCGACGCTGATGAAAGTAGGACAACGGCAAGCGCAGTAGATGATTGACGTACGCGCTGCGAATGTCGCGCTCGACTTTGCGCGAGACAATCGTCAAATAGTAGCGCATGCCAATCGACAGCAGCCAGTTGAGCAGGGAAAGGCCAGCTATCAAGCCAGCATAGAGGGCTAAATCTCCGCCGATATCACTCGTTTGCCCATCGAGCGAAGCGCTGCCCTTGAGGGCCTGTTCGATCGCCTCGATGCCCCACTGCATCAGCTTGGGAATCATCAGCGATATCGCCAGCGTCACAAAGAGCAGCAGCAGACCGAGCGCAACCTGACCCCTGTAAGGATAGAGGAAGCGGGCGAAGGGTTGAAATAGGTTAAAGCGCAAAACACCTCTTTGTTTAAACGATCAGGATGATTCTCCGTGACCACCGCGCCAGAGATGGCGCATCTCTTCACAGTCCTTGAGCAGCTCCTGCAGCGTGCCTACCGCTTCGACCCGTCCCTCCTTCAGCACGATGATCTGATCCGCGCGCTCCAGGGCGGGCCGCCGGTGCGAAACGACCAAAGAGGCACCCCGCTTCGCGGCAAACACGCGATCCCATAGCGCGTTTTCCGTTTCTACGTCCAGCGCCGAAGATAGGTCGTCGAATACATATAGACCGGCGTGACGCACAAACATGCGCGCGGCGGCCGTGCGCTGCATTTGTCCCCCCGACAGCTTGACGCCGCGCGGTCCGACCAGCGTTTCGAGCCCGCCGTCCAGCGTCGGCAGGTCGTCTTCCATAACGCCGAGGCGGATAGCCTCGGCTACCTCCTCATCGCTGGCGGCCACGCCCATCAGGATATTGTCACGCAGTGCTTCGCTAAACAGTCGAGGCACCTGTGGAGTATACGCGCAGCGCGGCGGCGCAAAAAACGTGCTGGGATCTTCTACGCGCTCGCCGTTCCACAGGACGTCTCCCTGCTGCATCGGCAGCACCCCCAGCAGCGTGCGCAGCAGCGTCGTCTTACCCGAACCAATACGCCCCGTTATGACGTTAAAGGAGTCGGGACCGATATCCATGTGAATGTCGTGCACGCCGTTGGTCGAATGAGGGTAGACGTGTTGCAGACCGCGCACTTCAAGCCGGTGCAAGCGACCATTTTCAGCACTAAGCCGATCGGCTACAGGCGGTGCTTCCTGCGTCAGGTAGACGGGTCCGTGCTCGACCAATTCGTCCGATTGATCCAGTTCGGCCATCCGCTCCATGCGTCCCAACGACACTTCGGCGCGCCGGTGCTGAGCCATCACCGAACCAATCAGTGAACCGCTGCGCGCCACTTCGCCCACGTAGGTAGTAAACAGTGCAAAATCACCGACGGTAAAATGCCCTGAGCGCATTTGCTCGGCGACCATGATGAGGATCGCTCCCGTGGCGATATGGCTGATATTGAAGTTGATCGAAAACAGCATCTGCGTGAAGAGGTTGTCGACCAGCGTCGACTTGCGCCGTGCGTCGTTTAAACGGCGAAAGCGATCTACGACGGGGGCTTCCGTCGTTGCAACTTGAATAGCCAGAACCGAGCTGAACATTTCGTTGGCAAAGTTTGTCGCCGCTTCCGTAGCCGCTCGCTGCGCTGCACGGTAGCGCTGAATATGCTTGCGGGCAATATCCACAATCGTGACGATGAGAATGCTCGGTATGACCGTAATCGCCGTCACCGCGACGTCTATTTTCGCCATATAGCTGATGGCCAATACCGCAAAAATCAGATTGCCCCACAAGTTGACGTACTGTTCTAAATAGCGAACCACGGCCTCGACATCGTCGCGAAAGCGGTTGGTCGCCTCGCCGGACGAAACGCTAACTTGACGCGGATTTTGCACTTCGAGCACGGCCTGTAGCAAGTTTTTGCGCAGCAGCGATTCGACGTGGAACCGCCAGCGCACTCCCACTATCGCTGCGACAAAGAGCGTGGCGCGATCACCGAATTCCAGCAGTATAAAGAAGATGACCAGCGTCCAGGCATTAAAGCCCACAGCCGCCTCGCCGCTCAGTGCGTTGAAAAACGCCTGCATGATCAGCCCGACGGCAAAGGGCTGCAAATCATCCAAGCCGCGAAAAAAGACCGTAGCGAGAAAGAGCCCCGGACGATAGCGCAGTAAGCGCAGGGCCGTCTGCCCCGTCGTCATGCCCTCTCCGTGCTCAGATGCCTGCTGATCTGCCGTAGCCGCGCTCATACCAATACCTTTTCTAGGCCGGCGGTCAATAGGCGGGCAAAGCGCGAATTGGGATCGTTGACCAGCGCCGTGCGATCGCCGTGTTCGACGATCTGTCCCCCCTGCAGCACCATAATTTCATCGACCTTTTCCACGGTTCCCAAATGGTGAGCGATAATAATGCCGGTCCGCCCCTGCAGCAGCTTTTGCACGGCGCGATCAATCCGCGCTTCAGTGGCCGGATCAAGGCGCGACGAGGGCTCGTCGAGGATGACAATGCCGGGATCTTTGAGAAAAACGCGGGCAAAAGCCAGCAGCTGCGCCTCTCCAGCTGATAGTGCACCGGAACTCACGATGGAGTCGAGGCCGTCGGGCAACGAGCGATACCACGGTCCTAAACCCAGTTCCTCAATGGCTTCAAGCAGGCGTTCGTCGGCTATATCCTCGGCGAATAACGACAGATTTTCGCGCAGGCTGGCTTTGAAAATCTGCACATCCTGCGTCACCATGCCTACCTTTTGCCGCAGCCCTTCCAAGCCGATCGAGCGCAGCGGCTGGCCGCCTATGCGTATCTGTCCTGAGTCGACATCGTAAAAGCGGAACAGCAGACGCGTCAGCGTCGTCTTGCCGCTGCCGGTGCGGCCCAACAGCCCCAACACGCGACCGGGCTGAAGAGCAAACGCGACGTCTTTTAAGACGGGGTCACCCTGAAAGTAGCTGAAGGTAACGCCCTCAAACTCGACGCCGAGGGCTTCACCCGAGGGCAAATCATCCGCTCCCTCTTCGATTCGAGCACGCGTGCGAAACAGCGATTCGATGCGCTTAAAACCGGCCGTAGCTTTTTGTAAATCGTTGATCTGGCGACTGATTTGGAAGAGCGGCCAGCGCAGCATAGAGGTGTAGTGAAAAATCAAATAGACGGCACCGATCGTAAAAGTGCCCTCGCCGTAGAGCCAGATGCCCATGCCCATCGACAGGGCGTGGCCAAACGTAAAGAGTATCGTAGTAATCGAGCGCAGCACCGCGCCCATCGTTTCTGAGCGCACGGCCCGACCGTAGGCATCGCGGTTGACGTTGAAAAAACGGTGCGCAATATAGGATACGGCGCCGTTGGGACGAATATCTTCAATGCCGGCTAGGCGTTCTTCTAGGAAACCATATAGGCGTGAATAGCCCTCGCGCTCGGCTGCGTAGTGCGGAACAGCCATGCTGCGCGTCAGGTTATACACGAAAAAGGCGACGACCGTAAAGGCGCTCATCGCCACGCCAATGCGCCAATCCTCGCGAAAGAGCAGCGCTAACACGCCAAAAAGAAAAAAGATGCTGCCGATGATTTGCACGACGAACTCGGAGAAAAAGTTCGACAGTGCGGTAGCATCTCCATCCACCCGCTCGACCATTTCACCCGGCGTGCGCTCATGGTGAAAAGTCATATCCAAGCGCAGACAGTGCTCGGCCAAGTCTCCGCGCATGGTATTGGTCGCGCGCCAGCCCACGTCCTGTCCCAAATAAGATCCGGCCAAGTAGACAAACTGCCGCACGATACCGACGACCAGAAAGAGCAGGGCCGCCTCCGTCAGCTCACTGACGGCGCCTCCCTCGCGTGCGGTATCGATAAAGAAGCGCACTATCTGCGGGTTGAGCAGATTCATGCCGATGCCAGAAAAGACGCACAGCGCCAGCAGCGTAACGCGCAATTTATAGGGTTTTAGATATTGCCCCAACAACTGCGCGTACACGCGCAGCGGCACGCGTTCTACCGCCGTGCCGTCTTCAGCAGAAGCGTATTGCACTCGTTCGTTCAGAGAGATATGATCCGTTAAAAATGCCCGTCCGAGGCTGGACTGACCAGTCAGTTCATTTTGGGGACAGAATATATTAACAGCGGTGTGCACTGCGCAAGCCCACCGCCCCCAAACACCCCATCTAACACAATCGAGGCGCAAAGATTGCGCAATCGCGCCGCCTTATAGCGTCACTACACCCTTTATATAGCCTTCGATCTGACCGGCACCTAGCTCGTGCATAAAATCGGGGTAGTCCTGTAGCGGCACTACGTGCGTCACCAGCGGCTCCAAGTCAATCACGCCTTTGTCGAGCAGGCGAATGGCCGCTGGAAAGGGATCGCGCAGTCGCGCTGAAGGCGCAGAATTAACGATGGTGAGCCCCTTGGTATGCCAAACGCTAGGATTAAAGTGGGCCCGCTCTCCCTTGATCCAACCAAATAGATTAATACGCCCGCCACGCCGCGCGATATCAGCCGCTACATCGAGCCCGGCCTGGGCACCGCTGGTATCGACGACGACGTCGATATCGCGCGCCTTTAGATCCTGTTGCACTTGGGCAAAATCGGCGTCCGTCACGTTATAGGTCTCATCGGCCCCCATCTTCCGGGCCAGGGCCAAACGGCGATCGTCTACGTCGAGCGCGATGAGCTGTTCACAGCCCATACCGGCAAGTCCCTGGACCATCATCAGGCCCATAAAACCGCAGCCTATCATGGCTAAACGCTCGCCAATGCGCACCTGGCACTGGTCAATACCGGTCACGACGCAGGATACCGGCTCGACGATCCAGTGGATATCCGCACGCTGTGAAGACGGAATGGGATAGAGCTGCGCGACGGCGACGTTGCGCAGGCGGGCAAATCCGCCGCCGGCCACGCGCTGCCCGATTTCAATGCCCTCGACACCTGGTCCCAATTTGCTCACGTAGCCCACGCCTTCGTGTCCAGGCGGTGCGGCAAAGGGCGCACTACTGCCCGCCTTGCTAGTCTGGACATCCCAAGCACAAATACCGCAGGCCGCTACCTCAATCTGCACCTGGAGCGGGCCGGGATCTTCAACTTCCACATCGACCAGATCTACCCCCCCATTCGGCCTGTACTGCACGCTGCGCACCTTCATGTATTTATCTCCCGTGGATCGGTTCGCCTCCGGTCCCCATGATCGTTTATTTTCGCCGCGGCTGAGTTTTCTTTGTGCGACGCCGAGGGTGCACATGGGCACCGACGGCGCCCCCTCTGCGCTCTCCTCCCAGCAGTCGCTCTAACAAATCGGGGCGCTTCAGGCGCTGCAAGACGCTGCGAATCCACTCGGCGTTTTCCCGCTTATACCAAAAGAAAAAGCGGTGCTGGTCGCGCTTGTCTCGATCGCTGTGCGCCGTCGGCACTTTTTTTAGCGTATAGGGATCATATCCTGAATAGTATATCACGGTGGCCACCGTCATCGGCGTCGGCGTAAAGTCTTGCACCTGTTCCAACTGAAAGCCGGCTTCCTTGGTCTGACAGGCTAAATCGGCCATATCTTCTAGCTGTGAACCTGGATGACTGGAAATAAAATAGGGAATCAGCTGCTGTTTGAGGCCGGCCTTGGCGTTAAAGCGATCGAACTTCTTTTTAAACGCATCGAAGAGCTTAAACGACGGCTTGCGCATCAGCTTGAGTACGGCATCTGACGTATGCTCAGGAGCAATCTTCAAACGCCCAGAAACGTGGTGCGTAACGAGTTGTTCTATGTATTCATCGCAGTGGTTGGCCTGTGCCTCTTCTTCTCCCGAGCGCACGAGCATATCGTAGCGAATGCCGCTAGAAACAAAGGCCTTTTTCACTTCGGGATGGGCCGACACGCTGCGATAGATGTCAATAAGCGGCTGGTGGCTCATATCGAGATTGTGGCAAATAGTCGGGTGGATGCACGAGGGGCTCACGCAGCGATCACAAATAGACTGCACCTTGCCCTTCATCTTGTACATATTCGCCGACGGCCCGCCCAGATCGCTGATAAATCCCTTGAAATCGGGCATGCGCACGATCTGCTCCACCTCGTTCATAATGGAGCGTTTGGAGCGACTGGCAATCATCTTTCCTTGATGAGCCGAGATCGTGCAGAAACTGCAGCCACCAAAACATCCTCGATGCATATTGACGGAAAACTTGATCATTTCGAATGCGGGAATGGGACCGCGCTTCTCGTATTTGGGGTGCGGTCGACGCATGTAGGGCAAATCAAACGAGGCATCGACCTCCGCCTCATTCATGGTCTGATACGGTGGGTTGATTACCAGCAAACGGTCACCCACGCGCTGTAGCAGCCGCCGACCAAACTGTTTGTTCGATTCCTGCTCTATATACTTGAAGTTGCGTGCAAAGGCTTTTTTATCCTGCAGACACCGTTCGTGTGAGGCCAACTCAAAGCTTTCCCAGCGGCGATTCTTGGGCAGATCTTCGGTGGCCGGCTGTAAAAAAGCGGTCTGGGGAATCGTTTTGAGCGAGTCGAAGGGCACGCCGCGATTGAGCAGGCGCAGCACCTCGCGCAGCGGCTGTTCACCCATGCCGTAGATAAGTAAATCGGCCCCGCTATCGACGAGGATAGACGGCTTCAGCCCATCCGACCAGTAGTCGTAATGGGTCACGCGGCGCAGCGAGCCTTCAATACCACCAATCAGAACAGGCGTTTCGGGGAAGAGCTGTTTTAGGATTTTTGAGTAGACGGTGGCCGCATAGTCTGGGCGAAAACCGGACTCTCCACCTGGAGTATAGGCATCGGTGGAACGCTTTCTCTTACCGGCGGTATAGTGATTTACCATCGGATCCATACAGCCGGAAGAAATGCCAAAGAAAAGCCGCGGAGCACCCAGTTTCTTAAAATCGCGCAAATCATCGCGCCAGTTAGGCTGCGGTACGATGGCGACGCGAAAGCCCTCTGCTTCGACGAGCCGCGCAACGACGGCGTGGCCGAACGCCGGATGGTCTACGTAGGCATCACCCGATATGATGATGACGTCCAGTTCGTCCCACCCGCGCGCTTCTAGCTCGCGTTTAGTCGTTGGTAAAAACTCGTTCATTGCAGCCTCTCTCCGCCATGTGTCTTCCTTTAAAAGTAGACATTGTGCTGCATAAGTAAACTACGGGGCCTTGCTCGAAATGGCTCAATTGTTTGGATTTCAACAGGCCGCACATCCGGCGTATCGACTGACGGGCGCACCCATTCTAAGCGTTGGGCATCCGCCCTGTAGCAAATCACCTCTTCACCAAACGAGTTCCTATGGCCCCGCAGCGCATTGGTATACTCCACCCCGGCGCAATGGGCGTTTCGATCGCCGCCGCCGCCGTTGCAAATGGACACGAAGTCTACTGGGCTTCGCACGGACGCAGCGCACAGAGCAAGGAGCGGGCACAGCAACAGCACCTGCGCGATGCCGGCAGCATTAAGGCGCTGTGCGCCACCTGTCAGATCATACTCAGCATCTGTCCACCGCATGCGGCCGAAGACGTCGCCGAAGAGGTCGTTGGATACGGCTTCCGCGGACTGTACGTAGATGCCAATGCCATTGCCCCCCAGCGGGCCCTGCGCATCGGACAATTGCTAGACCAAGCCGGCGCCGAACTGGTCGACGGGGGCATTATCGGCGGCCCGGCCTGGGGACCAGATAAAACCCACCTCCACCTCAGCGGAACGCGGGCAGCAACCATAGCCACTCTGCTGGCGACACAGACCCTATCGACTCACGTTGTCAGCGAACGACTGGGCGATGCTTCCTCGCTTAAAATGTGCTTTGCCGCCTATACAAAAGGTTCGATCGCTCTTCTGTGCGCCATCGTCGCCAGCGCAGAAAACCTAGGCGTGCGCGAGGCGCTTTTTGCCCAGTGGCAGAGCGGCCGCGACGATCTGTCATCGCGGGCCATAGAGCAGATGTGCGGCGCCACATCGAAGGCGTGGCGTTTCACCGGTGAGATGAGAGAAATCGCTAGCACCTTTGCCGAAGCAGGCCAGCCCAGCGGCTTCCACGAGGCCGCCGCCCAAATTTATCAACGCATCGCCCATTTCAAAGATGCCGAGGCGGACATCCCGTTCGACCGAGTGCTCGCCGCACTGGCTGGGAACGACGACTAGGCGAGACCCACGCTAGCGCCAACTTGCCAGCAACCACCGGCCGTGATGCCCAGGCGCATAGCGCACCAGAGCACCTACGCCCATGTGCCCTACAAAATGAAGAAGAGGGAAATAGTAACGTGGAGCGAGCTATCCGGCGCGGCGGTACGAAGCCTCGAGCAATATATCGCGCCCGCGCTGCGTGCGGATGGTAGGCTTGAGCTGCATCAGCAGGGCGTAGAGCCCAAAGAGCAGACGATTGACAAAGATGAAGTGCTTGGAAGCGCGTATATCGCGCCACTGCATCGACGCTCGAATATACTCGTTGAGCTGCTGGCGAAAGCCCGGATCACCAAAATCAAAGTGGTCCTGCGTGTAGGGCGTGAGCACAAAGCGACCAAACTCACGCAGAAAGGCGTAGAGTTCGTCCTGCGGCTCGCTGGAGCGCTCGTCGAGAATACCCACTTCGCGATAGCAGCTGCGAATCGCCTCGGCATCGTCGCGCACGTGCGCAGCAAGCATATAGACGCAGGTATCGAGAAAGTCGCGCGGAAACTCTTTGATGCAGCCAAAATCGATGATGCCTAGACGGCCATCGTCGCGAAATAGAAAATTACCCGGGTGAATGTCGGCATGAAACGCATAGACCCGCCGCTCTACCTGGTCGTGTATAAAATCCCACAGCAGCTGGCCAAAATGGTCGATGCGCGCTTGATCGGGCGATGCGGCGAGAAATTCGCCCATATGCACCCCTTCGACATAGGTCATCGTCAGCACGCGCTCACTGCTCAACTCGGGCAACCACTGCGGCATCACGACCCGCTCATCGCCGTTATACAGACCGGCAAATGCTTCGATTTGGCGCCCTTCGTGGAGGTAATCCGTCTCTTCGAGTAGCTTGTCGCGAATTTCGGTGAAGTAGACGTCAATGTCTTCCCCCTTGAAGAGGGGTCGAAACAGCGCGCGCGCCATTGTCAGATCCGAGCTGATGGTTTCGCGCACGT
>JAYOKQ010000079.1:1644-20431 GCA_038119905.1 Gemmatimonadota bacterium | reverse complement strand
CGACCAACTCGGGAAAGAGGATCAGCTCGACGCCCTGCTCGGCGGCCTGACGACAGAATGTTTCGATCGTCGCCAGCGAACGCGCCGGCTCGCCCAACCAACCGTTCATACTAACACACGCCACGCGTATATCCTGCATAGTCGACCTCTACTGTCTCGTTATTGGTGGGCTATTTCGACGCGAATCAGCGACAGATCCGTCGTCCAGCGATCGCTCTCGTCGAATGTCTGGGCAAAGAAGCGCGGCAGGAACACCAGCAGCTCGCCCGTCTGACGATCGGCGCGCGCGTAGAAGTTAGACAGCGTTAGCATCTCGTGCTCCCCTTCGCCGCGCACATCAATCGCCTCCAGCGAATCGCGCAGCAGCAGGCCGCTCTGACGATCTACCTCGGCCAGCACCAGCGGATAGCGCGGGCGGTTACCCTGGGGATTTTCGCCGCAGATATTGCCAATCCACAGCAGGCGGCCGTCCGTCCAGGGCACTAGCTGCGAACAGGCCGACGGCGAGAAGGGAGCAGTACCATCTGTATAGGTCCACGGGCGCGGTCTATCCCACGTTTGACCGCCATCAGCCGACAGCGCCATCCACTTGTGGGCGGGCCATTCGGGCCGCGCATCGTTGCTGCCGCGCATAACCATCAGCAGGCGGCCGTCGTCCAGCTCGGCAATCGTCGGCTCGATCAGACCGCGCGTCGTGCGTTCGGGATCGCCGCACACGCGCTCAGAGCAGCTCCACGCCAACCGGCCGTCGGGCTGCCAATGGCCGATTAGCAGCAAACAGTCGGTGTAAGTAAAGCCGGCACCGGGATTGTGATATTCGCCGTTTTCATCGACCGGGCTGCTCTGCACGGGCACGAGAATCGCCCCGTCGCTGCGGGTCAGCGGCACCTCGCCCAGGTCGCCGATCATCACGCAATTTTTGCCGATATGCACGCCGGGCAGCGGGTGCCGCGCGTCGTAGGCATCTCCTGCGCAAATGATCTGCTCGTCAACGGTATGCGTATGGCCACCGTCTTCGGAAACGGCGTAGTGCAGCTTCCACTGGCGCATGCCCTCTAGTGGTTCATCCGTCGGCAGCACGCCTTCTGTCCACACCTGGATATAGCGACCCGTCAGCGGATCGACGTAGCCACCGCGCACGTGCCTGCGGCCGGTCCCACCCTCCGCCGCAAAGCGCATAGGCCAAGCCTGCGGCCCACTCCAGGTGCGCCCGTTGTCGGACGAGCGACGCACGTAGGCCATTTCCGTCGTGTCGCTGCGGCTGGTCAGGCTGTGTATGCTAACCAGTTCTAGCCCGTCACGGGTAGTGTAATAACTGGCGCCCATCACGCCGACGCTACGGCCGGGAGACGGGACAAAGACTTCGCGCGAAATGACCTTAGCGTGCATGGCGTTCCCTTTGCGGCGCGTTATGAAGCACCCTGAGTGGTTTCGACTACGACCTCCGTGCGCACGGAATTGGCGATAAAGCACTGCTCGTGCGCCAGGCGGTGCATGTCTTCAATCTGCTTGGAGGTCGGTTGCACATCGCCACCGAAGACGATTTGCGGTCTCAGCGCCACGCGCGTAACGGCCCACCGACCCTCGTCGTTTTTAGCCAATACGCCCACGGCATCGTCTGTGTAGCGATCGACGACAAAGCGCTTTTTAGCCGCCACGACGAGAAAGGTCAGCATATGGCAGCTCGACAGCGAAGCCACTAGGGCTTCTTCTGGATCGACGTGCCCGCCCTCGCCCAGAAAAGCCGGCGCCGCTGAAGCGGGAACGGTTATGCCTTTCTCAACGAAGGTCCAGCGGTGGTTGCGCGTATAGGTCTCATACGCGAAGTCATCTGTCGTGCGCTGCCAATCTACGCGTACTGCGTGCTCTGACATAGAAAAAGGCCCATTCCCATAGCGGTGTATTGCGAAACTGGCCTTAAGAACGGGTGGCGGGCTACCCGGTGCAAGGCACCACAATTGGATACGACGAGCACGGTCGGCATGCGTTTGTTATGTTACGTTGCATCGGAGAGAACATCGAACAGAACCTGTATACTGGAACCTATAAAATGCTTCAAGACCATGCTGCTCGTAGATAGTGCAGTCTTCACACTGCCCTTTTTGGTTGGCCTAGCCGCTGGTCTGGTGCGCACGGGCTGGGAGAGCGCGTTGCTGCCCAGCGCTGGACTGGCCTTCCGCCACGGCGTACTACTGGCGATCGCGCTGTGTGCGCTAGCCAACGCCGAGGCGCCACCCCGCCGGGGCGTGCTCTACGTGCTGCGCACGCTTGCACTGGCGCTGTGCTGTGGCTGGATGATCGCCTCGCCCTTTGCACGCGAATCCTTCGCCCTGCTGCTGGTGGCTTCCCTACTGCTGCTGGCATCTAATATCGCCAGCGCGCGCCAGCGACCGCCTATGGCCGGGCTGTACCGCATAGCCGGCAGCGCTTTTTTTGTCGTGGGCAACGGACTGCTCTTTCCCGATATGCCTTCACACGTAGTGGTTAGCTGGTGGCTAGGCGCTGTCCTATTCTATGTGCTAGGCCTGCATATGGAAAAAGGTACGCTGCGTCCCGGTGAGAGCGAACGGCCGATGCTCTATGCGCTGATCGCGCTGGCGCTAGGAGGCGCCGTGCTAAAAAACTACGCGCTAGGTGCCGAGTTTCTCGATCCCTACAGCGTGACGCCCCTGCTGCTGTGGGGCGGCGATCGCTTGATTGGTTTAGTCCTGTGCACAGCGGCTCTATGGCTGCTCGTGCGCGACGCCAGCGACGGCTGGCAGCGCCTGTGTGCGCTCGGCGGCAGCCTATTTCTCGCCGCGGCCGGCGGCCTGGCTCTCTACACCGGCCAAATTCTTGCCGGTCCCCTCTACGAAGCCATCATCCACGCTTTCTTCGTGGGCTTCGCCGTGTCGCTGCTGCTGGCCCTATTTCACCTCAACAGCTACTTAGCCTTGGGTTCCTTACTCGCCCTCTACCTCGGTCTACTCGCCTGGATAGTCGGTGCGCTGAGTGACGCCAGCGCAATCGCCGATGCCGGTAGTGCCGTCGTCACACTGTGCCTAGTGGTGCTGGCCGCACTGTGCGTGCGAGCCTACCGACAGGCGGCGCGCTTCGCTCATTGACAAGGTCCACTAGCCGTACTATCGTGTTCACCCACTCGGCATATGCGGACACGTCGAACGCGCGCGCTTGCGTCGTTTCACCCTGTCCATCCCTATAAACGGAGATCCACTTGAACATACTAGTTACTTCGGCAGCCTCGCCTATGGGCACCCTGCTAGCAGCTTCGATACAGCAGAGCGGGCACGACGTGCGGCGCACCGACCTAACCGCGCGCGCCAACGCTCACATCACAGCGTGCGACCTAGAACACGGCGACGAGACCGACTCGCTCGTCACCAACATAGACGCCATCGTGCACGTCGGCTACGCCGGACAAGAAGGCGACGAGACCGCCCTCATCGACTATCACACTCGATGCACCTACAATCTACTCTTTGCCGCAGCCCAAGCCGGCGTAGAGCGCGTTATTCATATCAGCACGCTGCATCTTTACGAGCGCTACGAAGAAAATCTCACCGTGACGGAAAACTGGCGACCGCTACCCATCGCTAGCGACGCGCAGCTGCTGGCCTGTCATCTGTGCGAGATTACCGCAAAAGAATTTGCGCGCGATCGCCTACTACGCGTGCTAAATATGCGCCTTGGCTTCCCCGTTGTGGAGGGCGATCTGGCGACTGCCCGTGCCAGCGGCCAAACGGCCGCCGTAGCAACCCGAGACATAGCGCTGGCCGTTGAGCGCGCGCTGCACTGCGAGCTGGACTACTGGCAGTGTGCTCACCTGCAGTCGCACGTCGACCAGCCGCGCTTTCTGCTGCAGCGAGCAACGACAATGGGACTAGTTGGAGAGGAGGCACACGCGTGAAGATTTTACTACTGGGCGGCAACGGCGCGCTGGGACCGTGGGTGATCAAATCGCTGCAGGACCGACACGAGCTGCGCGTCACCGATATAAACAATGCGCCGGCCGACTTTCGCCACGAGTACATACAGCTCGACTCGTCCGACCTGGACGGCGTGCTGCGCGCAGCTGAAGGGGTCGACCAAATAGTCAACCTATCCGTGCTACGCCAAGATCGAAAGATCGCCTTTGACGTCAACACGCGCGGCAATTACAACATGATGGTCGCCGCGCGCGAACACGGCATAGAGCGCGTCATTACCACAGGGCCGCACTTTCAGCTGGTCGGACCGCAGTACGAGTACTGGGACTACGATTTGAATCCAGATATGCCCGCCGCACCCGGCACGCGCCTCTATGCGCTGTCCAAGTCGCTCGGTGGTGAAATTTGCCGCGTCTTCAGCGAGCAGTACGGCATAGAGGTCCTGACCATGCTCTTTTACAACATGCGCCATCCCGACACCCTGCGCGTGCGCCGCGACGCCGGACCCCGCCGCGACATTGGGCCGCACGAGGACTTCACGCCCTTTACCGTAGCCTGGCCCGACGGCGGCGAAGCAATTCGCTGCGCCATCGAAGTCGAATCGGCCAAACTCCCCTCGCGCTGCGAAACGTTTTTTGTCTTTGCCGATTTACCGCATCGGCGCTTCCGCAACGACAAGACGCGACAGATCTTGGGCTGGCGACCGCGCTATCAGCTAGAGGCCATGTGGAACAAGCCGTGGAAAGTCGACTGAGTTGGCTAGACGAATAGAGGGCCCCAGTTGACCTCTTCTTCGGCTTGGGCTCCTAGCGCCTCGAACACTAGGCGGCGAATGGCGAGCAATTCCTCTTTGCCCTGCGGCACGAGCGTATTGAGCAGAAGGCGCGGCAGATGATTGGCCAGCCACTGCGCGACGAAGGCGGGCGGCGCGCCCAGGCGCAGACAGGGCCAAATGATTTTGTCGGCAACTAAGCGCTCGCGGTCGAGCAGGCCAAAGGTAGTTACCGGCTGCTCGTTAAAGGTGCTGCGATTGACCAACACTAGGCGCGCACCGGCCAGCAGTGACTCAACCGTCATCACCGCTTCGCAGGCGTGTCGAAAATAAGTGTCGTCGCCCACGCCGCACATGCGCGGCTCTTCGAGAAATACGGCCTGCGCGGTCGAGCGGCTAAACAGCTTGAATCCCGAGTGGAAATCTGGATACTCTTCGAGCGCAGTCGCATACTCCAGGCGCATCGGTACCCCGCGCTGAGCGGCATCGTAGTAGAGTGCATCGAGCAAAACTCGATCGGCGAATTCCTCTAGTTCACCGCGCAGAAACCCCATGGGGCGATGCTTGGAAATGCGGCGGCCCAACACGAGGACTTCACCGCCGTCGGCCGCGCGCGCGTGCAGCGCAGCACGCAGCAGATTGAGCAGTTCATTGGCAAAGTGGTCACCATCCGAGTCGACCTCGACAAAGTAGTCCAACTCGTCGCGCTCCCACAGCGCAGCGACCCCGTGGCGGACCCCGTTGAGTTTACCCCGATTCTCCTGCGAACACACAACGCTTGCACCGCACTCTTTGGCTATGTCTTGGGCAATATCCAATCCGTGTGCCGCACCGTCTACGCTTAGGCAGACGCAGCGCGGATCGTCTACTAGTGCAACATAGGACCGCGCCGTATCGCGCAGTAGCCCGATACCAGTCGTGCGATCCACGCCAATGGGAAAGTAGACGGGAATAACAATGCCGGTGCGGTGGCGCTGCACTTGGACGACGTGCTCTAATAAATGATGGGGCATGGAACCTCAAAGAGAGTGGATGGAAGAGCGATCGGCACGATGGCGAGTCTAAAGCGCCGCAGCATCTGTCGGATTGGGCGATCCGCACTGCCAGCAGTCGGTGAACTGACCCTGAATCTCCTCGCTACACGAGGGACACGTCCACGGTCGGCTGGTCGGACTGCCGATATAGAGCAGCTTGCGCAGCAGGTTTTCCGCTTCTGCGCGCTGATCGGTGCGCAGCACCCACAGTTCGGGCCAGCACTCGATAGGCGGTAGTTCACCCACGCCGATAGACAGGTGTTGCCCGCGAATTTCACAGTCGATACCGCAGGCTTTCAGCGCATTCTCTAAGTGACCCAGCAGCGCCAGGTCTTGCGTTGTATAGAGACAGGTCATGGAGTGATTACGGGCGTTGCTACCCGCGCATGGAGCTAGCTGGGCAAGCGGTGTTTGTGCGCCGAGCGCGACGCGGCTACGGTTTGACAAACCGCTGCGACCAAATCGTTGGCGCGTATGGGCTTGATCAGATAGCGCTGCGCGCCCGCCTCTGCCGCGCGCTGGGCCCGGCCGGCTTCGTCCAGTCCCGTAAGAATTACGACGGGCGTGTCGGGCACAGCGGCGTGAACGCGCTCAAATGTCTCCATCTCCTGGCTGTCGGGCAGAATCAAATCGAGAAGCAGCGCATCAAAGCGCGCCGAGCGGACTCGCGTTAGCGCAGAGGCCAAATCGTTGGCGACCTCAACGGAGAAACGGGGCGTCTCTGCCCGCTGTAAAAAAGTCTGCACCAAGCGCACGTGCACAGGGTTGTCTTCGACGAGCAGTACGGAGATAGACTCAGCCATTATCAGATCCAATAGCAGTGGGCGTTTTAGCCAAATATGACGCGGGAGCGCAGTCAACACAATCACTATCTATCAGCCACACGTGTTGTGATTTACTTGCGCGCAGGTATACTCCCCGTAGACGAATTTACCCTTTTACTTCAAAAAGGAACCCCCCTTGTTCGCACTCTTTATCGTTGTGCTACTCAGCGCACCACTCTATGCGCAGCAGACGGCCGGCTACACGCCGCACGCCGAATTTTTTAATGCACCTCTCGTCGGTGTCTGGACCAGCCGCTCGCTGCATCAGCATGCCGGCGGAGAGGCCGTCGACGTATGGCATCGCGTAGAGATTCGCGCCGACGGCCAAATGGTGCACGACTACTTTAATGTGCCGCCCGAGTCGGGCAATCCCGATCCAATCGAACGCCTTTTTTCTACTTGGAGTGCCGGTGATTACATCGATCCCGATCCAAACATGGGTTCGTACCAGGTCATGCGCATCGCTCCGTACGAATCGCATTCCCTCGTAGACGGCACGAGCGACTATCGGCGCATGCGCGGCGATTTTATACCCGTCTACCGTCGCTTCATCCTTTCCGAAGTAAACGACCAGCTAGCGCTTTCCGAACCGTTTGTGCTGGTCGTGCCTTTTGTCGACCAGCTCCGATCGTTTCCACCCGAAGCCTCGTTTCTAAACTACGCTCGCTACGCACCAACGGCAGCGCCATCGGCCGTCGCACCAGTGCGCTGGGGATGGCTTAAGGCGCAGGGCAAGATCGCCCCGTAGCACCGGACGCACGACGGGCGCAGGATCCATTGAACTATCCCGCGCCCGTCCAAATACATCGCACAGTGCGCCCCCGGCGCGCCTATTCTACTTAATAATCTCATCGATGATAAACGCGGCGGCCTCGTCAATCGACATGGCCGTCGTATCGATGCGTATCTCCGGCGTCTCCGGCGGTTCGTAGGGGCTGTCAATACCCGTAAAATTTTTCAGTTCACCGGCACGCGCCTTTGCATAGAGTCCCTTCACGTCGCGCTCTTCGGCCACCTGCAGCGGTGTGTCGATAAAGACCTCGACAAACTCACCTGGCTCCATCATCTGACGGACCATCTCGCGCTCCGAGCGAAAGGGTGAGATAAAAGCAGTGATGACAATAAGCCCGGCATCCGTCATGAGCCGGGCTACTTCGCCGACGCGGCGAACATTTTCAATGCGATCGGCTTCGGTAAAACCCAAATCCTTGTTCAGCCCGTGCCGCACGTTGTCTCCATCAAGTAGGAACGTATGGCGATTCATGCGGGCTAGCTGCTTTTCTACTGCGTTGGCAATTGCCGACTTGCCGGCACCCGACAGGCCCGTCATCCACAGGACGACCGGCCGTTGGTTTTTGAGATTGGCCCGGTGTGCACGATCGATATCCGTATCCTGCCAGTGGATATTTTGCGAACGCCGCAGAGCAAAGTGAATAAGCCCCGCACCCACGGTACCGTTGGTCATTTTGTCGATGAGGACAAACCCGCCGAGCTCTCGATTCTCCGCGTAGGCGGCAAACGGTATGGCGCGATCGGTTGTTACGGTAACCACGCCGATGGCGTTGAGATCCAGCGTTTTTGCCGCCGTGTGTTCCAGCGTATTGACGTTGATTTGGTACTTGGGCTGAGACACGGTCGCAGAAACGGTCTGCGCGCCCATTTTCATATAGTACGCACGCCCCGGAACAAGCAGTTCCTCATCCATCCAGATCAGCGTAGTCTCAAACTGGTCGGCTACCTCGAGCGGGGCCTGAGCCGCCGAGATCACCTGGCCGCGCGAACAGTCGATTTCGTCTTTCAGCGTGAGGGTGACGGACTGACCGGCAATGGCCTGGTCTAAATCGCCGTCAAACGTCACGATGCGAGCGACGTGGGAGGTCTTGCCCGAGGGCAGAACGCGCACGGGGTCACCGGGTTTGATCGCACCGCTGGCGATTTTACCGGCAAAGCCTCTAAAGTCTAGGTTGGGGCGATTAACCCACTGCACCGGCATGCAAAACGGAGCACTCTGATCGGCGGCTACGTCAAGTTGAACCGTCTCGAGGTGCTCCATCAACGTCACGTCTTGATACCAAGGCGTGTTGTCCGAAAGCGTCGTGATATTGTCTCCCTTGAATCCAGAAATCGGGATAGCCGTAACCTGCTCGATGCCGATAGAGCGGGCAAACGATTCGTACTCTGCTACAATCTGATCAAACGTCGCCTGAGAAAAGTCGACGAGATCCATTTTATTGACGGCTAGCACAATGTTGCGAATGCCGAGCAGGTGGCACAGATAGCTGTGGCGACGCGTTTGGGTCAGCACGCCCTTGCGCGCATCGATCAAGATGACGGCCAGTTCAGCTGTCGAAGCTCCCGTGACCATATTGCGCGTATACTGCTCGTGCCCCGGCGTATCGGCCACGATAAACTTCCGCTTTTCGGTGGCGAAAAAGCGGTAGGCCACGTCGATAGTAATGCCCTGTTCGCGCTCGGCGGCCAGTCCGTCTACGAGGAGCGCAAAGTCGATTTCCTGTCCCTGCGTGCCCTGCGTCTTGCTGTCGGCTTCGAGCTGGGCGAGCTGGTCTTCAAAGATCATTTTGCTGTCGTAGAGCAGGCGTCCTATCAGCGTGGACTTGCCGTCGTCGACGGAGCCACAGGTGATAAAGCGCAGCAGCGATTTGTTTTGCTGTGCGACTAGGTAGGCGTTGATGTCTTCTGCAATAAGCGCTTCGGTCTTGTATACTGGATCGTTCATTAGAAGTAACCCTGCTGCTTTTTTATTTCCATCGACGCGCCCTGGTCTTTGTCGATGGCGCGTCCCTGGCGTTCAGAGGTCGTCGTCAGCAGCATCTCTTGAATGACATCGGGCAGCGTGTCGGCCTCGCTCTCTACGGCACCAGTCAGCGGATAGCAGCCCAGCGTGCGAAAGCGCACGGAGCGCAGTACGGGCTCTTCGCCCTCGGCCAGGGGAAAGCGATCGTCGTCGACCATTAAAATCAAACCGTCGCGCACCACCGTTGGACGCGGCGCCGCCAAGTAGAGCGGCACGATCTCGATACCTTCCAAGTGGATGTACTGCCAAATGTCTAGCTCCGTCCAGTTGGACAGCGGAAAGACGCGGATGCTCTCTCCCTTGGCTTTGCGTGCGTTATAGAGCGACCACAGTTCAGGACGCTGGGCCTTGGGTTCCCATCGATGCTGAGCCGTGCGAAAGCTGAACACGCGCTCCTTGGCGCGAGACTTTTCTTCGTCTCGGCGCGCACCACCGAAGGCTACGTCAAAGCTCCACTTATCCAGCGCCTGTTTAAGCCCCTCCGTCTTCCAGAGATCCGTGTGCAGCGCACCGTGATCAAACGGATTGATGCCCTTTTCCATCGCCTCTGGATTTTGGTAGACCAACAGTTCCACGCCCGCCTCGTTGGCCGCTTTGTCTCTGAGCCTGTACATATCCTGAAACTTCCAGGTCGTATCGACGTGCAGCAGGGGAAAAGGGGGCGCCGACGGATAGAATGCCTTTCTCGCTAGGTGCAGCATTACAGCGCTGTCTTTGCCTACTGAGTACAGCATTACGGGGTTTTCAGCTTCTGCCACCACCTCGCGCATAATGTGTATCGTCTCGGATTCTAGGCGAGAAAAGTGGGTGGAATTCGACATGCAACATCTCCAAACTATAGTGTTTTAAAATCGCAGTGGGGCGCGAGTACCGTCCTACCCCGCGCCCCACCAACACATCTATTACGGCCTTAGAGAGCTGTTTACGCTCAGTCTAACAGCGCCTCCACGCGCTCGGAAGGCCGGGCGATAACCGCGCGTGCGCCGCGCACGACAATCGGCCGATTCATCACTTCCGGATGGGCGAGCAGCAGGCCGATCAATGCCTCGCGCTCGGCGTAGTCGTCTAAGTTCAGACCCAGCTTGTCGAACGAACCCGGATGCAGCATCTCTTGGGGCTCGACGTCGAGCATTTCGAGGAAATGCCTGAGCTGCGCCTCACTGGGCGGATCTTTTATGTACTCTACAACGTCGAACTCGACGTTTCGGTCACGCAGGATGCTCAACGCGCCGTTTGATTTGCTTCAGTTGGGGTTGTGATAAACCGTTATGCGTTCCACGATGCGCCTCCTTTGCAACCGCGTTATGCGAGTCGATGGACTGATCTTTTATAATCTATTGAAGTCCGGCCCGCATACAAGCCATGATCTCTATTTACTGGACCATGCCCTCGGGAAAACCGCGCGGGTCGGCCAAGTGCGGCGTGACGTCACTCGTGCGTAGCTGCCAGTCGAGCAGCGCCTGCTCTAAGGATCGCTGCGCGGCGTCGTGCTCGGAACGACCGTATGCATTATCCAGCTCGTATGGATCGGCTGACAGGTCGTATAGCTCGTGGCGACCGCTCGAACGACGCACGAGTTTGTGCGTGGACGTGCGCACCATCTGCGCGCGGCACACGCTTTCGGGATGGTCCTGCTGCTGCATACCCTTGGGATAGTAGATGCCGTTGGGATCGCCGGCTACGCCATCGGATGGCTTGCCCTCAAAGCAGTGCGGCTCGTGCCGATCGTAGCCACCCTCGGCAAAGACCGCACGGCTGGGATCGGCCGCACCTCCGCGCAGCGCATCGACCTGCGAGCGGGCAAAGTGGGTGTGCCTAGCTTCGATACCAGCCAGCTCGAGCGTCGTTGGCACGATGTCGAAAAGCTCTACCGGAGATTCCACTACGTGACCCCTCTCCATGCCCGGCACGCGCATAATGAGCGGCACGCGCGTGAGCGCGTCGTCGAGTCCGCTCGGCCACTTTTCCACCAGACCGTAGTCGCCGGCCCAATCGCCGTGATCGGAAAAAGCTACGATCGCTGTGTCGTCGGCCTGCCCCGTCTCCTCTAGCGCATCCATCAAGCCCCCCAACAGGTGATCGACGTAGGACGTCATCCCCAAGTAGACCGCCATGATCTTGCGCAGCACCGCTTCGTCGGTGTGTTGGAGGTCGCGATAGCGCCGTATAAGAGCATGGAAGTCTGGGGCATCGTCTCCCCGCACCGGACGCAGCGGCGGCAGGTCGTCCGGACTGTACATATCGTGCCACGGCTGCGGTGCGTGATAGATGGGATGGGGAAAACTCGTGGCCAGAAACATAAAGAACGGCGGATCATCGGCGCGGCGTTGGCGGATCACATCAATCGCACGGTCGTAGAGCAGCTCGTCGCGCGCGGGTCCGTCCATCGGACCGCGCAGAAAGCTGTAGTAACCCGGTTGGCCGCGCTCGAATAGGGCCGACGACTGACCGGCCGCTCTATCCGTGCCGTATACGCTGGTGACGGAAGAGGCAAACGCACCGGGAGCCAAGCAGTCGTTCTTACCAAACCAGTGCACGTCGTAGCCACGCTCCTTCAGATAGCGCATCGTGTTGGGCTCGTGCGGCTGCAGCGGATTCCACAGCGTGCGATGTCCGCTCACGTGCGGGTACCAGCCGGTCATAAAGGCACAGCGCGACGGCGTGCACACGGTGTGCTGCACGTGGCACTGGTCAAAGCGCGTGCCTTCGGCAGCCAGGCGGTCAAAGTTGGGCGTCTGCGCCAGTGGATGGCCGTAGCAGCCCAGCACGTCGGCGCGCATCTCATCGGGATTGACGTAGATAATATTCAAGGACAAGCCCCTCTCACTAGCTCCATTTCGGTCGCTCCATGCTAAACGTCTCGGATACGACGGCGTAATCGAGATAGCCCAAACGGGCCAGCGGTCGCATCGCCGCCGTATCGACAAAGCCGTCCTTCAGATAGCCGTCGTCAATGTGGACGCCGACAACTCGCCCAAAAACGACCGTGTTGGGCTCATCGTCGTCGGTCTCCAACTGCACAGATTGAGTGACGATGCACTCGAGATGGGCCGGGCTCTCGGCCACGCGCGGCGGCCGCACGACCTGCGAGGGCGCCTTGTGCAAACCGGCATACTCGAACTCATCGGTCGCGTGCGGAGCGGCAACTGCCGAAGCGTTCATGGCCTCACGCAGCTCCCAGGTCGCCAAATTGACCACGAACTCACCCGTCTCTATCGCGTTGCGTATCGAGTCTTTGAGGCCGCCAAAGGCGTGGTTTCCCGTTCCCGAAAACATCACCTGCGGCGGCGTATAGGCCACGGCATTGAAAAACGAATACGGTGCTAAGTTGACGCAGCCTTCGGCGTCTAACGTGGAGATCCAACCGATGGGGCGCGGGACCACGAGGGCGTTGAATGGATTGCGCGGCAGACCGTGGCCGTCTTGCGGGCGATAAAACATCAGTCGTAGCTCCCTCTTGTGTGGTCGCCCAAGAGCCGGCGCTGGCGCGGTGTGGCACGAGCGAGCAGACCCTCGTCAAATTGAAATCGATTTAAATACGGCGGAAATTTCTGCGTTATCATGCGCTGGGCGTAGTGCACCTGCAGCAAGTAGCGCGTCTCTGTGCTGGTATTGGCCGTGCCGCGATGCCACACTTCCGAGCGAAAGAGCACGGCATCGCCGGCGCGACATAGAATGCTTTGCTCTTCGACCCCACGCCACGACGCCTCGCCGCTGCGCGGTGGACGACCGGCGCGGTGGCTGCCGGGCACAAAATTTGTCGGCCCCAGCTGCGGATATATATCGTTGAGATAAAAGTGCAGCGTAGAAATAAAGATCGGTAGTTGCACGCGCTCGTCGAGCATGATGTCTTCGGGCAGCGTCAGCGGCTGCCAGTCGGCGTGCAGTCCCTGATCTGGCCGACCCGGTCCAGTAATCCAGGCCGTCATACCGATGCAGTGGCAGTCGGCACCGTGCACCGATTCGACCACCTCGATGATGCCCTCGCGGTCGAGATACTGAGCAAAGAGCGGATCCCGATTAAACGCGTTGTTGATGCTTTTGTCTAAAAAAGTTCCCTCGGTCGGAAGCGTATGCTGGTCGTAGCTTTCCGGATTTGCCGTCAGCGCGTCCATTGCCCGGCGCATAGCGGCCACCTCGTCGGCGCCGAGCACCGCGGGAAAATAAGCATAGCCGTCGGCGCGCAGGGCGTGGGCATAGGCCTCGACGTCGGACTGTGGGTGCAGCGGTAGCGCTGTTGCAGTCATCAAATACCTCCGGTGCAATCAGTCAGCCGCATTTGAGGCGCCCCTACCGTCTTCATTAAACAGCAGGGCAAAGAGCACAAATACGGCCGCAGCCATAGCCGCCGGCAGGAGCCAGATCTGCGACCAGGCGTGTCCGCTGTCCGTGGCAAAGGACTCGACGATGGCACCGGACACGTTGGCGCCGATCAGCGCACCGACGCCGTAGGTCAGCAGCGCAATCAGGCCCTGCGCGCTAGCGCGCATCTGTGCACCGGCATAGCGATCGACGTAGATCTGTCCGGTGAGAAAGAAAAAGTCAAAGCAGATGCCGTGCAGAAGGATGGCCGCATAGAGCATCCACGGCGTACCGTCGGCAAAGAACACGTAGCGCAGTGCCCAGGCGGCCATGGCGATTAGCAGCATTTTCTTTACGCCCAAATGGCGAAAGAAAAACGGCATCAACAGCATAAAGAAGATCTCTGACATCTGGCCAAAGGTCATCTTACCAGCGGCATTGTGCACGCCGATCTCGTTGAGAAATAGATTGGCGAAATTGTAGTAGAAGGCCAGGGGAATGGACACCAGAAGAGAGCCCAGCGCGAACATGGCAAAAGAGCGTTCACGCAGTAGACCCAACGCCTCTAGGCCCAGCACATCAGACACGCCCACCTTCTGAACGACCGATCGGGGCGGTGTGTGCGGCAGAGACAGCGCAAAGAGCCCAGTAGCAACAGAGGCCAAGGCGGCAATCCGCATCGGCAGCGCCGTGGATTCGATCTGCAGCGTGCCGACGAGCCAGCCGGCGACAATCCAGCCCAGGGTGCCCAGCACGCGCACCTTGGGAAACTCACTGCCCGCATCTTCCATCTGGTGAAAGCACACGGCGTTAATAAGCGCAATCGTGGGCATATAGCAGAGCATCATAAGCAGCAGCGCGTAAAAAAACGGGCCGGGCTCGCTGAGCGTAGAAGCCCAAAATAGACAGCCCGCTGCCAGCAGATGCAGCACGCCCAGCACGCGCTGAGCAGCGAAGAAACGGTCGGCAATTAGCCCCACAAAGAGCGGCGAGACGAGAGCGGCCCAAGCGGCAGCGCTATAGGCGTTGCCAATGTCGGTCCCGCTAAATCCAATCGCCGCCAGATAGGTACCCAGCGTCACATACCAAGTGCCCCAGGCAAAGAACTGCAGAAACATCATGGTGGAAAGCTGTAGGCGTACCCTGAATCCCATCGCGGTATTTTCCCTTTATACCAAAAGCCGCCAATGCGGTGGCGGGTGGAAGTCGGAGCGACAGCGACGCAAAAAAGGCCGCGCTAAGCCGCACTCGGCTGAGCAGCAATCTGGCGCTCCTGGGAACTAGCATAGCGATCAAACCAGTCGCGCAGATGCGGCTCCATGGCGGTGCGATAGTGCGCCGGCCGCAGCAGGGCAATGTAAATAGCGCTCAGATACCCCCAGGGCAGCAGCGGGGCATCCGGCATATCGCTGAGCTGCCAAAAGGGCAGCGAGCCCTGCTGGTGGTGGTGACTGTGACGCGTTAACAAAAACGTAATCGTTCCGCTCATCCAGGCGTTGGAATTCCACGAGTGGCGCGGTTCGATGGGGGCATTGGGCTCGCGCACCAGACCGTAGTGCTCAATGTAGTTGACCGTCTCGAGCAGCACCTTGGCCCACAGCATAGACAATAGAACGACCAGGGCACAGAGCGGGCCACCTATCCATCCGGCTAGCAGGGGAAAGACCGCCGAACGAGCCAGGGCGCGCAGATAGCGATTGTGCGGCGACCACAGCGAGCAGCCCTGCCTGTATAGGCGCTGTCGTTCGACGCGCCAGGCGTTGCCGTACTCGCCCTGCGTCGAACGCACGATAAAGCGGTAGACGCTCTCGCCGCGGCGCGCGGTCGCCGCATCAGCCGGCGTGCCGACGTGCTTGTGGTGTCCGTGGTTGTGCTCGATGGGAAAGACACCGTCCATACTGAGCGCCATCAGCCAATCGCCCACGCCGCGCAGGTAGTGCCCGCGCGGGCGGTGCATGCACTCGTGTGCTGCACTGGTACCCACGCCGCCGATGAGCAGGCCGAGGCTAAGCGCGACACCCAGCAGTTGAACGGTAGCATAGTCCCGGTCATATGCGCCGACGACCATGCTATTTACGGCCAATGACAGCAGCGCGACCAGTGCGGGCAATACGAACAAGAGCAGGGCATTGCCAATGCGCGGATTGGCGCCGGCCAAGCACATCCGATCTTGGGGACCGAGCCGGTCGCCCAGCGTCACCAGCGCAGATAACCCAGCAAAGAAGGCCCAAGGCCACCAGCCCCCTGCATACAGACAAGCGGCACAGAGAACAATAAGCACATGGGGAATGGCAAAGCGTGCAAGCTCCATAGCATAACTTTTTGTAAGGGGACGCTGCACTCGACTAGTGCGCAGTAGGTCCCTCGTTCACATACCGATGCGCTCTAAGCGCGTCGCAGGCCGCATTCGCTTCGCGTTCGGCCTCATCAATCAGCGCATCAACGCCGTCAAATATACCTTCGCTTGCAAGATTCTCTATCTGCTGACACACGGCGGCCAGGCGCCGAGCTCCCAGATCGCGGCCGTTGGCCTTAAACGTATGCGCCGATCGCTGCAGGTCTTCGCCCTGCTGATCGGCCAATAGCTGGCGCATCTCGTCGACAAAGCGTTCCACCTCACTAATAAACAGCATCACCACTTCGCGCAGCGAGAAATCATCGTCCAGTTCTTCCAGCGAATGCAGTTCGTCCAGCGCCTCCTCCTCAAGAACGGGAAACGCGAGTGGATCCTCGGGCGCAGACGGCGCTGCGCTCAACGGAAGCGACATCTCAACCAGAGGAAAAAACTGGGACAGCATCGCACGCAGCGACGCGCGCTTGATAGGCTTGGGCAAATACTCGTCCATACCCGCCGCTATACACTGCTCACGTGCACCTTGCATCGCATTGGCCGTTAAGCCGACGATCGGGGTATGCTGCCCCAGCGGCGTCTCAAATTCACGAATATGCTGAGTCGCCTCAACGCCGCCCATCACCGGCATTTGCATATCCATCAACACCAGATCAAACGCCGTTTCGCGCACCCGGTCGACCGCTTCGCGGCCGTTTGCGGCCGTTTCGCAGGTGCAGTTTGTCTCTGCCAGCATAGTGAGCGCAACGCGCTGGTTGATCATGTTGTCCTCAACGAGCAGGATGCGCTTGCCCGACAGATCCATCTCTTCTGCATCAGGCTCGATCAGCTCTGTATGGCCTTCTAGGTTCGTTTCGTTCGAGACCGCACGCAGCAGCGCGTTGAGTAGGTCGTCGCGCAGGATGGGTTTTCGAAGGTAGCGCTGCACGCCGTGACGGCGCACGCGCTGAACAAATTCGGCATCGTCGTTTGAGGAGAGCATCATAACGGTCGATGCAACTACTTCGGATGTCGCATCGAGTTGCTGCAGGAAATCGAGGCCGTTCATATGGGGCATCATACCATCCAACAGCACGAGCGCAAACGGTGCGTCTGCTTGACGAGCGCGTTCAAGCGCTTCGAGTCCTTGAGCGGCCGATTCCACCAGCGTGGGCCGCATGTGCCACTCTGCTAGCGTGGCAGCGAGTATTCTTCTATTGGTTACATTGTCATCGACGACCAAGACGGCGAGGTCGCGCAGCGATTCTATGTCTCGCTCCGTCGGGTGCACTGGGAGCTTGGGATAGCCGAATCGCGCGGAAAAATAGAAGGTGCTCCCCGCTCCCTCTGCGCTCTCGACGCCGATGGTACCGCCCATCATCTCGACCAAGTGGCTACAGATCGTCAAACCCAATCCCGTACCGCCGAAGCGCCGCGTCGTAGAAGCATCTGCCTGAGAGAATGCTTCGAATATGTGACCTTGTTGCGCTTCGGTCATGCCAATACCGGTATCGCGTACGCGCACGCTCAGCGTGGTGCCCTCCGCATCCGTCGAGTCGACCTGTATATGCACGCCCACCTCGCCGCGCTCGGTAAACTTGATGGCGTTGCTGAGTAGATTAATCAACACCTGACGCAGCCGCACCGGATCGCCGTGCAGTCCGTCGGGCACGTCTGCGTCTATTTCACACAGCAGCTCCACGCCCTTTTCATGCGCGCGCACGGCCAGCGGACGCACGGCACCCTCTACCGCCTCGCCGAGCGAAAAATCGATATGCTCCAGCTCAAACTTACCCGCTTCAATCTTTGACACATCGAGGATACTGTTGAGAATCTCGAGCAGGTTATCGGAAGAAGTAGCGATTGTGCGGATATAGTCGGCGTGTAGGGGGTCGAGCTTGGCCTCTTTCAACAGCTCTGTCATGCCGATGATTCCGTTCATCGGCGTGCGGATTTCATGGCTCATATTGGCCAAGAATAGACTCTTCGCGTTATTGGCCTCTTCTAGCTGCTGGTTAGTGGTTTCAATAGTTTCTAGTGCCCGCTCTAGCGCATCGGTTTTGTTCCTGAGATCGTCGATCAGTCGATCGAGTCCACCGAGCAAACCCGATTGTATAATGATGATACCGTAGGAAGTGACCGAGAAGATGGCAACGGCCAGAACCCAGCCAATGACCGAACGATTGTGCGCCGAAAATAGATGACTCGGATCAATGCGACCGCTCGTGTGCAAATAGCCGAAGGCGATTGTTAATAGCAACACGAACGCAAACACGCCCACGCCCACTCTACGGCCAATCAGCGACGTGGAACATATCACCGCTGTGATGCTCATCGCCATGCCTGCACTCATCAGGCCCAAGGTCGCATAGCCGGCGATACCGATCAGCAGAAACGTCGCAGAGACAAAGCTGGCAATGACAACCTGATGTATGCGATGGCGAACCAGGAATAGTCCAATACCAGTGACGAGCACGCCGCCGTGTACGGTCATGGAAGCCTGCCAGCCGATCGACAGCGCCCTATAGGCACTCAGCGCAAACGTAGGCGCCAGCGCAACGATCAGCACGGTGAGCGAATGCAGAATGATCTTCCGCCGTATTTCCTGTATTTCATCTTTCATTGCATATACCGGTGTGACCTTAGCGCATCACAGGCCGCATTCGCTTCGCGTTCGGCCTCATCAATCAGCGCTTCGACGCCCTCAAACTGACCCTCGCGCGCGCGATCTTCTATCTGTTGACATACGGCGGCCAAGCGCTGAGCACCCAAATCCCGGCCGTTG
>JAYOKQ010000079.1:0-1544 GCA_038119905.1 Gemmatimonadota bacterium | reverse complement strand
CACAGACGCGCGCTTGATAGGCTTGGGCAAATACTCGTCCATGCCCGCTGAAAGACACATCTCTCGAGTCCCTGTCATCGCATTTGCCGTCAAGCCAACAATGGGTGTGTGCTCCGTGCTCGTCTCCAACGCGCGAATCTCCTGGGTCGCTTCCACTCCCCCCATCACCGGCATTTGTAGGTCCATAAATACTATGTCAAAATGTTCATCCTGAAGTCGTTGGACAGCTTCTTTGCCGTTCACAGCGATTTCACAAACGCAGTTCGTCTCTGCCAACAGACCCTGCGCTACATTTCGATTGATTTCGTTGTCTTCTACCAGCAGTATGCGCTTATCCGACAGGTCAATTCGTTCAACTTGTAGCACACTTTCCGCTTTTTCGGATGAGATCCCCAATAGCACATTTTCAGCTGCTTCTAAAATATCGTTGGGTAAAACAGGCTTGTGTAGGAACACACGAACGCCCACATCACGCATAGGAGACATGAATTGGGCATCTTCTACTGACGACAACATCACGACTGTAGCACCGATCACCTCACTCTGTTGTGAAACTTTGTTGAGAAAATCCAGACCGCTCATTTTGGGCATCATGGCATCCAGGAAAATTAACTGAAATGGACTTCCCTGTTCTTGGGCATCTTCCACGGCATCTAAGGCCATCTGGGCCGATTTCGCCAACACCGCCTCAACCTGCCAATACTTCAGCATATCACTGAGGATATTACGGGCATTCAGATTATCGTCTACGACCAAGACTCGCAAATCGCGCATAAATTCTTGCGAAGGTTGGTCCTCAACGTCAGTCGCCTTTGAATCTGCAAAGCGGACGGTGAAGTGAAATGAACTACCCTCTCCCACTTCACTTTCGACCGAAATATCGCCCCCCATCATTGCTATAACGTGCTTACATATCGTTAGACCTAGTCCCGTGCCACCAAAGCGCCGAGTCGTCGAAACATCCGACTGAGAGAATGCCTCAAATATGTGATTCCGTTGCTGCAAGGTCATACCAATACCCGTATCACTCACGCATCCGCGTATAACGGTCACCGATGCATCAGATGACTCAACCACAAGCGATAGACGCACTTCGCCCCGCTCTGTAAATTTTACTGCATTGGCAAGCAGGTTAATTAACACCTGACGGAATCGTACGGGGTCCCCCCTCAGATTTTTAGGTATGCGAGGATCAATTGAACACAACAACTCCAGTCCCTTGTTGTGTGCGCGCACAACGATAGGACTAATTGCGCTCTTGATAACCGAATCTAACCCGAAATCCACCTCTTCAAGCGCAAGTTTTCCCGCTTCAATTTTTGACACATCGAGGATACTGTTGAGGATCTCGAGCAGGTCTTCTGCCGATTGTCCAATCGACTTTATATAGTCGGCCTGTAGCGAAGTTGTTTCCGTGCTTTTTAGCAGATCGTTCATGCCGATCACCCCATTAAGGGGCGTACGAATCTCGTGGCTCATATTAGCTAGAAAATCGCTCTTGGCTACGTTGGCGGCATTTGCTATTTCTCTCGATTTATCTAGAG
>JAYOKQ010000078.1:19467-20567 GCA_038119905.1 Gemmatimonadota bacterium | reverse complement strand
TTTGGTTTTGGCGGGCACAACGCAGCTCTTGTCATGGGGCTCTTTAACGGCTGAGCCTGCCTTCTAAGGGCTGATATTCCCTCTCGTACAGGGCGGTTTAGCGCGCTAATACTATGCGATGGATTTCCGCCTTTCTTGCCCGTTTTCGCGCAAGGCCTACATCCGAAGAGCCGTCGGGGCAACTGCTGGAAGACCTCGAAGCGCGCATCGGGTATCGGTTCCAAGATCCCTCTTTACTCGTTAAGGCGCTCAAGCATCGTTCCTACGTATACGCTCGACAGGAGAGCGGTATTGAATCCAACGAGCGCCTAGAGTTTCTCGGCGATGCCGTCTTAGATCTGCTGGTCGCCGAGTATCTCTTTTGCGACTTTCGCGACAAACGCGAGGGCGATCTAACGCAGATGAAGTCGCTCGTTGTCAGCCGGCAGGTGTTGGCCAAAAAGGCTCGTCAGATCGATCTGGGAAAATTCATACTGCTTAGTCCGGAAGAGCGCGGAGCCGGCGGGGATCAGCAGCCATCGATTTTGTGCGATGCCTTTGAGGCACTGCTCGGTGCACTCTATTTGGACGGTGATTTGGCATCGTGTCGTCGCTTTGTTGCAGCGCACGTCTTGGATGATTTTCACGATCTCATTCAGCGCGATGACTACGTCAATTTCAAGAGTAAGCTGCTTGAGCACACGCAGGGACAGGGCAACGGTCATCCGCGTTATCTAGTCCACGCTGAAGAGGGCCCTGATCACGACAAAATATTTAGCGTTGAAGTGAGCATCACCGGCGAACGCATTGGGCGCGGGCAGGGGCGCAGCAAGAAGGAAGCTCAGCAAATGGCGGCTAAGGATGCGCTGCAGAAGATGGGTGCTCTGTGAAGCATGCACTGCGCTTTCTCGATACGGGTGCGCGCACTGGGGCTCAGAATATGGCGCTCGACGAAGCGCTCGTGCATACCGTGCAGGCTGGGGGAAAGCCGGTGCTGCGGCTGTACAGCTGGGCCCCACCGGCCGTCTCGCTAGGATATGCTCAAGATGCAGAAGGTGAACTCGATTTAATCGCCTGTCGCACTGCGGGCGTGAACGTCGTGCGCAGACCCACGGGGGGAC
>JAYOKQ010000078.1:0-19457 GCA_038119905.1 Gemmatimonadota bacterium | reverse complement strand
CGGGCTGTCTTGCATTGGGATGAGCTGACCTATAGTGCCGTTTTCCCTATAGAGGACGTGCCGTTTGCCGCACGCATCGAAGACCTGTACGAAACGGTCGGTGCCTGTTTGGTCGCTGGAATACGCCGATTGGGTATTGATGTCGAATTAGAGCGCGGTCAGGCGCGCCCGCCGCGCGCCCGCAGTGGAACGGCGGCTCTACCGTGCTTTTCTAGCATTGCGCGCTCCGAAGTAAAGTGGCAGGGGCGCAAACTCGTCGGCAGTGCCCAGCGACGCTTTCGGGGTGCTGTTTTGCAGCACGGGTCGATTTTGTTGGGTTCGGCGCATGAGCGCTTGGTTGACTGGTTGCGCATCGAGCCCGAACAAAAAGACATGTGGCGTCAGAGGTTGCGCGCCGACAGCACCTGTCTGCGGGAATGCGTAGATCGCCCCATTGATCGGACCGAGTTGATCGAATCTTTGGCAGCGGGATTTTCCGAGGTGATCCACTGTGAGCTGGTGCGTGATGAGATTGAGCCCAGAGAATGGGCGCACTGCCTCGAACGCAGTAATTTTTGGAACGCGGAAGCGCGGCCCGTAGAGGCCGCCCATTGAATATGGCAGATGCAGGAGACAATTTGCTGGAAGTGCGCGACCTGCGGACGTACTTCCACACCGAAGAGGGCATTGGCAAAGCCGTAGACGGCGTTTCTTTTGAGCTGCGGCGCGGCGAGACGCTCGGTCTTGTTGGCGAGAGCGGCTGCGGTAAGAGCGTTAGTGCGCTATCGGTTATGCGCCTAATCCCTCAGCCTCCCGGTCGAATTGAGTCGGGTCAGATCCTGTTTGGTGGGCGCGATTTACTGCAGCTGAGTGAAGGTGAAATGTGTCAGGTGCGCGGCGATGAGATTGCGATGATATTCCAGGAGCCGATGACTAGCTTGAATCCCGTGCTCACCTGCGGCTATCAAATCGCCGAGTCGGTGATGCTACACCAGGGCGTGTCAAAAGAAGAGGCGCGCAATCGGGCGGTTGAAATGCTGCGCCTCGTCGGCATTCCCGCTCCAGAACAGCGAGTGGACGAATATCCTCACCAGCTGTCCGGCGGCATGCGCCAGCGCGTTATGATTGCCATGGCGCTGTCGTGTAATCCCGACTTGCTGATTGCAGACGAGCCGACGACGGCACTTGATGTAACGATTCAGGCGCAGATATTGGAGTTGTTGCAGCGTCTGCAGGAAGAGTTCGATATGGCTGTGCTGATGATAACGCACGACCTCGGAGTCATCGCCGAGGTGGCGGATCGCGTAGCTGTTATGTACGCCGGACAGGTAGTCGAATACGCATCGACCCAAGATCTATTTACCAATCCGCAGCACCCCTATACGCGCGGTCTGATGCAATCGATTCCCCGCTTGGATGAACACCGTGAACGGTTAGATATCATTGCCGGCATTGTGCCGGACGCGCGCGAATTTCCAGATGGATGTCGTTTTGCACCGCGCTGCACGCTTGCCGATGAAGGCTGTCGGGCTGCATCTGTCGAATTGCGCGAACTGTCAGATGATCACTGGGGACGCTGTATAAAGGTGGGTAACTGAGCGGCAGATTGTCTACTGCGGGTCTGCGCCCATGCGAAGAATATGGATACGCCACTATTAGAAGTTGAAAATTTAAAGAAGCACTATCCCGTACGCAGCGGTCTATGGAGCAAAGTGCGTGCTTCGGTCAAAGCGGTAGACGGCGTCTCTCTAAAAATTATGGAGGGAGAGACGCTCGGCGTCGTCGGCGAGAGCGGCTGTGGCAAGACGACGCTCGGCCGTTTAATGCTGCGCTTGGTCGAGGCGACGGAAGGGCGCGTCGTATATCAGGGGCGCGATGTGCTCAGCGTGGGAGCGCGCGAAATGCGCGCACTGCGGCGCAGTATGCAGATCATATTTCAGGATCCCTATAGTTCACTTAATCCGCGGATGACGGTCGGGGGCATTATTGGTGAAGCGCTGAAAATTCACGAACTCGTGGAGCCGGATCGGGTGGACGCACGCGTTGCGGAGTTGATGGAGCTGGTTGGTTTACAGCCGAGCTATGCCAAGCGCTATCCGCACGAGTTTTCCGGCGGTCAACGCCAGCGCATCGGCATTGCGCGTGCGCTAGCCGTCGAGCCGAAGTTTATTGTTGCCGACGAGCCCGTTTCGGCACTGGATGTGTCGATTCAAGCGCAAATCATTAATTTATTGCAGGATCTGCAGCGCGATCTGGGCTTGACCTATATGTTTATTGCGCACGATCTTAGCGTAGTGCGTCATATATCCGATCGCGTCGCTGTGATGTATTTGGGGCGAATTGTGGAACTGGCCGATCGCGATGAGTTATATGCTAACCCGTCTCACCCCTATACGCGGGCTTTGCTGTCTGCTGTCCCCGTGCCGGTGCCCGGGGCGTCGTCGCAGCGCGTGGTTCTGCAGGGCGATGTGCCCAATCCGGCATCCGTTCCATCCGGATGCCCGTTCCATCCCCGCTGTCCGGAAAAGCGGGAGTGTTGTACTGAGACCGTTCCGCATCTTGTGGATCTGGGAAATGGACACCAAACGGCCTGTTTGCTGCGCTACCCTGAGGGTGTTGCTGAGTGAATAGGTTTTGGCCGACTCTGTTGGAGAGCGCGGCTTGAAAAGGGAATAGAGTAGGAGAAAAAAAGCGTATGATGACTACACTGCGCGAGAAAACCGCGCTCGTACTGTGGTTTGTAATCTTTGCCTTTATCGGGTTGATCGTAGTTGAATGGGGTGCGGATTATACCGGCGGACAGTCTCAGCAGTCCATCGGCGATAACGTAGGCGTTATCAACGGCGAGGCTGTTTCGCTCAAAGACTTCCAAGGTGCTCTGCGTCAGGCGGCCCGTCAGGTCCCTCGCGAACAGCAGACGGATGAAGGCGTCTTGGTGCGCCAGGTATGGGATTCTTACGTCCAAGAGGTCCTGCTGACCCAAGAGATTGAGCGCTTAGGCGTGCAGGTCACAGATAAGGAAGTGGCCTACTATACCCGCACGCAGCCCCCGCCTGCCGTCCAGTCGATGGAAGCATTCCAGACGGACGGGCAGTTCGACATGGCAAAGTACACCCAGTTTATTGGCGATCCAAACAATCTACAGGATCCCAACAATCGCGGCTTCGTCATGCAAGTTGAGTATATGCTGCGCCAGCAGTTGCTTAACTACAAGCTGCAGCGTTTGCTCATGAGCAGCGTGCAGGTCACGCCGGCTGAAGTCCGCGATCTCTTTGCCGAGCGCAATGAACGGGTGAAGATTGATTTTGTAATGGCTGCAGGTAGTGCTACCAGCGATGATCAGATTGAAGTTACGGATGCCGATGTATCGGCATACTACGAAGAGAACAAGTCCGACTTCGCTCATCCGGAACAGGTCCGTCTTTCCTACGCCTACTTTGCCAAAGTGGCTAGCGCCGCCGATTCACAGGCCGTCTCCGAGGAAATTGCACGTCTGCGCGAAGAGGTCTTGGCCGGGGCTGACTTTGCCGAGCTTGCCGAAGCTGTATCGGACGATCAGGGTTCTGCCGCACAGGGCGGTGCGCTGGGGACTTTTGGTCGCGAACGCATGGTGAAACCTTTTGCCGATGCCGCGTTCGCCATGGAGCCGGGTGAGATTTCCGAGCCGGTGCGCACGCGCTTTGGATGGCACCTGATTAAGGTCGACGCCAAAACGGTTGAAGACGGAGAAGAGAAGGTTACAGCGAGCCACATTTTGCTGCGCTACCAGCCTTCGCGGAGCACGGAAGACACGCTGCGCACTTGGGCCGACGAATTTCAAGCCAAGGCGGCTGAATCGAACTTTGAGGCGGCTCTCGCTGCCGCTGGGATGCAGGCTGCTGATTCTGGATATCTGCAGCGCGATCAGATTGTGCCGAGTCTAGGACAGGGCACGGCTTGGTTGGTCAACTGGGCGCTTTCGCAGGAGCCGGGTACGGTCTCGCGCGTTGCTGAAAACGAACGCGGTATATGGGTGGCCAAAGTCGAGGATAAGCGGGCTGAGGGAACGCTGCCCTTGGACGAAGTTCGGCTGCGGCTTGAGCGCGAAGTGCTGGCACAGAAAAAAGCCGACATCGCAGCGGAAAAGCTGCGCCAAGTCCGCACGCAGGTTGAAGGTGGAACCAGTCTGGCAGATGCCGCTAGCGCAGCCGGTCTCGAAGTGCGCCAATCCGAGCTATTTACTCGTGCCGAGTCGGTGCCCGGTATTGGGCGTGGCAACGGCGTCATTGCAGCCGCATTCCGTTTGGAAGATGGACAGCTGAGCGATATAGTAACTCTACGTCAGGGTGCTTATTTAGTGCAGGTCGTCGAGCGAGAAGCACTGGACGAAGCCTTGTTTGCCGAACAGAGTGCGCAGCTGCAGCAGCAGCTGCTGGCTCAGCGTCAACAAGAGGCGCTGCAGAGCTGGTTTGTTCAGCTGTACGAGGCGGCTGATATAGAAGATAACCGCCACGAATTCTTTACGTTTTAACAAAAGGAGTTCGACATGACTGCCGAACCTGGAAAGACGCAGATTGGCTTTATTGGTTTGGGTATTATGGGGGCGCCTATGGCCAAAAATCTGCTCTCTGCCGGCTATCAGCTAAAAGTCTATAATCGCAGCGACCGCCCGCGCGTCGACGAGGTCGTTGCAGCCGGTGGCGTCCGCGTTGCCACGCCTAAGGAAGCCGCACAGGGAGCCGATGTGATCATAACGATCGTCACCGATACGCCAGATATGGAAGCGGTGATTATGGGGGAAGACGGAGCGATTCACGGTGCTCAGGAAGGTTCCACCATTATCGATATGAGCACGGTTTCGCCCAAGGTGACGCAGGATGTGGCCGCAGCGCTGCGCGAGCGCGGCGTGTCGATGTTGGATGCACCGGTTAGCGGAGGCGACGTGGGCGCGATCAATGCGACGCTGTCGATCATGGTTGGAGGCGAGCAGAGCGTCTTCGATGCGTGTCTGCCAGTATTCGAGGCGATGGGTAAGAACATCAACCTCATTGGACCAAACGGCGCTGGACAGACGACCAAGCTGTGCAACCAGATTGCCGTAGCTGGCGCTAATCTGGCCATGGCCGAGGCGCTTATGCTGGCGGCTACTTCCGAACTCGACGTAGCTAAAGTGATTGATGCTATTTCGGGTGGAGCGGCTGGCTCGTGGCAGTTGAGCAATCTTGGACCGCGAATTATTAAAGGTGATTTTGCCCCCGGTTTTATGGTCCATCTGCAACAGAAAGACCTCAAGCTCGTGCTGCAGGCGGCCAACGATGTGAAGCTTGCGCTCCCAGGCACGAGCCTTGCCCATCAGTACTTCAACGTTGTCGAGCGTGCTGGGTGTGCCGAAGAGGGCACGCAGGCCCTTATCAAAGCCTACGAAATGCAAGCCGGTAAAGAGGCGCGTTCCAACTAGGGCATACCGCGATTCATCGCAGGGCTGCGCGAACCCTCGCGCAGCCCTTTTTGCTGGCATATCTATCTACATGTCCTTAGATCTCAACAAAATCGGACTGCTCACTCGCGACGAGAGCAGCGAATACCCCTTTGATGAGGTGCGCGAACTCTTTGGTCAGTATCAGATCGAAGTCGTGCTGATCGAAGGGCATGTTGCCCCCGATGACCTAGATATGGTTGTGGCGATGGGGGGCGATGGCACGGTCCTGCGGGCACTCGATCGCTTTCCGCGCTGTCCAGTCTTGGCGATTAATTTTGGCACCGTGGGCTTTCTAACCGCCGGTGATCGCACTGAACTGTCCGATATCGTCCAACTGCTTATGGACGGGCGCTATATCATTAGCGAACGGTTGGTGCTCAACTGCCGCTATCCAGGCGGTGAAGTCCACGTAGTAAACGAAGTGATGGTGCGCGCTAGCTACAAACTGGCCTTTACCGACGTCTTTGTAGACGGCGTAGAAATTCGCACGATCACGGGAGATGGAGTCATCGTCGGCACGCCTACGGGCAGCACGGGGCATCTGCTATCGTCGGGGGCGCCGATTGTCGTTCCCGACGTGCGCTGCATGATTCTCGATGGAATCAACGAGTATAACTTTTCTTCGCGCGCGTTGATTTTACCCCCGGAAGCCCGCGTGCGGCTCTATATCAGCGAAGAGACCCGAGACGAACAGGTTTCGCTCGTTGTCGATGGCCGGCACCTGGGGCAGCTGGTTCCGGGCGAAGAGGTTCACATCAGCCAGGCCGAACATCGCGCCCGTCTAATCTACTTAGACAAGGGGTATTTTTTCCGCAATCTCTCATCTAAACTTTCTTGGTGAACTATGAATGTGCTTGTAACAGCGGCCGACAGCGACCTAGGAGCGATGCTGTGTCAGCAGTTAGCCTCGGCGCACAGCGTCGTGTCGATCGGCCGCAGTGAAGCAGCTTCTACGGCGGGTTATCAGTGCGTAGATATGCTGGACCTAGAGGCCATGACAGCGGTTTTGGAACATACCGAAGTTGCTGTTCACGCCTTGCCCTATACGGCGGAATTGGCCGATGTGGGCGATGAACAAGAACTGCTCGACTGGGTTTCGCGCACTACCTATGTATTGGCGACTGCGGCCTGCGCTGCGGGCGTGCGGCGCGTCGTTTTGCTCGGTAGCCTTGACGTTATGCGCTCGTACGATGAGCGCTTTATCGTGACGCCCGAATGGCAGCCGCGACCGCAGGCTACCGCTGAGTCGCTCGCTCCACATATGGCTGAATTGGTCGGTCGAGAAGTGGCGCGCACCGGCAAGATCGAAGTGGTGGCTCTGCGTTTGGGGCAAGTCGGTATAGAGGTTTCCGAAGATGAGGTGGCCGCCGCCGTGGAGGGGGCAATGAGCAACCCGTTACAGGCTCAATACCACTGGACCGTACAACACGTTGCGTCGAGTGGACGCTTTGCCCGCTGAGAGGGAATTATGGCTACAGTAACTGAAGGCAAAGTGCTGATATTGGGGGCCGGTGGCCCGGTAGGAGCGGCCGCTATTGCAGCGCTGAAAGACCACTACGAACTGCGCATTACCGATGCGCGGCCGATGGCAGAGGCCGCCGAGGGACCGCGCCAGAGCCCGCGTGCACCGCTGCCCGAACTCTTGGGCGCACCGCATGAAAATCGCGTAGTTGATGTTTCGAAATACGACCAGGTGTTGGCCGCTGTCGAGGGGATGGATGCGGTTATCAATCTCACGGTGCTGCGGCCGCATCCGGTGCTGGCATTTCACGTCAACGAAATCGGCGCCTATAACGTTGCCAAAGCTTGTGTCGCGTGCGAGACCAAGCGTTTGATCCACACCGGCCCGTTTCACTCTGGGCTGGGCTACGATAGCGACTGGTGGAATGACTTTCGGGTTAGCGACGATATACCGATCCACCCGGCCGACGACCTGTATGCGCTGACCAAATATCTGGGCAATGATATCACGCGCATTTTTGCCGAAGAGCACGGACTCGAAGTGCTGACCTTTTTGTACTGCCATTTTCGTCCGCGCGAGATCCTAGCCGAGGAACACGGCAGGGGCATTCATCCATATGCCACCTCGTGGGAAGATACCGGCGAAGGATTTCTATACGGTTTGCGGGCTGGTGTGATGCCGTCGCCTTACGAAACGTTTTTTATGTGCTCGCGTCTGCCCCACGATAAATATCGACCGGACAAGGCCAAGCGCCTGCTCGGGTGGGAAGCAAGGGACTCGTTCGAAGCACTTTATAGCAGATAGTTGGCTAAACACAAGAATCTGATTCGATAGCGGCACCGGACAACGCATTCCGGTGCCGTTATTGTATGTGCGCAGTTGGTGCGCTAAACGGAGAGGGCATATGCAAGAAAACATGTTAGGCGCTTATGGTGCGTGGGCGAATGAACTGGTGGGAAGCGTTCCTGGCCCCTGCTCTCTGCGCCATCCAGATTTTTCCTCTGTGATGGCGTGGAAAGAGAAGGCGCTGAACAAAGTCGTCGAATACGTGGCAGAGCCGGATATTAGGCGAAAGGGGGGCGTGCGCGTAGAAAAGAAATACGAGTGGAACGGCCTGCACGTAGAAGAGCTGTCTTGGCAGCTATCAATGGGCTCCCGAACGCAGGCCGTATTCTTAAAACCGAGTGGAGTAAAGGGTAAATTACCCGCCGTTCTGGCGCTGCACGACCACGGTGGACGCAAGTATTTGGGGTTGCGAAAAATTGTCCAACTGCCCGGTCGGCGTCATCCGTTGGTAGTCGAACATCAGCGCGAATACTACAGCGACGTCGGATGGGCCAACGAACTGGCGCGTCGCGGCTACGCCGTGCTGGTGCACGATGGCTTTCTATTTGGTAGTCGGCGCATTCGCTATGCGGACGTGCCTGAAGCACTGCGTCGTGACCGAAAGGACAAAAAACCCGAGTCACTCAAGGAAGTGCTCGAATACAACGCGTGGTCCGGGACCCAAGAAACCGTAGTGGCCAAGTCGCTTTTCTGTGCTGGTACGACGTGGCCGGGCACCTGTTTGGCCGAAGATCGGAGAGCGCTAGATTATCTGTGCTCGCGCCGCGATGTCGACGTCGACCGGGTTGGTTGCGGTGGGCTATCTGGAGGCGGGTTGCGCACGGTATTTCTCGGGGGGCTGGACGAGCGCATCAAAGCAGCTGCTTGCATGGGATTCATGACGACGTGGGAAGATTTCCTGCTAAACAAGAGTCATACCCACACGTGGATGACCTATGTACCGCTCCTGCCGCGCTTGATGGATTTTCCCGAAATTCTTGGTCTGCGCGTGCCGCTGCCGACGCTCGTGCAAAACTGCAGCGAAGATTCGCTGTATACGCTGCGCGGTATGAAAGCGGCCGATGCGATCTTGCGCGCAGTCTACGACAAGGCCGGTGCATCGGATAAATACGTCTGTCAATTTTACCCCGGTGGGCACAAGTTTGACGCGCCGATGCAGGCGGATGCTTTTGCTTGGCTGGATGCGTATTTAAAGTGACGGCGGTCGGACGCATCCGACCGCCGTCTGTAGTGGTAGGCTCAGTCTGTTAGTTCGCGGTGTAGACGAGCGACTGATTGTAGGGAATAATTAGCGGCTCGACTCCCGTTAGATGGGCGGCCCATTCGGCCGGATCGTAGTTGCGGCGAACAAAGCACGAATAGTGGGCCGGCACGGCCGCTTTGAGCTGCAGCGAAGAGGCAATTTTTGCCGAGCCGTCAAAAAAGGGAAACTCGCCTTCGTTTGGGTGTGTGGTCAGCAGACCGATATCGGGTTTGAGCTGGCGGACCGGCTGTAGCAGCTCTTCGTGATCGCCAAACGTATTGACGGGATCGCCGGAAATATACACGCGCGCCGAACCTGCTTCGACGACGTAGCCTAAATGGGTAACATCGGGTGGATTGATCTCGTCGGATGGAATACCTTCTGGCGGCTTTGCCCAGACTACGTGTGCTTTCATCGTGCCCATCGCGACGGCCTCACCGGTTTGGACAATCTGCGTTTGGCCGACAGCAACGCCGGCTTCGCGCACGGCTTGGATGCTCTCTTCGGGGCCGATAAAGCGCACGTCTGGGTAGGTCGTGCGAATGCGATTTATCGATTCGATGCAGGTGTGATCTCCGTGATTGTGCGTCAGCAGTATCCAGTCGGTGCGCAGAGCCGCTTCGTGTAGGGGCGGGCGCGCATGCACGTAGCGCTCAGCCGGTCGTTCGCGCGGGAAATAGGGGTCGACTTGGACGATTGTGCCGGCCGCGTCTTTTAGCGCAAAGCTGCTCTGGCCAAACCAGTGAATGCCTACGCTGTGTTCGGCTACGGTGAGATCTTCAAATGGATGCATTGTAGGGTTTCCTCTTGGTGCTGTGTTACGACGCGAATCGCCGTATATTTCGCATGCTACAAAAACTACATTGTACAGGTTGGTCAGCAAGGGCAAAGTGAACGATTTCTATGAGCCAGACTTCTCTATTTGATGCGCACTATAGCCGCCGTAAGAGCGAGTTTATGCATTCGCTCGTCGAGCACTTACGGCCCATATATACCGAAGAAGAGCTAGGTGCGCTGCGCATTGATGCTATTGATCAGCAGATCTTGGCTCAGCGCTCGGGGCGAGGTTTTGTCAACCGAGATCTGCTGGAAACGCTGTTGGGCAATCTGTTGGAATGTGTTGCGCCGGGATCGCATAATGCCGTGGATCCAGGCCACGCGACGGGTCGCTTTGCCGATGAAATGGGACAGGTGGCCGACCAACTGTATGCGATGGTAGCCCAGTCTCTGCTGGCCGCCGGCGAGAGCGAAGGGGTAGAAGATCTGGCACAGGCCGCTTCATTTTCTCTGCTGTGGGATCTGCCGCGTCTCAAAATGCGTGCGCGTTGGAATCGCTTTGCGGCGCTGCGGGACCCGGCCGTTTGGGATGCGTATCTGTTATCCAACTGCGGTATTAGCCGCGATGAGCTGCTGTCTATCGATTTTGGCAGTGCGTTGGAATCGGCGATTCGCCGCCGCGATATAGATCTCTATCGCGATTTTCTCAGAGAGCTGGAGTGCGACTTTATATTTGATTATCAGATGCAGCTAGTGATGAGCACATATCCTGGTTGGCGCATCCTGTTTTACCACGACGTAGCGCATGCGCTGACGCGCGACGAACCCGTGGAAGCGCATCCGGGTTTGTTGCGTCGTCCCGTTCCACTGCTGCCTCGGGCCATATCCGAATTGGCCGGTCGCTATTATCAGGCCGATCTACATCCCGAGACCGAAATTGGCGATGCCAACTTTCTAGATCACCCGCACCGGGGGATGACAACGGGACAGACGGGTATCATTGGTTCGGGGTGCCATATCTACCCGTGTACGTTGGGCGGCCTGAGCGACAAAGTGCAGCAGCGCCACCCGATTATTGGCGACTTTGTTTTTATCGGCACGGATGCGGGCCTGTTTGGATCGGTTAACGTGGGCGATCAGTCGGTTATAGGTGCCAATTCCGAGCTTCACGGCCGCGTGGAAGTCGGCGCGGGATGTCGAATCGGTGCGTCCGTTTTTATCGGTACGATCAAAGACGGTAACGGACAGCCGGGACGCGTTCAGCTGGGCAACGGAGTGCGGGTGGGGGCGGGAACGATCATCGAAAATGCCTCAGAGCTAGATCTGGTCATTCCGGCGCAGGCCCAAATTCCCGCCCGTTCGTATGTGGTCAACGACGGGTGCGGGCAGCCGCGCTTCGTGCGCGAATAGAGGCTGATCGCGCCGTTACATCGTGCGCAAGAGCGTTAGGTAGAGTCCCGTCGTCTCGCTTTTCGCGTCGCCCGTCAATCCGAGCTGTAGGCCTAGGTTGAGGGTATTTCCGTCGCTGATCACCCAGTCGATATTGGGGAATGCATCAACCGACATCTGGCCGCTCCAATCTGTGGTATTGCTCGACATTGTGACGCTGAGATAGGCAACCCATCGCGGGTTGATAATGAGTACAGGTTCCACGGCGGCGTCGACGACGATGCCGCTGCCCCCCGTGAATCCTTTGAGCACTCCCACGAAGAGCTGCTTGTTGATTTCAAGCTGCTGTCCCAGCGCCAGGGTGTTCATAATACCCAGAGAAATACCGGGATTTTTGATGTCCCCTGCCGGCATGAGCAGGTTGACCGCTGCTGCTCGTTGGGGGCCTAGGCTGTACTTGCTGCCGACTATGAGCGAGGAAAAGTTGGACGCCGATTCGTTGAGGAAGCCGAAGCCGAGCTGTGCACCGACTTCAATGCCGTCGCTGGGCGTAAACTTGCTCATGAGAAAAAAGTCCGTCGTCTTGTCCGGCTTGCCGATGTCATTGCCTCGCACGCCGACGTCGATCGACTTGTAGCCCCTCTGATTGGGTAGCACGTAAAATGGATCGTAGCTCAGCTGGCTGCCCCGGACGTATTGGTTCTCTTGAGGCGTTGGAACGGGTTCATCTACGACCGGTTCTTCGCCATCGGCCAGAACGCTGAGGGGTGAGGCGGCTATGCATAGAAACGCGAAAACAGCTTGCTTAATCATGAGCACTCCTGCGGGGCGTATAGGTATACCATAGAAGATAGAGGGCAGACGGCTGTAGGGCCACTTGAGTGGCCCTACAGTGCTGAATCGCGTCGAGTTAGATCGCCGCGCTGAAATAGATCCGGATGCAGCGCAGTGCCCAGTCCAGGTCCCTCTGGCGGCAGTGCACGTCCGTTCTCTATGCGCGGTTGTTCGGTGACTAGGTCCTTATAAAAACCGCGATAATAGGCGCGCACGCTCTCCTGTATGAGGGCATTGGGACAGTGCATCGACAGGTGGATAGATGCCAACAGCGTAACCGGCCCCGTGCAGTCGTGTGCGGCAAAGGGCAGGTTATAGCTGTCGGCCATCGCCGCGATTTTACGACTTTCAGTTAAGCCACCGGTCCAGGTTACATCGGTCATAAGGATGTCGACCGCCTGGCGTTCGAGGAGCTCTCGAGCGTGGTGGCGCGTAAGCGCCAGCTCGGATCCGCAGATCGGTATCGAAGTGGCATCTCTCAGCTGCGCCAGCGTGTCGACGTTGTCCGGCTTGATGAAATCCTCTAGCCACATCGGTTGGTAGGGCTCTAACGCTTCGGCGATGCGCACGGCTGCGGGCAGTTTCCATAGACCGTGTCCCTCCATCATAACCTCTATGTCGAGGCCAACGGCGTCGCGAATCTTCCGAATCGGCTCTAAGCCCTTTTCAATATCTGCAAAGCTTATGTAGGTTCCGTTGCTGCTTTGGGCGAATGCGTCAAACGGCCAGATCTTCATGGCGCTGATGCCCTCGCTCAGCAGGTCGCGGGCCAGTTCGTCGCCCCGGTGTAAAAAGGCGTCGAGATCCTCGTAGCGCCCGTCTGCTACGCGCGCTGAGCCGATTCGATCGACGCCGGGAATGCCACGCGCATAGAGTGGACCGGCACAGGTGTTATAAATGCGTATCGCATCGCGGCTCGCACCGCCCAGTGCTCGATATATAGGCAGTTCGGCCTGCTGTCCGAGTAGGTCCCACAGTGCGACGTCGATTGCAGAAATTGCACGCATCTCATTGCCGCGATTGCCGTAGACGTGCGTGGCTTCATAGAGGCGGTGCCAGTGGCCCTCCACGTCAAGGGCGTTGCGCCCGAGCAGGAGAGGAGCCGCCACTTCATGGATAAAGGCGGCGGTGGCCTGCGGCGTGTAGTAGGTCTCGCCGAGGCCGATCCGTCCGCTATCGGTGTGAATCTGTACAAAGAGGATGTTGGCAAATTCGCCAACGTGCAGCGTTTCGATGTTGGTGATCTGCATAGGCCCTAGAAACCGCAGCGTTTGGCTGCGGCAAAGAAGGGGGCTGCCATGGCCGCTGCACCGCGATAGGTCATATCGCTGGTCATGGGATGCACGGAGATGAGGCGTGCGCCGTTTTCAATAGCTACGACGATAGCGTCTTCTATGTCCTTGGGGTCCTCCATCGAGCCGGATCCGACCACGCGTCCCATGTGCAGGCCGCGTTTGGCCGCCTCGCGGAACAGTTCGTTAACGGCCTCGTTGATTTCGGGTATCTCGCCTTCGCGTAGAATGGCGTCAAAGGGACCGACAAAGCCACAGGCCTTGTTGCGGCCCTGTGCGACCATGAGGTCGAGCACGCGGTCGCGCAGGTCACGATCGAGGATGTACTCGGCCGTCTCGAATTGAATCCAACCCTGCGTCTCGGTTTCGGCGTTGCGCAGTTCGTCCGGGGTAAACATCATGGTGCGGTCGCCGGAGCGGACCGGGTAGCCGCCGCGGTCGTCGGAGGTAGCCTGTCCGGGAATGGGGAAGTTGACGGCGCGGAAAAAGCGTTCGGCGTCTTCGTACGTCGTGCTGTAAGGACGCAGGGAGGCGCGTGCACCGAGCTGGTATACGTCGCCGTGTGCCGAGAGCGCTTCGCGATGAAGGCGCTGCACGGCCAGCAGGCCTAGACGAGATTCGGCTGCATTCTGTTCGCGTCCGTACCAGCCTTCCCACTGCGAGTGCTCGGCGTCGTTGACGACCCACGAGAAACCGGCCTTGGCCCAAGCGTGAGCTTCGCTCTCGCGAAAGCGGTGCCAAGGAATGTCGTTGAATATGCCCAGCAGCGGCGGAGTATCTTCGACGGACGTTCCCTGATCAAGGATTTCTTTAAGTGGGTTGCGATTCGGATTGAGCGCGTAGGCGTGGGCGCGGCGCGCAAATTCTTCACTCGTGAGCGGCAGGCTGCCGCCGATGGCTTCGATTGCGTTCAAAGTAGTCCTCCAGTTAGTGCGCGATAGGGATCTTTTCAGACGAGAAAAAATCGGGTACGGAGATGCTATCGGCAAGCTTGCCCAAGACGCGGAACTTACCTTACTTGGTAAACGAACCGAACGCATAAGAGGAAGGTTGCACGTGTCTGGAGCACACTCAACGGGCCCTGAAGTAAGCACTCGGTCGCTGGTTATAGGCACCGCTCTGGCGTTTTTTTTGAATTTGGCCTGCCCCTATTCTGTGCTAGTTTTGCAGAATGCTGGACTGACGTCCGACTACATCACGGCCGGTGCGATGATGATTTTCCTGCTCTTGGTCGGACTCTTTAATCCACTGCTCAAGATGGTCTATCGCCCTTGGGCGCTGCGCTCCGGTGAAATGGTCGTCATCTACGTCATGATGATCGTGGCGTCGGCCATCCCAACCTGGGGATTGGTAACCAACCTCTTTCACATTCTGACGCGTCCCTTTTACTATGCTACGCCGGAAAACCGCTGGGCAGAACTGGTCCAGCCGCTGATACCAGATTGGCTGGCCCCGCGCGATCCCGACGTAGCGCGCTATTTTTACGAGGGGCTCCCAGAGGGCATCCCCTTGCCGTGGACCGAATGGTTTGTTCCCATTTTGGCTTGGGGTAGCGTCATGGTGGCGGTCTATTTGCTGATGGTGGCGACGATGGTCGTTTTTCGCCGTCCGTGGATCGAACAGGAACGCCTAGTTTTTCCCCTAACGCAGCTGCCGCTCGAAATGCTGCGCGGTGCCGATGAGGGCATTTTTCCACAGCTGTTCCGCAATCCGCTGATGTGGATTGGCTTTTCGGTGCCCTTTATCATGCAGATGCTGACAGGACTACATCACTACTTCTTTTTTGTGCCGGAAATTCGCACGCTGCTCGATCCGCTGCGCCTTTTTCGCAACAGCGTTAGTCTCGTCATATTCATCAATTTTGCCATCATTGGTCTAACCTACTTTCTCAATCTCAGCGTCGCATTTTCCGTCTGGTTTTTTCATCTGTTGAGCCGCTTTCAAACGGGCATATTCAGCATTGTCGGATTCCAGATCAAAGGACACAACGAAGCGTTGACCGGCTCATCAATCGCCCTCTCTCATCAGGGCATGGGAGCGATGCTGGTGCTGGTTGGTGCGATGCTGTGGACGGCAAGGGCCCATTTGCGCCACGTGCTGTCGGCTGCGTTCAAGCGCGACGTGACCGCCAACGATGCCGATGAGATTCTCTCCTACCGCGCGGCGGTATGGCTGTGGATCGCCTGTGCCGTCTACGTCAGTGCGTGGCTGATGGCCACTGGTCTGCCTGCGCTGTCGACGCTGATATTCCTAGCGGGTGCATTCGTCATTTTTCTCGCGATTGCCCGGGTTATCGCCCAAGGAGGAGTTGGTTTTACCTCGTCGACGATGCTGCCGCAGCCGTTTTTGGTCTATACCCTGGGCACGGATATGGTTGGGTGGAAGGGATTGGCTTCGGTCAGCCTAAGCTATTCCTGGGCGGCGGAAATGCGCACGACGGTGATGGCTTCGGCGGCCAACGGGCTTAAATTGGCGCACAGTGCGGGGGCGAACCATCGGCGCCTGTTCTGGGCTATGGTTCTGGCGATTGTCGTCGGTATGGCCGGTGCGACGTGGATCACGCTGGAACTCAACTATCGGCACGGCGGGATTAACCTGCGTCAGTTCGGCGTGCCGAGCATGGCCTATGGGTTTTTGCAGGACAAACTGCTCAATCCGATTGGCTGGGACCACATCCAGCCGCGGCTTATTTTTACCGCCGTTGGCGCGGCGCTGATGGGTTTCCTCATTTACATGCAACATCACTATCTGTGGTGGCCACTGCACTATATAGGTCTGCCGGTCAGCGATAGTTGGGTGATGGGTTGGGCGTGGTTCTCTGTCTTCATTGGCTGGATGCTCAAGGCTGTGATATTCAAATTTTCGGGAACTAAGGGCTACTTTACCTACAAGCCGCTCTTTGTCGGCATGATTGCCGGACAACTGATGGGCGGCGCCGTATGGATGGTGGTAGACTTTGTGCTGGGTGAAATCGGCAATGTCGTTTTTATCGGCGTTCGCTAGAGAGGATAGACCATGACAACCGGTGCATACAGAGCGGCTGCCATCGGACGGACGGGACGGGGCGAATGGGGACACGGCCTGCATAGGGGCTTGCTCGGCCACGAATGCATCGAGATCGTGGCCGTTGCAGACGACGGGGAAGCGGGCCGTCAAAAGGCACAGGGTGAACTGCAGGCCCCGCGTGCCTATGCCGACTACCGCCAGATGCTCGAGGTCGAGCGGCCGGATATCGTCACCGTCGGGCCGCGCTGGACGGATTGCCACCTGCCGATGGTGATGGACTGCCTAGCGGCTGGTGCCCACGTCTACTGCGAAAAGCCGATGACGTGGAACCTACAGGATGCCGATGCGATCGTCGCGGCTGCCGAAGCGGCCAATTGCAAGATCGCCGTGGCGCATCAGGCCGTCTATTTGCCGCGCGTGCAGCATCTTCGAGACCAACTGCACGCCGGCTGTATTGGTTCGCTGCAACAGCTGCGTGCCGTGGGCAAGCAAGACCGGCGCAGCGGGGGAGAAGACATGATGGTTCTCGGCACACATCTGCTGAATCTCATGCGCTTTTTGGTCGGAGATGTAGCGTGGATGTCGGCCCACGTAACGGTCGGCGGCAGAGCGATCGAAAGGGGCGATGTCGGCGAGGGAGGCGAGCCCATCGGTCCGATTGCCGGAGACTGCATCGAAAGTTATTTTGCCTTCGCCTGCGGCGTGAGTGGCTATTTTACGTCGCGCTCTGGGCAAGGAACCGACGCACATTACGGGTTGGATATCCTAGGCAGCGAGGGGCGCATTGCCTTTCGCGGGGGCAGTGGCGGGGCGCTGATGCACTATCCGCATGCTGCTTTTACGCCAGACGACTCGACGCGCACGTGGCAGCCGCTGGATGGTCCCCCTGACGCGCCGCTGAGCGATGGAAATACCGCGGCGATTGCCGATCTGATAGCCGCCGTAGAAGAAGACCGGCAGCCCTTGTCGAGTGCGCGCGATGCGCGGGCTGCGCTCGAAATGATTCTCGGCGCCTACGAAGCACAGATAATGGGGGCGCGCGTGGCGCTGCCGATGCAGAACCGCCAGCACCCGCTGCTGGCTTGGAAAGAGGGGCATTATGTCGGATAAGAGCGTGCCGCACGAAGTCATTCCCTGCGATAAACTACCGGCTGGACGCTACCGCGACCTGCCCGATCCTCCCGCATCGTGGACAAAGCTGATCGGCCCCAGCATCCTGCTGTTGGGGCTGTCGATTGGCAGCGGTGAATTTGTTCTCTGGCCCTATATAACCTACGAGTTTGGTTTTGCCGTCTTTTGGGCCTGTATGGTGGGTGTGTTAACCCAATACTTTATCAATATGGAAATCGAGCGCTGGACGCTGGCCACCGGCGAGACGGCCGTGACGGGATTTTGCCGTCTGTGGGCTGGCTGGGCGCCTATATTTCTCCTGTGCAATATTGTGCCGTGGGTGTGGCCCGGTTGGGCTTCGGGCGCAGCGACCATGCTCAGTTGGGAACTGGGCGGTGGTGAGGGCATGCGGGTATTCTACTCGATCGCTAGCCTTATAGCCATTGGGCTCGCGCTGAGTCTAGGCCCGGTCGTCTACAATACGGTTGAGCGAATTCAGATCGTGCTGATCAGTGCCGTGCTGTTTTTTCTCCTCGTCGTTTTCGCGTTGGTCGTAGAAGTCGACCACGTCGTGGAGATGGGACGGGGGATTGCAAACGTCGGCCATATCCCCGAAGGAATGGAGCTTCCGCTCTTTTTAGGCGCGCTGGCATTTGCCGGGGCCGGAGGCACGATGAACTTGGTGCAGAGCGACTACGTGCGCGATAAGGGGTATGCGATGGGTGCTTACGTTGCCCGTCTGACCAGTCCGCTCACGGGTAAAGAAGAAGTCGTCGACGATATTGGCTATCATTTTGAGCACAGTGACGCAAACTTACAGCGCTGGCGGGGCTGGTGGAAAGCGGCCAATCGCGAGCATTTTGTAACGTTTTATCTGCTGTCGGTCTTCTCCCTTATGCTGCTCTCTCTCATCGCCTACGCCACGGCCCGGCACGCCCCAGGCCTAGAGGGCGGGTTGGGCTTTATTCGCGCAGAAGGGGAATTTATTGGGGCCGCACATGGAGCGCTCTTCGGCCATGTCTTTCGCTGGATGGGCATTGCGATTCTCCTGACGACGGAACTGGGGTTGCTCGACGCCTGTGCGCGGATCTCGTCCGATATCGTCAAGACCAATTGGCTGCGCTCTAATGGTCGCTGGTCGAAAGATCGCCTCTACTTCTTTATGCTCTGGGGGCAGATTGTCTTCGGCTGCTTGGTCATGCTGACAGATTTTAATCAGCCGCTGGTTCTGTTGGTATTGAGCGCCTCGCTCAATGGCGGAGTCATGTTAATCTACTCGGCCCTCCTATTGTGGACCAACAATCGGGTATTGCGCGGAAAACTGGCCATGCACCCAGTGCGTTTTGTCGCAATGATCTGGGCCTGCGCCTTTTTTGGCTATTTTACCTTTGTCACGCTTAGCAACCAACTGCCCCGCCTGTGGCAGGGATAAATAAAAACACAAAAAAACACAAAAAAAACACATATAAGGAGGCTTATATAGACCTAAGTATTTTTTTATAAAACAACTTAAGTCGCATTTGACAATTATCTATGAGCTTGTTATGATAGGCGTGCTCTAAAAATTGATGCAGTGATGCAATTACAGTGTTGGCACCATCTCCATAACGCAAGGGAGGGTAACCATGCGTATTTCGCTAGGGAGGTTGTGGGCCGTGCCGTTGGCACTGGCCTGTGTCCTATACGCTATACCTGCCGCCGCCGGTAACGGCAAGATCGCGGGTGTAGTGCAAGATGACTCTGGGCAGGCATTGCCCGGGGCGAACGTAGTAACTACGGTCAGCGGTGAGAAGGTAGGTGCAATCACCGACGATCAGGGTCGCTACTTTATTCTCAACGTGCCCCCGGGTGCGTATGCAGTAGAAGCCAGCTACGTCGGTTATCAGGCGCTGCGCAAAACCGATATTTCGGTGCGTCTCGACCTGACGACGACGGTAGACTTCAGCCTGGCAACTGAGGCGGTGCAGACGGAGGCCATGGTTATCACGGCCGAGGCACCCATGGTCGAGCGCTCGCTGACCACCAGCCGCGCTTCGATCGGCCTGTCCGAGATCAACAACA
>JAYOKQ010000077.1:0-20908 GCA_038119905.1 Gemmatimonadota bacterium | reverse complement strand
CGCAGGCTATGAGATTGCCGCCAACGGGACACGCACCCTGAGCGGCGGCTGGCAGCTGCAGTGCGACGACATCGAGGGGGGTGCCACCTACCGCATTGCCGTCGACGTGCGCTTTGAAGGCAAAATCAACTGGCGCGACGCCCTGCAGTGCAAGGCGATCTGGGGGTCTATCGCCACCGACGATGCCCACTGCCATACGCCGTGGGATTATCTAGTTCCCGAACAAAATGGAGAAGGTACACTGCGCTTTGTCCGCGTGCTGCGCGCCCCTGATGACGCCGACGCACTCACGCTGCGCTATACTCTGCGCTGGACGCCCTGCGGCACCACGCAGTGGAGCGCACCGCACATTGAGCGCGTTGACGACAGCATAGTCTCGCCTACACGCATTGCCGTCGTAACCGGCACGCGCGCCAGCCGCCAGCGACACGGAATCCAACACATCGACGACAACGTAGCCTTTTATGCGGAGCGCTGCAGCGCCTGCGCCGCAGATGTCGACCTGATCGTCCTACCCGAAGTCGCACTCCAGTGGCAGCTACCTGGTCATCCGCTCGACCTAGCCGTGACCTGCCCTAGCCCACAAACGACCGTCTTTGCCGAGCTCGCTCGCCGGCATCAAACGCACGTCCTGCTCGGTATGTTCGAACGCGACGGCGATGCCGTTTACAACAGCGCCGTGCTCTTTGGACCCGACGGCCGTGCCATCGGCCGCTACCACAAGGTGCACCTAGCGGTTGGCGGCGAGAGTGAATCAGGCATTTTACCCGGCTCGGCATTTCCCGTTTTCGACACCTCGATCGGACGCATCGGCTGCAATATCTGCATGGATGTATCGGCGGCAGAATCGTCGCGCATGGTCGGCCTCAACGGCGCCGACGTTTTACTCCTGCCCATTATGGGAGACCACCGCGCCGATCGCTGGAGCCCGGGGCCACCCGTATTTAACGAAGGGCGCTGGCAGGCCATCCTACGCACGCGCGCCCTGGACGGCCAGTTCACCTTTGCGGTGGCGCGCAACGAGGGACAGGGATCGTGCATCGTCGATCGACGCGGAGATTTCCTCGCCTACAACGACGGCACGCAGGATATCATCATCGCAGAGGTGCCGGCAGTCGACGGCTACCGCACGTGGAACGGCGGCGATTTTCGCGGTATTAACTGGATGCAACGACGCCCGCATATCTACGGAGCCTACGTAGATGCGGCAAATCGCGGTTCGCTGTAAGGTGGGCACAGAGCCTTAGTAGACTCCGTCAGAAAAGCGCAGTCTACCCTGCGAGGCGCGCGTAAAATACTCCTCTACCGTCTGACGCGTGCGTGGAAACAGTCGGCGCAGCTCGTCGACGACGGCCTGCACTTTTGCCTCCTCCTCTCCCATATCGAGCAATAAACGCGCATAGAGAAAGAGCAGTTGCTGATTGTGACGGTCGGCTTCTAACGCTTTTTCTAGATGCATTCGCGCGGCTTTGAGCTGCCCCTTTTCGGCCAGCGCCGTCCCCATCAGCAGGTTGGGCTGGGCGCCGTCCGGATAGAGCGTCAAGAGAACGCGAGCAACTTCTTCGAGGGATTCGCCTTTGAGCGTGGGGTGGCCGCGCGCGTGCGTGCGCTCGGCTAAGTGACCGTACTGATCAGCGCGCTGGCGTTCGATATAGGCCAACGCAGACCCAATGGCGATAATGACGAACAGCAGTTTAAAAGAGCGTAGGTAGCGCATTATTCACTCGACGCACAGCCTTTTAACCTAAAGGCCTTCCTGCACGTCTCTTTTACGCACCTTCCAAATAAAGGCGTCGTAGTAGTAGTGGATCAGAGCAAACGAACTGAGCAACGAGTAGCTGAACAGATCAAAGTTGGTATTAAACCCGACGATGCCAAAACCAAAGTCGCGCACGTGCCCTTCGCTCAGGGCGTGAAAAACCAGCGCATAGGCGGCACACATCAGTAAAAAGGCCTTCACGTTGCCCCGCTTGGCCAGGAAATTAATAATGGGCGAGTCCCCCGTGCCGCGTTCAACCTTGTGCCGATTGTAGTAATATACCATGACGATATACTGCACGCCGTGCATGATGCGATGTGCCACCGCATAGACCAGCAGGTATTCGGTTGTGAAGCTAGTAAAGTACCAGAGAAAGTAGCTCACGCCGAGAAAGGCATATTTAAGCGGATTGAGCGCATAGCCCTGGCGCAGGGTCCAGGCGATATGACCCAGCCAAACGACGCCGTAGACGATGGTAATGGACCAAGATATGTAGTGCACGGTCCCTACGCCGACCGCGCTGATCGGCACGTGCCACTCGTGTAGCATGCGCACCCACAGGTTCGAAAACAGCGGCGAGACGACCAGCATATTGACGAAGAATATCCACGAAAAAGCTAGGTCAAACTTAGCCGTAGACGGTGCGCCCGTTTTCGCTTTAAAATCGTAGACCCGCGCAAAACCATACTGCTGCATAAGGCTGTGCTGGTGATCCCACAGCGTGACGATGAGCACCAGGCTCAGCGGCGCGTAGTGCAGCAGCATGTAGCAAAAGCCGATCAGCAGCACTGGCCCCCAGATAAAGCGTTCCTTAAAACGGGCAAACTCATTCGGCGAGCCGTAGACGCGCAGCCAGGTAACAAAGTGGTGTGGCACCGTCACCCACAGCGCAATCGCCGCCAGCGCCGCACCGGGCAAATACTGACCAGAAACAAAGGCAAATGCCAACGCCGCGATGGGTAGGGCCAAAAACCAGACGTAGTCCTGACGTCGGTCGACGATATATCCAGCGCGGAACAAATTCACGTTCTGTGACATGGATTCATCTCTCCACAGGGGCTCAGGAGGAGGGCTGCGACAGAAGCTGCAGCTGTTCCCCGTTTATTGAAATCTCTGCAGCGCGCCGCTTGCGCAACTCCTCTGCAAATTCCTTCAGCACCTTTTGCGACTGATCTTCTTCCCAGTCAGCTTCGACCTGCTCGCGCACCTCTTCTAAGGGCGGATAGTGCGCATCGCGCCGCGCCGTAATACGCACTACGATGTAACCGTTGTCGGTGGCAAACGGACCGTGCACCGTGCCCGCCTCAGCGCGCAGTGCCCGACTGACGGGATTGTCCCCCTGCCAGGCGCCGCTGCCGTAGATTAGGTGGACAAAGCGATCGTCATCCACCGGTTTACCGGCGCGCAGGCGTTCAACTACTCGCCGTCCTTCCTCTATGTCGTCGGTGAGCAAGCGATCAACTTCAACTTTTTCCGGCACTTGGTAGCGCGCCTTATGCTCCTCAAAAAACAGGCGCAGGGCGTTGATATTGGGTTCGGCAGCCTGGGCGAGCAGCTGCTCTTTCAAGCGCCGCACCAGATACTGACGCCTAGCGGTCTCGGCTCCAGCGGCAACCTCTGGGTCGTCTACCAGTTCGAGCCGCACGACTTCGAGTGAAGCCAATACCTGACGGGCAAATTCGCGGCGCAGCGCCTGAGCGAATGTCGCCGCATCGACTGACGCCATCCCGCGCATCATTTCCGCCGCGCGTCCGGCAGACAGCGTCCCCCCCTCGTAGGAAACGAGCATCCGACCGGGATCGGGCGGCGCGGTCTTTGCATTTAGTGCCGCACCCAGCGCCACTACGCCGTCGTCGTCATAGCGCACGGCGTAGCGTGCGTGTAGCGAGTCGTAATAGGCCAACAGCTGATGCCCCACGTCTTCGCGCATGACCAGTTTTTCGACGGTCTCGCGCTCCTGTTCAAAGCTGACGGGATGCACGTCGGTTAACTTGATTAAGAAAAATCCATCGGCAACCTTGAGCGGACCGGCGAGCTGCCCCACCTCCATCGCAAATGCTTTTTCCGTCAGCGCAGCATAGGCGGGCATAGTTTCACCCCAGCGGTGATATCCCATATCCGCATTGCGTTCTAAAATCCGCGGATCCTGCGAGTGGCGCAGCGAGAGTTCCTCGAAATCTGCACCCTGGCGAATCTGGGTTAGGAGCGGTGCAACGGCCGCAGAATCGCGCACCATTAGCAGGCTAAAGCGCACCTTGCGATTGTAGGGACTGCGGGCAAAATAGGCGCGCAGTGAATCTTCTGCAGGCGGGCGCGGACCAATTCCGACTCGCTCGTAGAGCAGGCGCTGCAGCAGGGCCAGTCGCTCGCTGTCAGCGGCGGCCTGAGCCTGGGGACTGCGGTGCAGGCCGCGCGCTTCAGCTTCTTGCACTAGCAGCTCTTCCTCGATGAGCGCATCGACGTAACGACTCGGCTCGACGGCGCCGCGCATCGACCCGGGAATCCGCTGCAAATAGCGGCTGTAGCGCGCCGTGCCAATCTCAATCGACCCCACCTTGGCTAGCGCCGTACTCGGAGGAGCAGCGACCGCTACAGATCCGGGAGCTTGCTCCTCTTGGCCACAGGCAAAGGCGATAAGCACTGTCGCCGCGCAAAGTGTATTTCTAATGATCGTGCTGGGCGTGCTCACCCGCCATCTCCTGTTTTTCCTTGAGTGTATTCAACTCGCGTTTGCTGTCTTCTATGCGACCCAACTTCAAATACGATACGGCCAGTTTCTGCCGTGCATCCAAAAATTCGGGATCGCCCTCTACGGCTCGCTCCAACACCTCGGCAGCCTGAGAAAAGTCTCCGTCACGCGCGTAGAGCAGCCCCATGTAATAGTTAGCGTAGACATCCTCCGGCTTGCGCTTTAGCGCCTCTATAAAGTGCGTCCGAGCGCGTTCAAAATCCTGCTGACGCAGGTGAGCTTGCCCCAAGTTGTAGTACGCCTCAGCGTATTCGGGATCGAGTTCGAGCGCCTGTTCGTAGGCGGCAATCGCTTTTTCGTACTGACCGAGACGCAGCTGCATATTGCCCAAGTTGTTCTGGTAGCTCAGGCTATCCGGCGCCAGACGCGTGGCCAGCGTATAGGCTTCTGCTGCTTCGCCATAGCGTCCCTGACGCGCGTAGAGCAAGCCGAGCATGGCCCGCGCCTCGTGGTCGTCGGGATCATTGCCGAGCATCCGCAGCTGATCTTCAATCTTGTCCAGCTGAGCGTCTAGAGCGCTAAACTCATCGAGCACCGCGCGACTCTCTTCGCCCCGACCGAGACGCCGCAGCGCGTTGGCCAAAACGAAGTACGCCTCTTTTTCCAGTGGGGCCAGTGCAATGCTGCGCCGACTGGCCCGTTCGGCTGCCGCATAGTCGCGCAACTTGACGTCAATCTGCGCTAGGTCTACGTAGGTTGCCGCATCGGTGCTGTCGAGCGCGATGGACTGTTCGAGGGCAGCGCGTGCTTGGTCAAACTTGAGCTCTTTGGCGTACATGCGCCCAAGCAGTCGGTGAAACTTAGCGTTGTTGGGATCGCGGCGCTGGCCTTCGGCCACCAGTTCCTGCACGCGCTCGTACTCGCCGCGCAGAAAGTGGATATAGGCCAAGTCGTAATACGTGGTTATGTGGCTTGGATCGAAGCGCAGAACTTTTTCGTGCTCAATAATAGCCTGAGCGTAGTTGAGCTGACGGACGTACATCGCGGCCAGGTTATGACGCGCAGATACGTGAAGAGAGTCGAGTTCCAACACGCGCACATAGGATTCTATCGCTTCCGGATAGTTGAGCTGGCGCGCATAGGCATTGGCCAAGTTATAGTGCACCTTGACGTATTGAGGCGCCAAATGCCGAGCCTCTTTATAGGCATCGATCGCCTCGGTATGACGCCCTTGGGCTGCAAGAGCGACGCCGCGGTCAAAGTGGAGTTCGGCATCGATAATGGAACCCGGCACCACAGCCGCCGATGCGAGTTCTCCCTCGGAAGGCACGGTCTGCTGTTCAGCGCAACCGGCCAGCAGCACACACAGCAGCACCCATATCCTCATGGAGTGCCTCCCTCAGTCAGCACCAGCGTGCGATCGACGGCCACATCCACGACTTCTTCCACTCGACCAGACGGCCAATAGACCACGACCTTGTCCACGCGCTGCACCGCCCCCAACCCAAAATGCAGGCGCAGATCGCTCTGGGATAAAAAGCTGGCGCCCGATCGCACCTCGTCGCTCTGCACCAACGAGCCAGCGTGCACTTCCACGCGCGCGTCAATAGCCGCCGCGTTGCTCTGCGTCCCCCGCAGATGCAGGCGCAACCAGTGGCCCGCTCCATTCGTATCGTTGCGCATCAGCGTGGGCCCATCGTCGACGTTGGCGACGATCACGTCGATGTCGCCGTCGTCGTCATAGTCGCCAAAGGCAGCACCTCGGCTAACTTTGCGCACCGCAAGCCCATCGCTTGGATCGGTGGGTTCACACTCTTCAAAGCGCCCACCGCCGACGTTGGCAAATAGCTGGTTCCGCTGGGCAAACGTCGTATTTTCGTACGATTCTACGTCGCTTTCTAGGTGCCCGTTGGCAATAAACACATCGCGATCGCCGTCGTTATCGTAGTCGAAAAAGCGCGTCCCCCACGATAGATAGGGGATACTTCCCTTGCCCAACCCGGCCAGAAACGTCTCGTCTACAAAAGTCCCATCGCCCAGATTTTTGTACAGCGTATTCGTCTCCCACTGAAAGTTGGTAACGAACAAGTCGGGAAAAAGGTCGTTGTCGTAATCGCCCATATCGACGCCCATACCGGCCTCGACATCGCCATCCTCATTGTAGGCCGTTCCCGCCAGTAGACCGACCTCATTGAACACGCCTTGGCCGTCGTTGATGTAGAGGAAATTCAGCGTCTTATCGTTGGCTAGGTAGAGGTCGGAATCGCCGTCCAGATCGACATCGCCAAACACGACGCCGAGTTCCTTGCCGTCTTCGCTGTACAATCCAGACGCGCGGGTGACGTCGGCAAACGTGCCGTCGCCCCCGTTTTTGTAGAGCACGTCGGCCACGCCGTCGAATGCCTCCGGCCCGCAATACAGCTGCAGCCCGCTGCCACCCTCAGCACAAACGCGATGGTTGTCATAGGCAAAGTCATGGTAGTTGGCCACGTATAGATCGACATAGCCGTCGCTGTCGACATCGGAGAAGGCACAGCTGGTTGCCCAGCGCTCATCGCCAACCCCAGCCAACGCCGTTACGTCGACAAAACCGCCGCCGCCCTCGTTGCGATAGAGCGCATTCGCACCAAAATTGGCTACGTAGAGATCAATGTCCCCGTCGTTGTCGTAATCGCCGACGGCCATGCCCATACCATAGCCCTCATCACCGACGCCAGCCGACGCCGTCACGTCGACAAAACCGCCGCTACCGCCATTGCGATAGAGCGCGTTGCGCGGCACCTCGTCGTAGTCCATGCCGGGCGTAGCCGCGCCGTTGATCAGATAGATATCGAGCAGCCCATCGCCGTCAAAATCAAGAAATCCAGCACCAGGGCCGACCGTTTCTATGACAAATTTCTGCCCGCTAGCGCCGTTTACATGGACAAATTCAATGCCGGCCGACGCCGTTACATCGGCGAACTTTGGATCGGTGGCACGGCTGGTAGTGGGCAGGAGGATACAGCTCAAGAGCAGGAGTGCAATTGCCAAGACCATTCCTATGCGGTTGCTATAACGCGGTTCATTTACTCGTGGATACACTGTAGTGAGAATATACAATTTCTCTGCGGCACTCAAAAGCATGCCCTAGCGCAGGGCCTGCGGCCATATCTGCTGAGCGACGGGCAGGCGTGGCCACTGCAGCCCTTCCGGGGCGCGCCAGTAGCTGGCACCTACAAAGCTAAAAGCGGCAAACCACATCAGGGCGATACACAGCACGGCGACCACACCCCAGCGCCCCACGGAACCGTTCGGACGCATGGGGATCGACGGCTGCGCGGAGCGGCCAAAAGCAAGCGACAAAACGCCCGCAACAGCATATACTGCCCCCGCTGCAAACGAGGCGTGGGCTACGCTCCATTCCATAGCAAACGCCACGGCCGCGGTTGATCCAAGGACAGAGGCAAAGCCGTTGCTCGCCCACATCCACGGCACGCTCAGCGCACCGGGCGCCAGCCGCAGCGCCGAGGGAAAGAGTACCCCCATAGCTACCCCGGGCAGTCCCACGGCGACGAGTACGAGGGCAGCGCGTGCCTCCGCGGACCAGGCGACAGCGGCCTCTAGCACCGCATCGAGCGGCAGGCTGTACCCGCCGCATAAGACGCCCGTGACAGCGGTAAAAACGCCCAGCCCATGCAGGGAGTGCACCCACGCTAGACGCTCGCTCAGCAGACTGCCCAGCCCCACGGCAACCAATAGACCAAACAGGGAAGTGACCAACGTCAGCGTAGGATAGCCGAGAAACGGGCCCAAGCGCTGAAGCAAATACATCTCCATCATCATAAAGGCACAGCCCAACAGCGCGGCATAGGCGGCTAGCAGCAGCGGCATCGAACCGTCTTCACCGCGCCGATAAGTCGGTAGAGCGAGCGGTACGATCAGCACCATGGCACAGGCCAAGGCGGCCCACCACAGCACGGAGCGCAGTTTGCCATCCAGCCCTTTGCCGACGTCGTAGAAAAAGGGCCGCGCATCGGATACGGGTGAGATATCGCTCTGTTGGGCGGCTACAAACGCATCAAGGCCCTCCCGACGCAGCGACGATAGGAGCGGGTGTTCAGCCCAGCGCGGCGCGTAGTACATCTGCAGGCCCAACTCGTCCGATACGGCGCGTAGCTGCCTCACCTGTGCATCGGTATAGGGTTCCTTTTGCACCAGCAAGAGCGGACGCTGCGACTGCGACTGGGTGCGATCTGCGCGCGTTCCGTTAATCACCAATACGTGCTCTAATACGGACTCAGCCGCTACCCCCCTGCGCGCCCACACGTCGGCCAGCGTCGCAACGGCGCGCATCATCAGCGCGTGATTGTGCACCACTAGGGCCAGCCGGCCCTGCGGCTGCAGATGATCCAGATAGGCCGCAAACGCCTCGTGCGTGAACAGGTAGTTCTCCAACAGCGCGTAGCCTACCAGATCGGCCGCCTCGGCATAGACCAACGGCAGGGCTATCAGATCGTAAAGGCGCTGCGATTGCTCGAGGTAGTGCCGTCCGTCGCCGACGTGGATTTCTACGCCTTCGCGGTCAAAAATATGGCCGTTATAGTCACCGTACTGGCGCACCAGCGAGACGATCTGCGGATTAACTTCAACTCCTTCAACGTGCTGCCAACCCGTCATCAGCGCGTAGAGAACGTCCTGTCCGCCGCCAGGTCCAATAATCAGTGCACGCTCACGCGGACCGAAATAGTAGGGCAAAAAAGCGGCTTCACGACGCAGAAAAAACAGCCGACGAAAGTCGCCGTTAAAGCGAAACATATAGGAACCAGCGCCGCCATCGACATACAGGTTGAGTCCCGTATCACCGCTGCGATCGACCAAATCCGTGCGCGCGTAGGCACTCCATTGGGCAACTACCGGCTGCGCTCCATCGCGCAGGGCACGCGCCATGGGCTTTTCTGCCGCGTCCCCAACAGCCGCTAGCTGCAGCGTCAGCCAAGGCGCAACGGCCTGTGCAACGAGCGCGACCATCGATGCGGCCACCAGCGCAGCACGCAACGCGTGCCACTGAACCAAGAGCGCTGCACACAGGGCCAGCACCGCCGCGACGAGTAGTGTCCCCGGTCCGCCCAGCCACTCGAGCGAGGGCACGACCAACAGCGTGCCCAGAGCGGCACCCACTACATCGAACGCATAGAGCGCACTGCTTTCGCGGCGATACGCAGAAAAGACCCAGGTTAGAAACAGGCCCGCTAACACGATGGGCATTGCCGCGACGAGAGCTAATCCCCAAGGGGACAGACCCGGCACAAAGGCCAGCACACAGGCCGCCGCCCACACCGCCAGCCCAGTCCCCTGTGCCGCCGAGGCAATCCAAGCCGCACGGCGCTCCTGGGCGGGACGAAAGAAAAAAGCGATCGCCGCTCCTACGCCAAGTCCACAGATGGCTCCCGACACAACCAAGAAGGTGAAGTGGTAGTGCAGTAAAAACGAAAAAAGGCGAGTCAGGCCAATTTCATATACGACGACACCAGCCGACAGCAGAGCAATGGAAAGGCGCAAATGCAGAGCCGAATTCACGGGCGCACCTCAGCGGAGGTCAGACGTTCGTATGCGATCTGCTGCGCGTCTGCTTCGTCTTGTCTCCCAGCGCGGCGATAGAGCTGGGCTAGCATCTGGCGCGGCGCAGCGTACGCATGGTCAACTTCAACGGCCCGCTCAAAAGCGGCCACGGCGCGCGCTGCATCGTTGAGCAGGATATACACGTTCCCCAAGTTGTGGTGGGCTCGCGCATAGTTCGGTGCGAGCGAAAGCACGCTCTCGTATGTTTCGATCGCCTCGACGAGACGCCGCTGGCGCAGGTATATATTGCCCAGATTATTTAGCGCATCTAAATGGTCCGGTGCGATTTCTAGCGCCGCAGTATAGGCCTGACGACCGGCGTGATAGCGGCCCATGCGCGCATAAATAACACCGAGACGATAGAAGGCATCGGCGTCGTTGGGATTGAGGACGATAGCCGTTTTAAAGTCGAGTATGTTCTGGTGTTCCTGCTGCAGCAGGCTAAAATAGCGCAGGAGCTGTCGGCCCTGCGCCTCTTTCCCTGCGCGCGATAAGGCCTGACCCAAGTTGTAGTAGACTTCGTCGCGATCTGGATCCATCTGTAGAGCTCGCTGTAAGTGGCGCGCGGCTTCTTCGACGCGGCCTTCCTGCAGCAGCAGTGCCCCCAAACGCGCCAACAGCAACGGACTGTCCGCACTGTGCTGCAGTCCCTGGCGCAGTTCGGACAGCGCGCGCTCGGTATCGCGTTCATTGAGGTATATCTGCGCTAGCAGTTCCCGCGCCTCGGCGCGTTCGGGCTGCATCTGGACGACTTGGCTCAGCGTCTGACGCGCCTCGGCATAGCGCGCCTGTACAAAGTAAACCCGGCCCATTTGGAACAGCAGCTCGACTTCGTTGGGCAGATGCTCCAGACCGCGCGTTAACACATCGAGCGCCAGACCATAGTCTGTCTGGCGCGAGTGGAGGCCGGCCAAATTGAAGTAGGCTTCCAGATAGGCGGGATCCCGTTCCAGTGCGCGCTCGTAGCGTAGCACGGCCTCTTCTAGGTGCTGTTGGCGCACTAGTAAATTGGCCAGGATATAATGAGGCGTAGCCTCCGCGTCGTCGAGTTCAGCCGCCAAAGCAAGCGCTTCGACCGCGCGCGGCAAATCGCCCAGATCTCCGTGCAGACGGCCTATAGCCAAGTGGATACGCGCATCGCTGGGAGCGCGTTGCAGGGCACGCTGCAGCAGGCTATCTGCCTCGACATAGGCGCGCCGAATCAGCAGCGCATTCGACAATTCTAGCAGGATCTCTACGTCGTCGAGCGCTGCAGTCCATGCGGCTCGCAGCGGCTCCAGCGGCGGGGGGGCGGCAATGGGAGCTCGCACTTTTTCCGGCAGCGTCAGCGGTGCCTGCTGCCAAAAGCGCTCCATCTCCTCGTCCACTTCACCCGCAGCCTGTCCGGGTGTCGACGCATCTACCGCCGATGCGATCTGTTCGGAAACGACAGATTCAGCATATGTCACGACGCGATCGATGGCGGCAGGTCGTTCGACCTGTCGCGTTCCGTTCGGCCAATAGATCACGACGCTGTCCACGTGACCGGCCGCGCCCAGACCGAAGTGCAGGCGCGGATCGCTCTGCGAAAGATAGCTCGATGCGCTGAGTTTTTGACGCACCCAGCGCCGCGAGCCAGACCATACTTCCACGCGCGCACCGTATGCATCTGCGTTGCTGGTTTGTCCGCGCAGCGCGATGCCCAGCCAATGCCCCTGCTGGTCACTATCGTTGCGCAGCAGCACCGCCGGCTCGGAGGTATTAAGCACGAACACGTCGAGGTCGCCGTCGTTGTCGTAGTCAGCTGTTGCCGATCCACGTCCGACGCGCTCTATCATTAAACCGGGGCCGGCAAAATCGCTTATATCGCTGAAGCGGCCGTCGCCCTCGTTGCGATAGAGCTGGTCCCGCTGCGCATAGCGGGCCTGCGGATCAAAGCGCTCTATGTCCTCGTCAATATGACCGTTGGCCACGTAGAGATCGTCGTCGCCGTCGCTGTCGAAGTCAAAAAAGTTGATTCCAAACGCCAACCGGTCATAGCTGCTAGCGCCGATTTGTGCATCCACGGAGACGTCGCGAAAGAGCCCGTTGCCCAAGTTGCGATAGAGCGTATTACTCTCCCACTGAAAGTTGGTCATGACGATATCGGGCCAGCCATCTAGGTCATAGTCGGCCACATCAACGCCCATCGTCCCCTCCGGCTTGCCCGACTCGTTGTAGGCAACACCGGCAAAAAGGCCCACCTCGACAAAGTGTCCGCCGTCGTTGCGATAGAGAAAATTGGGGGTCGCATCATTGCCCTGAAAGAGATCGGGATCGCCGTCGAGATCGGCGTCGAAAAAGACCGGGCCCAGTTCGCGACAGCGGTCGCTCATCAAACCCACTTCCTCCGTCACGTCGACAAAGCGTCCGTCGTCGTTGCGATAGAGGAAATCGCGCCGGCCCGGATATTCGGTCGGCGCCAGATGACGACGCGGCCGCTTGAGCGAACCGCCCGCATCGAGACTCACTTCTTCAAAAGCGTAGTCGAGGTAGTTAGCTACGTAGAGATCGAGATCCCCATCGAGATCATAGTCGACAAACGCGCTGCCCGTGGACCAACTCTCATCGTCGCCGGACAGAAGATCGGTCACGTCGACAAAACGCCTGTCTTGCTGTGCACCCTCATTTCGATAGAGCGCATTACGCCCAAAGTTACTGACGAACAGATCGGAATCACCGTCGTTGTCGTAGTCTCCGGCGACCGCTCCCATACCGTATCCAGCGTCCGCTACACCCAAACTATCGGCCAGTTCAGCAAACGTACCGCCGAGGTTGCGATAGAGCGCGTTGCGCGGTGCCACCGCCGATGTAAAGCCGGGCAGATCCGCGCCATTAACAGCGTACAGATCCATCCAGCCGTCGTTGTCGTAGTCGAAAAATACAGCCCCCGAACCAATCGTCTCCACCCCGTATTTACGCCCCGAACGCCCGCTGGTGTGCACGAAATCGATGCCGACCTCATGCGTTACGTCGACAAAGTGCACCGCCGCAGATTTCGAAACGATCTGACCGGTTGTCCGCACCGTATTCTGCTCGGAAGATTGCGTGCTACAGGCAACTAGCGTCAACGTCAACGCACTCGCTGCCAATCGACTTTTCATCGGCCCGTACATATCGATCTATTGAGGGGGAATAATGGCGAAAGTGTAAAGTATACTAGTCGCTACACTGGGCCTCGTCAAGGTGCCGATTCTTGCCACCCGCTTACTGAGGATGTATCATTCAGATATGATTCGATTGCGACCATCCTACGTCATACCGGTATCCCATAGGAGCACACTCTTGCAGCACGTTATAGCGTACGCACTGACCGCAACTCTCTTTCTGGGCTGTGCCCAGCAGGAGCCCATCAGCGCACCGACCGGCGTAGTAGCACGCGTCGGCGAAACGGACATCACGCGCGAGCGACTCGACCGCGCCGTAGCGACGCTCTACACAGGCGTACAGGCGCAAACACCCGACAAGGAGCGCAAAAGTCTCGAGCGCCTTATCGATATTGAGATCCTGCTAATCGGCGCGCACCAACGCAACCTGCAAAACGACTTTCAAGTCACGAGCGCCATCGAACTCAGAGAGCAAGAGCTCATCTTAGAGGAGCTATACAAGCGCGGCGTGCTCGAAGGGGACGATCAGATCAGCACCGAAGAGGCGCGTGCCTATTTTGACCGCTACCGCATTGGCGAGGAGCGGCGCGTAAGCCGGATCCTCGTCAGCAGTCCGATGGAGATCGACCGCGTGTTCCAGCGCACGCACGCCGGTGATTCTTTTGCCGCCATTGCCAGCGACATGTCGGAAGACGGAGAAACCGCCATGCAGGGAGGCGATATTGGCTGGATGAGCCGTCTCTCTTTTAAGAGTCATATCCTCCGTCGGCAGGTTTTCGACGCGGAGATCGGTGCACTCATCGGTCCCATACAAGAGCCCGACGGCTATTCCATCATGAAAATTGTCGAACAGCGCCAGGTGCCTTTCGAGCAATCTCAATCGGCCGTAAAAACCGTTATGATCGAGCAGAAACGCGCGCTGGCTACGTTTGCCTTCCTCGAGGACCTAGCGGATCGCGCCGGAATACAGGAGCGCACAGAGACGCTGAACCTGCTGCTGACTCGACTCAGTGAAGCCGGTGAAGACCTGCCCGAGTTCAAGCAAGGCGAACTGCGTATGCCTCTATTTGTCGTCGACGGCGGCGACTGGACGCTAGATAACTTTATGAATGCAATGCTCAGCGAGCGCGACCAAGCCGAGATTCGCACGCTAGACGATCTGCGCGATTACGCTCGGCGCCTCTATGCATTCAAGGTGCTCCTGCCCAAGCACGGACGCCAGCAGGGCATGCACGAAATTGATCACATCGCCGCAGAACTGCGCCGCGTAGAGCGCGAAATGCTGCTCGATCGCCTGCGGCAAAAAGAGGTCATCGAACGCATCGAATTTGATGAAGATGACGAGCGCGCCTACTTCGCTAAAAACCGGACGCGCTACATACGCCCCGAACGTACTTCCATCCTCGAAATCCTAGTCGACGAGCGCGAGCGAGCGGAAGAACTGCGCGTCGAGATGGACGCAGGCGGCGACCTAGACGAACTCGCACGGCGCTATTCAAAGCGCAGCACGCGCATTCGCCGCGCCGGTGGACGCCTGCAGCTGCTCAACCCGGACAAGTACGGCAAGCTCGGCTGGGAAGCTAAGGATGCAGAAGTGGGCCAAGTCGTGGGACCGGTCAAAACCAACAACGGATACTCGGTATTCAAGGTGTTAAAAAAAATACCCGAGCAACAGATGGAGTTTAAAGAGGCACAGGGACGAGTGCGCTCGCACATGCGCACGGACTACAGCGCGACGATGTTCGACGAATTGGTCACCGAACTAAAGCGCCAGTACGCCGACCAAATCCATATTTTTGAAGAAAACCTACCGGCGGCCGCGCGCTTATAGCCTACGCCAATAGCACAAACAGAAAGGACCCCGGCAAGCCGGGGCCCTTTCTGTTTGTATGAAAAATCCGCTCAACGCAGCAGCAGCACGCGCTGTGATCCGCGCCAGCCCCGCATATGGGCCGTAACTAAGTACATCCCACTGGCGGCATTGCGTCCGGCTGCGTCTCGTCCATCCCAGCGCACGCTGTGTCGCCCGGCCGGCAAGTCGTTCTGCACCAAGCGTCGGATGCGCTGACCGAGCACGTTGTATACGTCCAACTCGATCGGGCCACCCTGAGGCAGCTCAAACTGAACGATGGTCTCGGCGTTAAACGGGTTGGGATAGCTCCGCATGGATGCCTCCACCGCGCGCGGTGTCAGCAGCGCACCATAATCAGTGGCCAACTCGTCGTCCGACTTTACCAACTCAATCCCAGCAGGCGTTAGACCACTAGGCACGCGCGGTGGAATCGGCACTCGGATCGTCTCATCGGTCAGCGCGTGTAAAAAGGCCAGTAGATCGGCTTTCTCTCCGTCGGTCAGTCCCAGCGGCACGAGTTCGGGGTCGACGCGCTCCGCGGCGATCGTCTCTTCGTCACCGCCCCCGCGATCGTAGAAATCGATTACCTCTTCTAGCGTGGCCAACGCGCCGTCGTGCATATAGGGCGCCGTCTTGGCTACCTGACGAAGGCTCACGGTGCGAAAGGCAAATAGTTCGTCCCTATTACCCGACGTCACAAAGCGTCCGCGGTCGGCTCCCGAGGGACGCGGCGTGCCCGTATTGGTCGATGCCAACCCCTGACCTGGGCCAATCTGCTCCACGCCCTGAACGCGAAAACGCCCCTCGGAAAACTCGGGTCCACTGTGGCAATTTGCGCAGCGCGCTTTTTCGAAAAAGAGCACCAAACCGCGCTTTTGTGCCTCGGTGAGCGCATCGTCGTCACCGGCAACAAAATGATCATACGGCGTATTATCCGTCACCAATTCGCGTTCAAATGCGGCGATAGCGCGTCCGAGCGTAGAACGCGTAATCACCGATTCCAACGGTGCCGTATCCCAGGCACAGGCCAGACGAGGGATCTGCCGTGCCACCGAATCGGCCTCGGCGGGAAACGCCCGATTGAACAGGTCTATGTAGTCTGGCACTTTGCGCAGCCGTGCCAACACGCTATCGACAGCCATTTCGCGCGGATAGGAATCGCCGCGCAGTTCAACGCGCACAATAATTGCCCGAAGCGCCTGGGCCTCGAGTCCGCGATCTTTGCCGTCCCACAGCATAAAGCCCTTGGTCGAAGGCAGATTGCTCTCGTCCTTATTATAGGCCGTGTTGAATATCGTCATCGTGTGTCGCGGCTCAGAAATAATCGTATCGCCGGTAATCGACGAAACACCTAAGACGCGATCCGGCCCCAGGCCCGTACTGCCGGTACCCGCGCCCAGTTGACGCCCATCGGCCATACCAAAACTCGGCAGGTGGCAGGTGCCACACCCCGTGTCCATCTCACCACCGAGAATGGGGTCAAAAAATAGCAGACGCCCAAGTTCAATGCGATCGGGATTATACTGGTTGTCCTCTGGATAGGGGATGGGCGGAAGCGGCGTCAATCCGTAGCGCTGACGCAGCTCATCCTGTGCCCAAGCGCCCGTGGCCGTGCACGCCGACAGCAGCAGGGCTGCAACCAGTGCGTTTATCTTTCGGATACGTAGTGCGCTCGTCATCACGGATGTTCCTCCATTTCCTCAGCTGATATAGGCTGTGGTCGGCGTTTGACCAGTCCCCAAGACCACGCCTGAACCGCCGTGTTCGGCGCCACGCTCATCGCGCAGCGGAAACCGATGTCAGGCCCCTTTAAATTGGGATCATCGCGCGCGCGGTAGGTCGGACGGATATGGCTAGCGTCGGTCGCGTAGGAACCGCCGTGTACCGCTTTGACGTTGCTCAATTCAACGCCCTGTGGATTTCTATCCGGCCCATTGGTATAGTAGCTCGAATGGTACCAGTCGTTGGTCCATTCCCAAACGTTGCCAACCATATCGTAAGCGCCGAAAGGGCTAGAATTATCGCGCGTTTGATACTCACCGCGCAGGCTTCCGTCGTAATAGCCTACCGGCGTGGTATTGAGGATCGTTCCCAAACCTGCTTCAAAGGGATCGCCGCTTTGAAAGTAGTTGCTGCGGAACGAATCGAGGCCATCGCCCCAGGGGTACTTGCGCCCGTCGTCGCAGCGCGCAGCGCGCTCCCACTCAGCCTCGGTGGGCAAGCGCTTGCCGGCCCATTCGCAAAACGCGGCCGCCTCGTACCAATTGATGAAAGTTATAGGATGGTTCTGACGCCCCTTGGTATTCTGCAGATTCCATTCGCCAATCTGGTAGCCAGTAGCATTTTGGTACTCGGCCCACTGTGCTACAGTAACCTCGTATTTATCGATCAGATAGGGATCGGTGTAAATCATGCGAACTGGCTGTTCATCGAATTCCTCGCTCTCGGCTCCGCGCGGAAACGAACCGGCGGGGACGAGCACCATTTCCGTCGTAAAACCAGTTGGAAGCCGCACGCTGCGGTCCAAGTCTTCGACTTGTCCCCAGGCGTGTAAAGGAACCAAAAGTAGAGTGGCTAACAGTAGCATTTCACGTTCGCACTTTCTCAAACTTCGCAATTTGAATGGGTCACAAGGGATAAACACAGCATTTTTTGCAAGTATACATAGCGCGCTGATGATGTCAAGCTTGTCGTCAAGCTCGGCGAACAACGGAAATTTGCCGGAAGACCTCCACGCATACACCCCACCCTTTGCATATTGTGAAGTGCGGATAAAATCAGTAGAATTGTAGAGAAATTTCGACGGTGCTACTCAGCAAGAACAAAACCAGACGGAACAGCCCATCGACGCCCATCGAAGGCCCCGTCGGGAGAAGCCTATCCTATGCATTGGTTCCGCCTAGCTTTGCTCGTACTCTGCATCATCTCGGTCTGTGCCCCACTTGGAGCACAGCAGTTGCGCTACGATTCCGCACGCGACTGGAGTCAGTGGACCCTGCCATTGGGGGCAGTTGACCTACTGCCCGAAGGCACCGTCGCCCCCACGCGTATCCGCAAGAGCTCAAATGCCGTAACCGACTTGACGCGTTTTGGCGGGGGTATTCGCAACGCCGGCTCCAATCTGAGCAGCGCTGAGAACATCATCGATGGAGATCTCACATCGGGCTGGGCCCCCGATCCGCAGGACGATCCCGATCAGTGGTTTATCGAAGTCAATCTGGGACGCGCCGTCTCGGCCAACAGCATCACGCTGGTTTTTGACACCGAGGCTGAACCGTTCGAACTATTCGACCTGTTGCTTTCCACGGGCGAACCCGAAACGGATTTTATCGCCGCTCCCATTCCCGGTTCGCTGATTTATCGCGTCAAAGAGCGCTTCAAAGAGAACGAGCGCCACCGCGTTACGTTCGAAATCGACCAAATAGACGATACTCCCATACAGTACGTCCGCTTTGAGCCGCTCCTTGTCACGCCCGGCGCACGCCTTGTCGAAGTGGAAGTCGAAGCTATCGGCGATAATATTGGCCTCGGACTCTTGGAGCGCGGCGGCACCATCGATATCAATATCAACCTAGCCAATACCGAGTCGCAGCCGCTGGGCAACGCCATCGGCCTAGTCGATGGAGACCTGTACGAGCGCTGGCGCGCCGGCACCGCCTCGCGCGGCCTCGACGATATTCTGGCGCATATGATTCTGGATTTGGGCGCGGTCTACTGGATAGACCAAGTCCGCATCATAGGCGGCGTAGTGGTCCGCTCGGGGTTTGGCGGCGGTATTACAACCAACCACTATATATCGCGGCGGCGCTGGGACTTTCGCTTCTACGAATTTATGACCTCCGACGGCTCCATCGCCCCGGACGGTTCGCGCATCTATACCAAGCACTTTTCCGGCGCCTCGCCCTCCAGCGAAACGTCCAAGGGGCTAGTCGATCACCACTTTGACCTGCTGCCGACACGCTACGTGCGCATTTTCTGGAAGTTCTGGGATACGAGCTGCTTTTCGCTCTTCGCGCCCGGTGAAAATACAGCGGCGGGCACAATTCCCGGCTGCGCGGCCGGCGGCACGACCGACGAGATCCAAATTTTTGGCGAAGGCTATCCCCAGCAGGTCGGCTTCACCTCACCGCTCGTCGATTTGGGCTCGGGCCGCAACCTCAACTCCGTTGAATGGGGCGGCGAAATACCGCCCGGCACCCGGGTAGAGATTCGCACGCGCACAGGCAATGAAGTAGACGAGAAATACACGTTTTACGACAAAAACGGCAAAGAAGTAACCGAATCGCGGTACAACAAGCTGATCCCTTCGTTTCGCGGCGCCATCGACACCAGCATCACGCCCGGCGGCGACTGGAGCCCTTGGAGCAATATCTACAGCGCGTCCGGCGATCCATTCCAATCGCCTTCGCCGCGCCGCTACATGGAAATGGACGTGCGCTTGGTCTCCAATTCACCCGACGCAGCAGCCACGCTGGACTATCTGGCCGTCAACTTTACGCAACCGTTGGCCAGACGAGCCATCGGCGAAATTACTCCCCAGCAGGCCATGCCCGGCGAAGAGACCGAGTTCACCTACTATTTGCGTCCCGAAGACACTATTGGATTTGACCGTATAGCCGTCGAATCCACGTCGCCGGCACGTTTTATCGACGTCGCGCTCAACGGCACTCTGCTAGCGGCGGAATCGGACACGACCGAATCGGGTTTTATCGTCCATCTACCCAACAGAATCAACCGCGACGAATTGCTCGAACTGCGCTTCACTTCCTCTGTGTTCCTGCAGTCGACGCGCTTCGACGTCTTTCTGCAGGACAGCAGACAGGATGCCGGCGTGCGCCAGCGAGTTGACCCAGGCGATGCAAGCACACTGATCGAAAGCAGCACCAACGTCGTTAGCTTGCCCGTCAGCCGAGCGCTACTGGCGAACGTACAGGTCAACGCGCACGCTATCACACCCAATGGGGACGATATCAACGATGCGCTTCGAATCGATATCGACCTGGTCAATGTTCTGGAAGCTCGCCCCCTGAGTCTGCACGTGTACGATCTGGCCGGTAGCGCCGTCTACGAGCACACGTTTGACGGATTGGCTGGCCAGCAAACGCTGCACTGGGATGGCGTCAATCAGCACGGAGCACGGGTCGCTCCCGGACTATACCTGTTGAAAATCAATGTGCGCGGGGATGCCGGCGATGAGAGCCTCCAGCAGCTTATTTCCGTCGCCTACTGAGCGCTAAGGGCTGCGCGCATCGTTTATTCATAAGCGATTAATTTTAATACCCTTAGATATCTATGCACATTTTTTTGAAAAAAGCTTGACAGCCTCAATCACAAATCGTAACAATATAAAGCCGTTTCGGCGTAAAACGCTCTTTTGAAAGTGTGTTTCATCTTGCACTGACATTTTTAGAGTAGTATTTTATGCCCAATTAGCCCCTGCCGCGTAGGCTAGCGGTAGGATTCATACATTCCCTTTTCTCAATTTCATTGAGGAGGAATTCAAATGCGCAAAGTCCTAGCGTTGTCTCTAGGCGTGCTTCTCGCTGGCAGTGCCGTAGCACAGGAACCGGCTGAAGTGCCTCTTTTCTTTGCTGTCGGCATTCCCGCCGGCAACCTGCCCACGATAGACGGTGATAACTCCGACTGGGCTTGGGTTGATCGCAGCTTTGAAGTTACGATCGACGATATGAACCCGCTTACGGGTGGTGCCGAAGACGCCGATGACCTGTTCATCGACCTCATCATCGGTTGGAGCAACGCAGATAACCGCGTTCGCGCCATGGTCCACGTTCACGACAACGACTTGATCGTTGACAAGAACCCGACCTGTACCTTCCGCGATGACAACTGCGAAGTGCACTTCGACCCCGATAACGGCGGTGGTG